>JAFIFH010000011.1 GCA_020832105.1 Idiomarina sp.
ACCGTGAATGCACTGTGCAGACCACGGTTACGCTTGCGAATTACAACGCCTTCAAAGGCCTGTAAACGCTCACGGGTACCTTCTTTAACCTTAACATTCACCACAACGGTATCACCCGGAGCAAACTCCGGTAAATCTTGCTTAAGCTGCTCGTCTTCAAGCTGCTTAATAATATTCTGATTAACTTTAGCCATGATAATCTCTCTTCCTAGAATTACACTGCCCGTTACTCAGCGCCATCCTGATGCGCTTCAATGAAGGCATTCAGTAATCGCTGTTGCTCGTCAGTCAGAGCTAGGTTGTTTAAAAGTTCAGGTCGACGCAACCAGGTTCTACCAAGAGCCTGCTGCAATCGCCATTGACGAATTTTTTCGTGGTTTCCACTCAGTAATACTGGTGGAACCTGTTTACCGTCCAACACTTCAGGGCGGGTATAGTGTGGACAATCGAGCATGCCATCGACGAAAGAATCTTCCGTTGCTGACGCCTGATGACCTAATACACCTGGCACTTGACGTGCGAGGGTATCAATCATCACCATTGCTGGTAATTCACCACCACTTAATACAAAGTCGCCTATTGACCACTCTTCATCAATGTCAGATTCAATGACCCGCTCATCAATGCCTTCGTAACGCCCTGCAACTAACACCAGTTTATCGTACTGACTCAGTTCCAACACGCCGCTTTGGTCTAGCTTGCGCCCTTGCGGTGACAGGTAAATAACCCGTGCACCTTCACCGACCCCTTGTTTTGCTGCAGCAATCGCCGCTCGAAGCGGTTCAACCATCATCAACATACCCGGACCACCGCCGTAAGGCCGGTCGTCAACAGTGCGGTGTTTGTCTTCGGTAAAATCACGAGGATTCCACGTCTGTACACTGAGCAGGTTCTGCTCTACCGCACGGCGGGTTACGCCATAATGGGTAATTGCCTCAAACATGTCAGGGAATAAACTGACCACCCCAACCTGTAAACTCGCGGCCATTTAAAAGTCCGCAGGCCAGTCCACGGTAATGCGTTTTTCTTCCATATTCACCGCAACCACATATTGTGACTGGATGAACGGAATCAATCGCTCCCGCTTTCCAAAGGCATCTTTGCTGTTCGCCTTCACTACCAGGACGTCATTCGACACCGTTGGTAGCATCTGGCTCACCGTGCCCATGTCATAGTTCTCGGTGTTAACCACCTGCAAACCAACAAGGTCACGCCAGTAAAACTCGTCTTCCGGTAGCTCCGGCAATTTATCTGCCGAAACCGCGATTTGGCGACCCACCAACTGCTGTGCAGCTTCGCGGTCGTCAATATTCGCAAACTTGGCAATCAGCCCTTTGTTATGCCAGCGCCATTGCGCGACATTCACATCCTGCCAATTCCCCTCCTGGCCTATCAGCCAGGGTTGGTATTCGAAAATACCTTCGGCCTGATCAGTAAAACTATTGACCTTCAACCAGCCCTTAATGCCATAAACTGCACCTAAAGTGCCTAAAATGACGGGATTGTTGTCGCTCATGTTTACTCCAGAACCGTTAAGAAATCAGTAAAGTTACGCAGCTGCTTTGTTTGCGTCTTTAACTAATTTTGATACGCGATCAGACAACTGTGCGCCCTGGCCAACCCAGTGCTCCACACGTCCTAAATCAACGCGCAATTTTTCTTCTCGACCACGTGCTACCGGGTTAAAGAAACCGACATTCTCAATAAAACGACCGTCACGGGCGTTGCGGCTGTCGGTAACAACCATCTGGTAGAATGGGCGCTTCTTAGCGCCGCCACGTTGTAAGCGAATGGTTACCATACCGTCCTCTACAATGTTAATGAATGTTTTTTAAGGATAAAGAAAACCTCCCAACCGAAGTCAGGAAGCGCGCCAATTGTACGCATTTCCCCGCCAATTGCAAGGTAAAACCGCGTTGCGGGGCCTGGCTATGCGTTCGCTTCCGCTTCGACGGATGGGGTTTGCCGTAGGTCAGGCGGCGCCTGAGGTTCAACAATTGGGCGGGGCCAGGCGCAGCCTGACCTACGGCTTTGTCGGGACGCCGTAAATACATCCATGCGCTCGACGCCCGTCAAAGCAACGCTACCTCCCCCCCCTCGCGCCTGCGCCCCTGCCCACCAGGCTGCCTTATCCAGCCTGGCTAAACGTTCGTAAGGCCGCCAGAGCAGAAGGTTGGGTCGTTAGTTGGCGAATGGATAGTCGATGGTGGCGCGAGGCGGATGGGGTATTGGTGTTGCCAGGTGTCGGCAGCAGGGATGCTGCCGAACAAGCCTACATGGATGTACTTGCGGCGTCCTGGTAAGGCCAATACCCCAGCAGCCGGAAGCTACCAATCCCCGAACCCTGCCCCAACTAACGTCCACACCCGCGGTTAGGCGGGCTTTTTGCGCTTGCGTTTGGCGGGGAGGACGCGGACGGTTTTGACCATGTTGTTGTCGACTTCGCTGACTTCGATGCGGTATGGGCCGACGACCAGGCACATGGGGTGCTCGGGGATGTCGCCAAAGGTTTCGATAATCAGGCCGTTGATGGTTTTCGGGCCGTCGGTTGGAAAGTTCCAGTTAAGATCTTTGTTCAGTTCACGCAGGTTGGTGGTGCCGTCAATTAAATAGCTACCATCGGCTTCGAGCTGAACGTGGTCACTGGTGGTACCGGTAATGGTGGTGGTGAAATCACCGACAATTTCCTCAAGAATATCTTCTAAGGTCACCAGGCCCTGAATATCGCCGTATTCATCGACCACCAGACCAATGCGTTCTTTATTGCGCTGAAATTTCACTAACTGCACGTTAAGCGGCGTGCCTTCGGGAATAAAATAGATGTCACGGGCTGCGCGCACCAAAGACGCTTTATCTGGCTCAGCCTGATAACGGGTCACTAAGCGCATCATGTCCCGGGCATGCAAAAAGCCGATGGCGTCATCAATTTGGTTGCGGTAGAGCACGATACGGGTGTGCTGCATGGTCATCAGTTGTTTCATCAATGCGGACCACTCGACATTGATATCAATGGCGATAATCTCATTGCGCGGAATCATGATGTCGTCCACGGTGACCTTTTCAAGATCCAGTACGCTCACCAACATGTCCTGGTGGCGCGACGGAATCAGCGACCCAGCCTCGTTAACAATGGTGCGCAGTTCATCAGCACTCAATGAGTCTTTTTGCTGTTCGGTCGGGTTCACGCCGAATAAACGCATCATGTTGTTGGTAATAAAGTTAATGGAGATGACCAGCGGCAGCATGATCTTCATTAATATGGTCAACACGATGGAGCTAGGCATCGCCACCCGTTCCGGGTTCAGCGCGGCAATTGTCTTAGGTGTGACTTCTGCGAAAATTAGAATGACCAGCGTCAATACGACGGTCGCCACGGCAATACCGGCATCACCAAACAGGCGCAAGCCGATGATAGTGGCGATGGCGGAGGCGAGGATATTGACCAGGTTATTGCCGATCAGGATTAGACCAATCAGGCGATCAGGACGATCCAACAGCTTGCTGACACGCTTGGCACCGCGGTCTCCGCTTTGTGCTAAATGGCGAAGCTTATAACGGTTGACCGAAACCATCCCCGTTTCAGTCCCTGAAAAATACGCGGAGATTAATATAAGTAACGCTAATACAATAAATAGCGTACTCGTAGCTATGTCGTCCAAGAGGGTTTCCTATAGAGTTGCAAGAATGTTAATCGTAGCATTATCTGTGCGCATCAACCAATGATGACATCACGTACGAAACGACTACCGTAATATGCCAGAATCAAAATAAAACTTGCGATCAGCGTGATAGTAACCGCAGGCTTGCCGCGTACACCACGCCAGTAGTGAACAATCAGAATACTATTAAACGTCAGCCAGGCCACAATACTCAGTATGGTTTTATGCATCTGTCCGGCGGCAAACATATTCTCTAAAAACAAGAACCCAGTGGCGATGGCCAAGGTCAAAATTCCGGTGCCTATAGTCAGCAGTTTGAAAAAGTAATTTTCTACTGTCATCAAAGGTGGCAAATTCTCACTCAGAGCTTTCGCTTTGCGCTTCTTCAGCAAATGATTCACGTACAACAGCTGCACTGAATACAAAGCTGCCAGGGCAAGTACGCTGAACGCCAGGAGCGAAAGTGCGACATGTAGGGTAACACCAGGCTGTACGGTAATCGGACGCCCTGCGGTCAGCGGCGTAATCGCAACAATGACCAGGCTGAGAATGGCAAACGTAAAAATGACCGGGCGCAGCAACACTGCCTCCGGGCGATTGCCACGGGACAGGTTAAGCACCGATAACAAGGCAGATATAATCACCAGCGTGGTGGCAATATTGAAGCGTTGAAACCCGGTTTCATTGAGCACTAATCCAGTCACCAGCACATGTGCCGCCACAGCAACTGAGCTACTCAGCAACACACGACGCTGTCCCCAGCGTTCATTTGTGGCAAAGCGCTGACCGGTAAAAACGACCGCCAGGCCGTAGCTGAGGAAAGTGATCATCAGCAGAAATGTAATCATCGTGCGCCTGAGCCTTGTTTAGTAAGCCTATGATTAAAATGGGAATCCATAAACCGAGTTGAGTATACTGCGCAACATCGCCAAACCCAACCTTATTACGGTATAATAGCGTAAACTATTTGCGTTATGATATCGCAAACTTTTCCCACAGGAAGGCAATATGTTCGACAATTTAAGTGAACGCTTATCGCAAAGCCTGCGCAATATCGGCGGACGCGGGCGCCTCACCGAAGACAATATCAAAGACACGCTACGTGAAGTACGGATGGCGCTACTCGAAGCTGACGTCGCGCTACCCGTGGTCAAAGAGTTTATTAAGAGCGTTAAAGAGCGCGCGGTTGGTACCGAGGTTAATAAAAACCTGAATCCGGGTCAGGTCTTCATCAAGATTGTGCGTGAAGAGCTGGAAGTCGCCATGGGCGAGGCCAACGTGCCGCTCAACCTGGCCACTCAGCCACCTGCAGTGATCATGATGGCTGGCCTGCAAGGTGCTGGTAAAACCACCAGTGTCGGCAAGCTTGCGCGTCATTTAAAAGAAAAGCATAAGAAAAAAGTCATGGTGGTGAGTGCGGATATTTATCGCCCTGCCGCGATTAAACAGCTGGAAACCCTGGCTCAGGAAGTAGACGTTGTCTTTTTCCCGTCCAACGTAGACCAGGACCCCATTGATATTGCCACTAATGCAATTAGTCAGGCGCGTAAACAGTTTATCGACGTGGTGCTGGTGGATACCGCCGGTCGCCTGGCCATTGACGAAGCGATGATGGATGAGATTGGTCGCTTACAAAAAGCAATCAATCCCATTGAAACCTTGTTCGTGGTTGACGCCATGACCGGTCAGGATGCCGCCAATACTGCGCGCGCCTTCAATGAAGCGCTACCGCTAACCGGGGTAATTCTTACCAAGACCGACGGTGATGCCCGCGGTGGTGCGGCGCTGTCGATTCGTCATATCACTGGCAAACCGATTAAATTTCTCGGTGTCGGCGAGAAAAACGATGCGTTAGAACCCTTCCACCCGGACCGGATTGCGTCACGGATTCTCGGCATGGGCGATGTGCTGTCGTTAATCGAAGAAGTTGAAACCAAGGTCGATCGCAAAAAAGCAGAGCAAGTCGCCAAGAAGGTGATGAAAAGTGGCAAGTTCAGCCTTGAAGATTTCCGTGACCAGCTACAACAAATGAAAAGCATGGGCGGCATGATGGGCATGCTCGACAAGATGCCAGGTATGGGCCAGATGAAAGGCCAGCTGCAGGGTCAGCTTGACGACAGTATGACCACGCGCATGGAGGCCATGATCAATTCAATGACACCAAAAGAGCGCCAGCATCCGGATCTGATCAAAGGCTCACGTAAGCGCCGCATCGCAGCAGGCTCGGGTACGCAAGTGCAGGACGTCAATAAGATGCTTAAGCAGTTCACCCAGATGCAAAAAATGATGAAGAAGATGAAAGGCGGCGGCATGCAAAAAATGATGCGCCAAATGGGCGGCAAAATGCCCCCAGGCATGTTCCCGGGGCGTTAATCCGGGCTTCACTGACCCGTCGGCATTCGCTGGCGGGTCAGCTTTGGCTGAAGGGTCGGCGTGGGGTATGCGCTTTCGCGGTGTCGGGTATACCCTTGTCGGGGACGCCGCAAGTACGTCCCTGTAGGCTTGTTCGGCAGCATCCCTGCTGCCGACACCCCGCCAAAGGTATACACGCCCCCGCTACGCTCCTACCACACGCCACCCTGCTCTCCTTGCTATCCGCCACCGCGGCGCGCTGCACCAAGCGCCAACCTGCTCGCCTTGCTATTCAGCGTAGGTCTGGCTCCGCCTGACTTTATACATCGCCTTGCGTCAGGCAGAGCCTGACCTACGCCAATCTCCAGCGCCCGGAAGCGTCCAGAGCCAGTCCTGCCTGCGCGCGTTCGGCGTTGATTAACCGAACAGCAGGCGGCGTAGCCAGCCGCGGTTGAGGCGTTCTTCGCAGCTACGCAGTTGGTTGGCATAGGTGTTGGAGCGTTGGTCAACGCGCCGGGACACGTCTACTAACCATTGCTTTTGCAGGTAGGTGCGACGTTGGTAGCCACCCCAACCTTCATGGTAGTTGAGGTACTGAGCGTAAGCGTCCCACTTTGAGACACCGTTAATTTGGTGGCTTTTACTGAGAAACCAGCCCATAAAATCAATGGCATCAGCAAAATTGTCACGCCGTGCGCGACGATTGCCGGTTTCGCGGATATAGTCGTCCCAAGTCATGGTCTTCGCTTGTGCGTAACCGTAAGCGTCGGACACACGCCCCCAGGGAATAAAGCCAAGGGCATATTTACGCGGCGGTAATGCACGGGAACGAAATGAGCTTTCCTGATACATCATCGCCATAGGTACATGAATAGGTACGCCCCACTCGTCTCGCATCGCTTTCGACGCTCGCCACCAATCACGACGTTCTTCAAAAATATTGCAGATATTCTCAGGGTCTTTCGGTGGCGCAGTACTGCAACCAGCTAAAAACAGAGTAGAAACAAGGGCTAAGCTAATAATTGATAATTTTTTAGAATTTTTTCTTCTAGCTTGGAACTTATCGTCGAGCGTGCTCTCTGAGTAAGTAAGAGATTTAAACATGATTGGTCTTCCCCTGGACTACATCCACTTCACGCGCCTACTTAGGCGCGTTTTTTTTCTCTAATGCAGCTTCAAAGTACGCCGACAAATAGTCATCAAAGGTCCCTTGCTGCGCATCTTCCACTTCCGACAATTGCTGCAGCGAGCGCTTCGCTAATGCTTCAAGCTCATCCTCTGCATAATACTCAAGCGGCTCTTTGTACAACTGCTCGCGATACAGGTTCGCTAAATTCATCGCAAAGCCCTGACCGCGCTGCTGGGCCTGGCGCATATCGCGAATAAGCTGACCAGACAGGGTCTGCTCCGGATTGTCGATTTGTTTAGCCAGGGTTGCCAACACGCATTGATACGCATCACCGCCATGGGCATTGTCCATCAGGACAGCAATGCGTTCCAGCGCCTTGAACAAATCTTTAAGTAAGCTGCGCAAAGGCACCAGCCTCTCGCCATCCGTTAACCGTAGACGTGAGTCGCGGCCATCTAACACCACTCGGGTCAGGTTCCGCGTTGCGACCTGTTGCTCGTCCCAGCTCATCTCAGGGCTGTCGCTTAACAGGCAATGCATCAGCAGTAAATCCAGAAACAACATTTGCTCTGCAGTAATCCCCACCGGGGTAAATGGGTTTACATCTAAAGCTCGAATTTCAATATACTCAACGCCACCACGCTCTAGTGCCTGGGTTGGTGTTTCACCGGAGTGCGCTGTGCGCTTTGGCCTAATCGCGGAATAAAATTCGTTTTCGATTTGCAGAATATTACTATTCAGTTGCTTGTATTCACCGTTCTCGTCTTTATCACCAATTTTTGCAAAACGCTGAGAGGGCGTCGACACCGCTCGGCGCAAGCCATCAATATATTGCTGAGTCGAGTTGTAAGAGATCTGCAGGTCAGCCTGCTCTTTATTGGTGTAACCCAAATCACTCATGCGCAACGAAGTCGCGTAAGGGCGATACAGCATCCCGCCACCAAACTCTTCAAGGTCCACATCGCCTGGGCTATAGCGCACGAAAGAGTGACAGACCACCGGCGAAGCACCAAAGAAGTAAGGCACCACCCAGGCTGTCTTAAGAAAGTTACGGATCAGTGCAAAGTACTTGTCAGAACGGTACTCACAGCTGTTTTCGGTGTGGTCCTGCTCTGCAAGTTCTTGCCACAGCGTATCCGGCACCGAAAAGTTGTAGTGAACGCCGGCAATGGTCTGCATCACCGCACCATAGCGATGGGTTAACCCCTGCCGATAGCTTTTCTTCATTCGCCCCACATGGGACACGCCAAAATCAGCAATCTGAATATCTTCAGGCTCGCTGACATAGCATGGCATGCTCAACGGCCAAAGCAGCTCGTCACCAATATGTCGGTAGGTAAAACGATGCAAATCACGCAGCTGGGTCAAGGTGTCACGCACCGAGCGCGCAACTGGCGTAATAAACTCCATCAGCGACTCAGCATAATCCGTGGTAATTAACGGATGCGTCAGCGTCGCCCCTAGTGCATCCGGGTGCATCGTTTGCGCAAGTTGGCCGTTGGCGGTAATGCGCAAAGCTTCACGCTCGACACCTCGGTTAATCCCAACCAGCGCGGACGCATGCTGGCCCTGACTTAACGCGTCGAGTCGTGCAGTTAAATTCATCGACAAAGCAATTCCTATACAATTCCTGCTATGATGCGGCTAGTGTGCCATATTCAACAATAAAATACAGCGCAGGGAGTTCATCTTGAAGGTTTTATTCAAGCCCAATCGGCTGAGTATATTGCATGTCCACCTCTGGTGGTTAACTATATTCTTAGTGCTTTTTATCGTTTTTTTACCGGGCTATTGGATAGCCATTCCCATTGCTGTACTTGTCGCTTTGACCTATGCCGTCAGCGGTAAGCCCGCAGCCAGTGCAGATAGCGGGCAAATGAATGCGGACAGCTCCCACGTTTTACGCCAGGTCTTTAACGACCTGCCAAACCGCGTGTACTGGCGCGATACCGATTTACGTTTAGTGGGTGCTAATCGCGCCTTTCTCGATGACTTTGCGATTAAAAACCTCGAACCCGACACCGAGCTGTCAGCGGACGATCTCAAAGCGCTAGCGGCGAACCCGGAACTACTGGAACGTGACCAGGCCACCCTTGATGGACAAAAAGCCTGCACCAGCACCGAGCTCAAGCTGCACCTTGGTGCCCATGCGGATCACCCACGCTGGGTCGAGCATGCCAGCGCCCCGTTATACAACGACGACAATGAACTGATTGGCGTGCTGGGTAGCTATTATGATATTTCAACTATCAAGGCTGCTACGGTGGAGATGGCAGCCGCAAAAGAAGCCGCCGAGCTTGCCAACCAGTCGAAAAGTGATTTCCTCGCCAATATGAGCCATGAGATCCGCACCCCAATTAACGCCATCGTCGGGATGGCAAATCTGGCGTTGAAAACCGAACTTTCAGCTAAGCAACAGCGTTACCTTAAAGTGATTAACTCCTCCTCCAATGCTTTGCTTGGGGTGATCAACGATATTCTCGATTTCTCGAAAATTGAAGCCAATAAGCTGAGCATTGAACATATCCCATTTGACCTCGATGAGGTGCTCAGCACACTGGCTGATATGTTTGCCTATAAGGCGTACGACAAAGATCTCGAATTCATTATCAACTTGCCCTCCAACATACCCACCATGCTGATTGGCGACCCCATGCGCCTTAATCAAGTGCTGGTGAATCTGGTGAGTAACGCAATAAAGTTTACCGAAGAAGGCGAAATCAATGTGTCCTGCACCTTACTTGAACAAAGCGAGGAGAAGGTCTGGCTGCGTATTTCGGTGACTGATACCGGCATCGGCATGGACGAGCAGCAGCGCGCCAATCTATTCCAGGCCTTTACTCAGGCAGACACCTCGACCACCCGCAAATTTGGTGGGACCGGTCTTGGGCTGACCATTTCACAGCGTTTAATCAAGCTTATGCATGGCGACCTTGGGGTGATTAGCGCTGCGGGTCAGGGCTCCACGTTTTATGTGGAAATTGCGCTGCCCTTGCAGCCTCATCAGGACGCTAGCCATCACCAGGTGCTACTGGAGCGTCTCGCCAATGTACGTATTCTGGCGGTGGACGATAATTTAAGTACCCGGGAAATGTTGTATGAGCTACTACGCTCCTACAATATGGACGCAAAAGTCGCGCGCAGCGGTGAGCAGGCACTAGAAATTCTGCAACAGGCGGAAGCAGAGGGTGCCCCCTATCAACTGGCGCTGATCGACTGGCGTTTACCTGGCCTTGACGGCTTAGAGCTGGTGGAAGCCATACAGGCCACCTTATCACCCAAGCATCAGCCGAAAGCGATCCTGGCGACCGGCTATTACGCCGAAGAACTGGCCGAAAAAGCTAAACTGGTCGGCGCTGCAGATTTTATTACCAAGCCTTATACCACCGCCACCCTCGCCCGGGTATTACACAGCGCAGCCTATGGTGACGAGCAGCGCGGCTCTGACACAGGTAAGGCAGCAACAAAGGATAAGACAAAGGCCTCTGAACAAGTTCCGTCATCGTTACACAATGCACCTCTGTTAGTCGTAGAAGATAATGAGATTAATCAACATGTGGCGATGGAGCTGTTGCGCGGCCATGGTTTTCAGGTGGATATCGCCGAAAATGGTGAAATTGCAGTGCAAAAGGTGAATGAGAAAGCCTACGCACTGGTGTTGATGGATATCCAGATGCCGGTGATGGACGGATACCGGGCCGCCGAGACCATCCGTCAGTCATTTAGCTATCAACAGTTGCCCATTGTTGCAATGACCGCGAATGCGATGTCTGGTGATGCCGAGCGTTCGCTGGCAGCAGGCATGCAGGGGCACATTCCAAAACCTATCGATGAAGCACTGCTCCTAAGCCAGATAGCAAAATGGGCAGTACCTGGGCCCTATACAGCGAAACCGCAGCCCCCTGAACCCCTGCGCGCTAGCGGTAACCAGCAGCACAAATATCCGCAGGTTAAAGGGATAGATTTTGCCCCAGCGTTGGCGCGGTTGAATCACAATGCCGATTTATATATTAAGTTGGTGGGTAAGCTGGTTGAAAGTTACCAGCAAAGCGCGTTAAAAGTGTCTGACTTTATTACCAGAGGCAAGCACGAAGACGCGCGCCGTTACTTTCATTCGTTAAAAGGCGCTTCGGCAAACCTTGGGCTGATTGCCCTGGAAAAGAAAGCCAGTAAGCTTGAAGAAGCGATGAAAACCAGTGATATTGCAACGGTCGCGGATTTGATTGGCGGCCTGGACAAATTATTACAGCAGGCAGGTCAGGCGGCAGATGACTTCGCTGCAATGGTCAAAACCAGCCGCAAACCAGGTAACGACGACTCGTCCTCGTCCACTCACTCAACTGGAGCTCATTCATGATCCGTTTACTTTTCTTAATCCCCGTTGTCTTATGTTTGCTGTGGATGATCTATCTAACCGCAAACGGTCATCGGGTTCGTGATGGTAAGCAAGGGTTTATCTATATCCTGGTGGTGAGTGCGGTGATTGCCGCGTTTTATACACTGATGTGGTGGATAACCTAATGCCAGCTGTGAAACGCTCAGCCTCTGCAGCGACAGGGTCGCCAGACAGAGGCTGAGAGCACGCCAGATAATTAAGTAACCAACGCCAGCAGAATACCTGCAGCCACCGCAGAACCAAGCACACCGGCCACATTCGGACCCATGGCATGCATCAGCAGGAAGTTCTGTGGATTCGCGGCAAGACCTTCTTTATTAACGACCCGCGCCGCCATCGGCACCGCGGATACCCCTGCAGCACCAATTAACGGATTAATCGGGTCTTTGCTGAGCAGATTCATTAATTTCGCCATCAGCACGCCTGACGCGGTGCCAATCACAAACGCCGCCGCACCGAGCAGCAGAATCCCTAAGGTTTGCACATTGAGGAACGAACCGGCAGAGAGCTGCGCACCAACGGCAAGCCCAAGGAAAATCGTCACCACATTGATAATTTCATTCTGTGCCGCATTACTTAAGCGGTCGACCACCCCAGACTCACGTAACAGGTTACCTAAGCACAGCATCCCCACCAGTGGAGCCGCAGTTGGTAGCAAGAACGCAGTGAGAATAAGCACCATCAAAGGAAACAGAATTTTCGCTTTCTTCGACACGGGCTTGAGTTGCTGCATCTTGATTTGGCGTTCTGCTTTGGTGGTAAACAAGCGCATGATAGGCGGCTGAATGACCGGAACCAGAGCCATGTAAGAGTACGCAGCAACCGCGATGGCACCAAGCAGCTCTGGGGCGATTTGCGATGACAGATAAATTGCTGTCGGACCATCGGCCCCACCAATAATCGCAATAGCTGCGGCCTGTTCAAGGGTAAACTCCATGCCTGGCACCCAGTTCAGTGCAATGGCACCAATCAGCGTGGCAAAAATTCCGAACTGGGCGGCGGCCCCTAAAATTAGCATCTTGGGGTTGCCTAACACCGCACTAAAGTCGGTCATTGCCCCCACACCAAGGAAAATTAGCAGCGGAAAAATACCGGTGCTAATACCTATCTCGTAGATGTAATACAACAACCCACCAGGCTCGGCCATGCCCGCCAGGGGAATATTTGCGAGGATCGCGCCAAAACCAATAGGCAGCAACAACAACGGCTCGAACTTATGTTTGATGGCGAGGTAAATAAGCAGGCCACCGACTGCCACCATGAGCAACATACCCCACTCAAGGTTAGCGACCCCGGTGCTTGCCCACAGGGTTTGCAAATCTTCCACGTTAAGCTCCTTTTACTGCGACGAGCTCATCGCCCACTTGCACACTATCACCCTCTTTGGCGATCAGGCGTGATACCACACCGGCCTTTTCTGCGCGAATCTCGGTTTCCATTTTCATCGCTTCAAGAATCACTAACACATCGCCTTCAGCAACCTTGTCGCCCACCTTCATCTTGTGCTTCCACATATTACCGGCAAGGGGCGCGGTAATAATCTCTTCGTCGCCGGAACCAACAGAATCATCAGTTGCAGCGCTCGTGGTGTCTTTTTGTGTTTTAGCGTCATCAGCGACTTTTTCACTGGCGGCAAGACTGCCGTCGGGGCCAACCTTTACTGAGAAGACCTTACCATCAACGTTAACGTCGTAACTCTCAACCCCACCAGTTTTGCTTTGCTCGGCTTTTGCCGGCGCTTTAGCCGCTTGTTGTGGCGCTTCCACATCACCTGGGGCAGGCTCAAACGCGTCTGGGTTACCACGGTTTTTCAGGAATTTAAGGCCTACGTCAGGGAATAATGCATAGGTCAGTACGTCATCCTCAAGCTCATCTGCAAGCTTGATATCCTGCTCCTTCGCCTTACTCTTCAGCGCTTCTGTTAAGGTATCCATTTCCGGCTTAATGTTGTCTGCAGGACGACATGTGGTCGGCTCCGCACCTTCTAAAACCCGCTTCTGTAAGGCTTGATCTACTGGCGCCGCGGTTTTTCCGTAATCACCGCGTAACACTGCAGCGGTTTCTTTTGAAATCGACTTATAGCGCTCACCGGTCAGCACGTTAAGTACCGCCTGGGTACCGACAATTTGTGAGGTCGGCGTGACCAAAGGGATATAACCCAAATCTTTGCGCACCGCCGGGATTTCTTTCAGCACTTCATCAAACTTGTCCAGTGCGCCCTGCTCTTTGAGCTGCCCTTCCATGTTGGTGAGCATGCCACCAGGCACCTGCGCCAATAATATCCGCGCATCGACACCTTTCAGCGATCCTTCAAACTGGGCATATTTTTTACGAATACCACGAAAGTAAGTGGCGATCTCTTCCAGCAGTTCAAGGTCAAGGCCGGTGTCACGCTCGGTGCCTTGCACCATCGCAACGACAGTCTCTGTAGCGGTATGGCCATAGGTCATACTCATTGAGGACACTGCGGTGTCGAGCATATCAATACCGGCGTCTATCGCTTTCTGATAGGTTGCGGTACTTAACCCTGTGGTTGCATGGCATTGCATGGTGATCGGCAAGTCAATGGCGCTACGCAGCGCTTTAATCAAGGATTCACACTCATAGGGGCGGAGTAGCCCGGCCATATCCTTAATGCAAATCGAATGGCAACCCATATCTTCGAGTTCTTTCGCCATATCCACCCAGGTCGCGATGGTGTGCACCGGGCTAACGGTATAGGACAAGGTGCCCTGGGCGTGGCCTTCGTTAGCAATGGTGGCCTTCACCGCGGTTTGCAGGTTGCGCATATCATTCATTGCATCAAAGATACGAAACACATCGACGCCATTGGTTTTCGCCCGCTCCACGAAGCGCTCAACTACATCATCTGCATAATGGCGATAGCCCAGCAGGTTTTGTCCGCGCAGGAGCATTTGCTGCGGGGTATTGGGCATGGCATTTTTAAACGCCCGAATACGGTCCCATGGGTCTTCCCCGAGATAGCGTATACAGCTATCGAAGGTGGCACCGCCCCAGGATTCCAGCGACCAGAAGCCCACCTGATCTAATTTTTCTGCTATCGGTAACATATCATCAATGCGAAAGCGCGTGGCCAGCAATGACTGATGTGCATCACGCAAGACGACGTCGGTAAGATAAAGCGGCTTGCTCATGAAGTGACTCCTGAATTCGGTGGGTGAAGGCTAGCGAGACTTACGGTACTGTGCAATCGCTGATGATATGGCTGCCATTTGGGCTGCATCAGGTTGATTGGTCGCCGCCGCCTTTGCGGGCGCTGTTGCTACCGCAGGGTCGGCTGTGAGTCGTGTGAGCAGCGTGACGCATGCAGTTAACACGAGCAGAAAAGTAAATACAGTGGCCATGCCTATCGCCATTAAGATGACGGCATCCGCAAGCATTGCATTCATGTAAAATCCTAGCCTAAGGTTAGCAAGTTGTTAATCATACCCTACTATAGTTGAAACGTTGAAGTTTTGGAGGCTAGCGGGGTGAATATCAGGCATAAGCGATGTCGATTTTGTTCATCAATTAACCGCCCGGGCAATGGCCTCAGAGCAATTGCGAGTCGCTGCCATCAGCATTGCTAGAATTTGAGCATTGGCGAATCATAAGGGAACAATAGGGAAGTATAAATTCGGTACAAAAGAGAGGTTTGCAGAAATGGCGCGCTCGGGAGGATTCGAACCTCCGACCGCCTGGTTCGTAGCCAGGTACTCTATCCAGCTGAGCTACGAGCGCGCTGTCTGAAAGTCTGTGAAGACACATTGTAACGATGGAACATTAGATAAATGGCGCGCTCGGGAGGATTCGAACCTCCGACCGCCTGGTTCGTAGCCAGGTACTCTATCCAGCTGAGCTACGAGCGCGTCGTTATATCTAATTAGCTATGCCATGCTGAGACTCAGCACTTAATAGCCCGAGTTTGATTCGCTGATGCTTATCAAACTCTACAGTCTGCCAGTTATTTTAGCCCCGCGCTGCAAAGAGACACTAAGTTAAAATAAATGGCGGTGAGGGAGGGATTCGAACCCTCGATGAGGCTATAAACCCCATACTCCCTTAGCAGGGGAGCGCCTTCAGCCGCTCGGCCACCTCACCGCGACCTGATGGGGCAGAATGATAGCGACTTGCGAAAATATGTCAAACGCTTTTTGCCACCCCCTGACCCGATTGCAGTATATTTAGTCAATTCGAGCAAATATCCTGCGCAAACCAACAAAAAAGCTGGCAAACGCCAGCTTTTTTGTTGTTATTCGTCTGAGTCACTCGGGCTTTCACCCTTCTCCGCCTGGATGCGCATATAAATCTCTTCCCGGTGTACCGAGACATCCTTCGGTGCGTTAACTCCAATTCGAACTTGATTACCTTTGACCCCTAATACAGTCACAGTGACATCGTCACCGATCATCAGGGTTTCACCTACGCGGCGGGTTAAGATCAACATTCGTCTGCTCCTTCAATACTTATTCCCAGTATCCAACTACTCCAAGCGAATATCGCTAAGTGCACTCGCATACTACCAGCCTTACTTTGAATAGCACTATATCAAACCGCATATAGAGCCATGACGTGCTACACCTTCGGTTACCAGCCTTGAATAGCCGTTACAGGATAACACAGCTAACATGAAGTCCGGACGTTACTCTTGCGATCGCGGCCAAAAACACAGACAAAAGTGATCAAATAACGTTCAGATTCACAATCTATCTGCTAACCACGCTGGCACTGAATCCAGTGCAGACTTTACATTTTCAGGCTGTGTTCCACCCGCTTGCGCCATGTCTGGGCGGCCACCACCTTTACCACCAACCTGACTCGCTATATAGTTAACCAACTCGCCCGCTTTAACTTTAGCAGTTAATGACTTGGTCACACCTACGATGAGTGCAACTTTTTCACCGTCGACTGCAGCAAGCACCACAATACCCTCATTCAGCTGATTTTTTAAATCATCAACCATGCCACGCAGCGCTTTAGCTTCCGTGCCGTGAAGCTCGGCGATAATCGTTTTCACACCATTAATTTCGCTAACCTGGTCAATCAGGCTGGCACCAGCCTGCTGACTTAATTGCTGTTGCAAATCAGCCAATTGCTTGTCCTGGGCGCGTTGTTTGTCTATCAATTGTTCTATACGTGTGACCAGACTATTTTGATCAGCCTTCGCCAACTCCGCCAATTGCTGCAAGGTATGTTGCTGCGTCAGCGTATACCGCACTGCACTGGCCCCTGTCGTCGCTTCTATGCGTCGTACCCCAGAGGCGATACCACTTTCCTGCAGAATCCTGAAGGTCCCTATGTCGCCAGTACGACGAACGTGAGTGCCCCCGCAAAGCTCAAGGGAATACTCGCCCATCTGCACCACTCGCACCTGGTCGTCATATTTCTCACCAAACAGCGCCATCGCACCTTTCGCTTTGGCCTCGTCAATGGGCATGGTCGCAGTGGTTAACTCCACATTACGGCGTATCTCGCCATTCACCTGAGTTTCAATCTCGCGCAATTGTTCCTGGCTGACCGCTTTTCCGTGAGCGAAGTCGAAGCGTAGACGCTCGGCATCTACCAGCGAGCCTTTCTGATTTACATGCTCGCCGAGCACACGACGCAGCGCTTCGTGAATTAAATGGGTCGCTGAGTGATTGGCCTTGATGGCTTCACGGCGTTCAACCGCAATCGCCGCCTGTACCGTCATACCCACACTCAGTTGCAGCGTGGCTTCCCCATGATGGCCAACCGCCTTGCCGATATACTGAGTATCGGTGACATTAAATACGGCATCCTCACCCACACTCAGGGTGCCGATATCACCGACCTGACCACCGCTTTCCGCATAGAAGGGCGTGCGTGCTAACACCACCACACCACTTTGCCCTGCTGGCAAGGAATCTACCGCCGCCCCCTCGTGGAAAAGCTCGACGATGGTGGTGTCTTCCGCCACTTGCTGATAACCACTAAACTCAGTGACCTGCTCTGATTTCATTATCTTGGTGTAGTCGGTGGTGAATTGCGAGGCCTGCTGCGCGCGTTTACGCTGCTCGTCCATCGCCGCAGCAAAGCCTGCTTCGTCCACCTGAACATTGCGTTCACGTGCCACGTCCGCAGTTAAATCCAGCGGGAACCCGTAGGTGTCATAAAGCTTAAAGGCCACATCACCTGGAATGGTATCGCCGCTCAATTGCTGTAACGCCTCATCCAGAATGCTCAGCCCGCGCTGCAATGTGCGTGCAAACTGCTCTTCTTCCTGCAGTAACGCCTGCTCAATACGCTGCTGATTCTTCACCAACTCAGGATAGGCTTCACCCATTTGTGCAATCAGCGCATCAACTAACTTATGGAAAAACGGTTCTGTGGCACCAAGCTTGGTGCCATGACGCACCGCTCGGCGAATAATCCGACGTAACACATAGCCACGGCCTTCGTTGGAAGGCAGCACACCATCCACAATCAGGAATGAACAAGAGCGAATATGATCAGCAATGACCCGCAATGACTGCTCGGTTAGATCGTTGCAACCGACCTGCTCAGCTGCGGCTTTGATTAAGGCGACAAAGGTGTCGGTCTCATAATTTGAATGCACACCCTGCATAATCGCGGCGATACGCTCCAGCCCCATACCGGTGTCAATGGATTGCTTGGCCAGCGGCTCCATCGTACCGTCTGGCTGACGATTGTATTGCATAAAGACCAGGTTCCAGATCTCGATATAACGGTCACCGTCTTCTTCTGGGGTGCCCGGAGGACCGCCCCAAACATCTTCACCATGGTCGTAGAAAATCTCGGAGCACGGACCACAAGGCCCGGTGTCGCCCATCGACCAGAAATTATCTTTCTCGCCAATACGGCTGATGCGATCTTCAGGCACGCCAATTTCGTTGGCCCAGATGGCATAAGCTTCGTCATCGGTTTCAAATACGGTGACCCATAACTTATCTTTGTTCAGCCCCAGCTTTTCGGTCAGAAAGGCCCATGAGTACTGAATCGCTTCGCGCTTAAAATAATCGCCAAAACTAAAATTGCCCAGCATCTCAAAAAAGGTGTGGTGGCGTGCGGTATAGCCAACGTTTTCTAAGTCATTGTGTTTGCCACCAGCACGCACGCAGCGCTGGGAGCTGGTGGCACGGCTGTAGCTGCGCTTGTCGGTGCCCAGAAATACATCTTTGAACGGCACCATACCGGCATTGGTAAACAATAACGTGTCGTCGTTATGGGGAATTAACGAACCGCTGGGCACGATCTCATGACCTCGCTCAGCAAAAAAATCTAAAAACGCAGAACGAATCTCAGCACTACTCATACTCATGGAAAATGTCCTAATTTATCTGCTGGTTGCACCAAATTTATATGGCGATAAGCGTACCATAGACGTTCGCATTTGACACTTAGCAATCGTCGCCCTGGACGGCAATTTTGCACGCTGCAAAAACATCGCCCGGATAGAATCCACGGGCTGCCAGATGACGCTGCCGACGGGCTTTCTCTTTCTCATCCGCTGGCGGTTCGGTACCGAAACGACGCTGGTAACGGGACACGGCAAGGGCCTGCCAGTCAACCTCGCTCTGCGCCAAAATGTCATCCACCAGGCTCCGGTCAATTCCCTTCTGTTGCATGTCAGCATAAATCTTCAACGGCCCGTAGGCGCTTTCCAGGCGCTGCCGGATCATAGATTCAGCAAACCGCTGATCACTTTGCCAGCCGCGCTCCTGTAATCTTGCCAGCACCTCGTCAACGGCATCCGCTGCAAAACCCTTATCGCGCAATTTGCGCGATAGCTCTGCAGCACTTTGCTCACGCCGGCCAAGTAAAAATACGGCGCGTTGCTCGATGACAGCCTGATCATGTGGGTCTTCAGGTGGCTTCGATGGTCTCATCATATGTGCAGCATCCTTTTACATTAGGTCAACGGGTTGAGTCCTTGCACCAGTGTACAGAATACCCTGATTGAACCTTTCGGTATAAGCTAAGCTCCAAGCCACAAGCTTTACAACTCGAAACAAGGAAATGACGCAATGCGCTCTCTAACTTTTTTAGCCTGTGCCGCCAGCTTGCTCGCACTCACTGCCTGCAGCAGCGCCCCGGTCGCTGCCAGCTCCACCCCTGACACTATTGTGGTCAGTGGCCAGGGTGGCACCCAGGTGGTACCCGACACCATGCAGTTTAGCCTCTGGGTAGAAGCGGAAGGCAATCAGTTGTCACCGTTGAAAACTCAGGTCGACCAGATTACCGCAACTATCTTACGCCAACTACAGGAACGTGACGTAAAACGTGAAGATATGCGTTCGTTTCAAATATCGATTCAGCCAAAGTATAAGCGTCAAGGCGACACTACCGTGCAGGACGGCTTCCGGGTGAGCCGCCAGATTGACGTCACTTTGCGCCAAACTGACAACTTTGATCATCTGATAGATTACGCGTTAGCACAGGGTGTGACCCGTGTGGGCAGTATTCAATATCGGGTCGGCGACGCCACAGAGGCTTCTCAACAAGCGTTGCTCAACGCCATTGAGGACGCCCACCGTAAAGCCAGCCTGATGGCAGAATACAGTCAGCGTGAGTTAGGGCCGGTGATCAATATCCGTGAACAAAGCGGCGGTGGTCATCAACCCATGTACAGAATGGCTGCAGAAAGCATGTCGATGGATGTGTCTGAACCAGGCCAGCAAACGATTAACGCTCAGGTCGAGGTCACTTTTCGTCTGCAATAGTGCGCAACATAATGTGTCAAAAATGCAGGTGCATTGAAGTAAGCCTGGCGGGGTATGACTAGCCCTGGGGCTCACTGGTTAAGCAACAGCGTGGCTGGCACAATGCCAGCCACCGCCTCCTGCAAGCAATGCTTTGCCAGGTACCGGGATGATCTCCAGTTGGGGACACTGGCGTTGCAGCAATTGCATCACTACCGCATCTTCAGCAACCCCAAACTGGGGCAGCATATAGATATCATCGATGCGAATACCGTTGGTGTAACTTGCGGTCAGCGGCATGCCCGCAGGGCGCTGTTTAACCTTTTGCCTTGGCTCAATGCTCGCCGCCTGCGCAGCGCTTAAATGGAGCGCCGGTAACGGCGTACGGACAATACTCAACGGCTTATTCAGCCTGGCAAAATGCTGTGCTAATTGCGCTGTGACCTGCACACCTAACGCGTAATCCGCATGCTCAGGATCATCAGGCGCCGACACCATGACCAGCTCGGGGCTAAGAAAGCTCAGCAGGTTGTCCACATGCCCTCCGGTTTCATCGCAACTCACGCCATGTTCAATGGCAATAATCGATGCTGCACCGAAACGTTCACGTAAGACAGCTTCAAAAGCAGCCTTGGTTAACCCCGGGTTTCTTGCCGGATCAAGCACCGCGCTTGCCACGTAAGCAATGACCCCAGCCCCATTGGTTTGCACACTGCCGCCTTCCAGCACCAGGTCCAATGACTCATAAGTTAACTGAAAACGCTGACAGAGGTGCGCGCGAGCTTGAATGTCCCCCGCATAATCAGGGTCCAGACCAGCCCAGCCGTTAAAATCGGTGCACAGCGCCGGGGGGCGTTTTGCAGACTCTGTTGAGCTAAAGTAGAAAGGCGCACAGTCACGTATCCAGATATCAGCATAGGGGCTGACAACCGGCTCAACCCCCGCAGGTAAACGTGAACGGATAGTGTCTAACGCGTTGGCAGGAATTTCCAGTTGGATAGTAATACCCCGCGCAGCCATCGGTTGATGGATACGCGCAATCAATTGCAGTAGAGCTTGTTGCGCCTCGCGACCATGGTATGGCCAAATATCCGGGCGCCCCGGCCCGCGCAAAATCAGCGGTCGCCGGGCCGCCCAATCAGGAAGAAGAGTTGCCATGGCCGGAACGGGTCTTTTTCTTCCCCTTAAAGCCAGCCTTCTGGTTGCCCTTAGGTTGAGCAGTCGGCTCAGGTCGCTGAGCAGACCTGCTCTCAGGCTTTCCAGCGGGCTTACCAGTTGGTCTTGCTGTTGGTTTGGCCGACGGTTTCCCGTTCGCTCGCGCTGCAGGTCTTGCTGGAGAATGTCCAGCAGCAGAGCCTGATTTGCGGGTAGGCCTGCCTGCCCCTCTCGCTGACGGTTTTACATCATCTTCAATAATCGGTCTTGCGGTTGCTGAGCGTGCCGTGGGTTTTGCCGACGGACGCGAGTGTTTACTGCGACGCACAGCACGACGGCCGCGCTGCAGTTGGCGCTGACTGTCTTTCTTATCAACGGGGTTAACGAAGGTCTGTTCTTCTTTGGGTAAATCCACCAGTCGGCGCAAGTAGTTGACACGATCCAAAGGCAGTTCAATCCAGGCACCCTGTACCAGGCCTTTTTCCAGCATCACGTCACCATAACGCACACGGATCAGGCGACTCACCTGCATCCCCTGAGATTCCCATAAACGCCGTACTTCACGGTTACGACCCTCGGTCAGGGTCACGTGATACCATTGGTTGATCCCTTCACCACCGCTCGGCACAATCTTTTTAAAGCGCGCCGGGCCATCTTCCAGTTTGATGCCTCCACGCAAATTATGCAGGTGGTGTGGGCTTACCTCACCAAATACGCGCACCGCATATTCGCGTTCAAGCTCGCGACTCGGATGCATCATTCGGTTGGCCAGCTCGCCATCCGTGGTGAACAACAACAACCCAGACGTATTCACGTCCAATCGCCCCACTGCTATCCAACGCGCCCCATTTAACTTAGGCAGGCGGTCATATACCGTGGGCCGGCCTTCCGGGTCTTTACGGGTAACCAGCTCACCTTCAGGTTTGTGGTACATCAGCACCCGACAGACCATCGAGTCTTCGTCTTTGACGACCACTTTATGACCGTCAATGCGTACATCCGCATCACCTTCCACACGTTCGCCCAGCTGAGCCACGTGGCCATTTACCCGGATTCGCCCTTCGGCAATCATCTGCTCAATTTCACGGCGTGAACCGTGCCCAGAGCGGGCCAAAACTTTCTGTAACTTCTCAGTCATAGTCAATGCACTATCGCCTTAGTTGCGTCACGCTCTCGCGTGTCTTGGTCATTCTCTGCTAATCCCGGTCTTTCGTCTGTCTGCGTTGTAGCGTCCCTGGCCAAAGCCTCTAGCTCTGGATGTTGGGCCGCCAATGCAGGAAGATCGTCAACCGACTGCAAAGAAAAATAATCTAAAAATGCTTTCGTGGTGGCGTACAAGGAAGGACGCCCAGGAACTTCCTTCTGCCCAACCACTTTTACCCAGCCTCGATCCTGTAAAGTACGCATGATCTGCGTGCTCACCGAAACCCCACGCACCGCTTCAATTTCACCACGTGTCACGGGCTGCCGCCAGGCAATCATTGCCAGCGTTTCGAGCAGCGCAGGGGAGTATTTTGGCGCGCGTTCCTGCCACAAATTGGCCAACGCGGGGGCTAACTCTGCCCGGGTCTGAAAACGATAGCCCGATGCAACTTCCACCAATTGTACCCCACGTTCCTGGTAATCTGCCATTAATTCGTCAAGTACCTGACGCAAACGCGGTCGGTTTATTTTATAACCAGTCAATGGCCCTTGAATCAAATCATCCAAGGTCACGCTGTCGCTGGCTGCAAACAATGCCGCTTCTACCAGTTGTTTGAGTTGCTGCTCATTCATGCTGCAGTGGCCGCTCCACATAAATCATCGAGAAATTGTCCGCCTGGGTTAAGCGTATCATGCCTTCTTTATTCAATTCTAAAATGGCTAAAAAGCTCACCACCGCGCCAGCGCGACCCTCCTCGCGGACAAACAAATCAATAAACTCAAGCCGCGGTGCCAGCTGCAATTGGTCGAGGATCAAGCTCATCCGTTCACGCGTAGACAATGCTTCGCGACTCACATGATGATGTTGCGTCGCATCAATTTGCAGCATCACTGCGCGCATCGCGCTGACCAGATCGACCAAATCCACTTGTGCCGGCGCAGGTTCGCTGGGCGTAGTATTAAGCAGTGCCGAGGCGACAAAAAAATCGCGTTCCTGTTGCGGCTGCTGATCCAGCTCCATCGCGCCCTCACGCACAATCTCATACTCGCGCAGGCGCCTGATAAGTTCTGCGCGGGGGTCTTCCTCATCCTCGTCCGCCTGGGCACTACGAGGCAACAAAAAACGGCTTTTGATTTCCGCCAGCATCGCAGCCATCACCAAATAGTCAGCGGCAAGCTCAAGCTTGAGCTCGCGCATCATGTCTACGTACGCCATATACTGACGAATAATGTCGAGGATCGGTAATTCCAGAATATTCAGTTGTTCCCGGCGAATCAGATACAGCAACAAGTCCATCGGCCCACTAAAGGCATCTAGCATGAGTTCGAGGGCGTCCGGCGGAATATACAGATTCTCCGGCTTTTCCAGCACGGGTTCGCCACGCACAAACCCTAAGGGCAAAGACTGTTGCTCACTCACCTAATTCATTACCTTTATCAACGAAGGCTTGGATTACAACTCAAATGGGCTGGTATCACCCTGACCTGCACGGCGAATCACAATATCGCCATCGGCCATATCAATCACTGTGGTTGGCTCTTCACCAATATTGCCACCATCGATGATCACGCCAACCTGATTGCCAAGTTTCTGTTCAATCTCATAAGGGTCAGACTCGGCCAGTTCATTACCCGGCAAAATCAGACTGGTGGACATCATCGGCTCGTTTAA
Source organism: Idiomarina sp. (assembly GCA_020832105.1). Taxonomy (GTDB): domain Bacteria; phylum Pseudomonadota; class Gammaproteobacteria; order Enterobacterales; family Alteromonadaceae; genus Aliidiomarina. The sequence continues at coordinate 24,188 of JAFIFH010000011.1, forward strand.
CTCTGCCAGCAATGCCTGAGCAATAGGGTTTGCCGGTACCCGCAGGCCAATGGTTTTACGTTTTGGGTTGAGCAGCCGCTTAGGCACCTCTTTGGTCCCTTTAAGGACAAAAGTGTAAGGGCCTGGGGTATTGTTTTTAAGCAGCCTGAAGGCCTGGTTTTCGACGCGGGCATAGACCGACAGCTCAGATAAATCCCGCACCATCAGGGTGAAGTTATGGTCTTTGCCAATCTCACGAATGCGGCAAATCTGGACCAGCGAGTTCTTATCGCCAATCTGACACCCAATGGCGTAACCGGAATCTGTTGGGTAGACCACCACAGCGCCCTGCTTAATCAGGTGCACCGCTTGCTTAATCAAACGCGGTTGTGGATCCTGCGGGTGGATATATAAATATTCGCTCATACTACTCTCAATTCGTTTGTAACTCGCTGGTTTCTGGCCAATTAGCCCAAACCGGTTGCGATTTGTCAGGTAATTTTAATTGATGACCTAATTCGCGCCAGCGGCTGACAAAGTGAAAATCAGACCCCACACTGGCTTTAAGCTCAAACTGCTCCGCTAAATCCGCCAAAGCCTCGCGCTGATGCGGGGCTTGCTGGCCGCTGGCAACTTCCAGCGCGTCACCACCAACGTCTTTAAAATAGCTAATCAATCGTTTCAGCCACTTACTGCTTAAATCATACGCCAACGGATGCGCCAGTCCACTCAGCCCACCGGCAGCCTGAATCGTCTCCACCGCAGTCTCGATACTGCACCACTGTGGCGTGACATACGCACACTGGCCTTTGCCCAGGTACTTTTTAAACGCATCATCAATGGTATTTGCATAACCTGCCGCAACCAAAGCGTCGGCCACATGTTTTCTGGTCACCAGTTCGCCAGCTTGTTGCTGCTTTGCCTGCACCCCAGCAAGGGCGGCGCGCTCAACGCCCTGGGCGATTAATTTATCCATGATCAGCTGTGCTCGGGCTTGCCTGGCTTCCGCCTGACCGGCGAGTAACGCCTGAAACTGCGGGTGTTCAGGGTCAAAGTGCCAGCCAAGAATATGAATTTCAAAGCCTTCCCAGCGACAACTAAATTCGATACCACTGATTAACTTTAACGGATGCCCGCCGTTTAATTCAGCAATGGCCGCTTGGGCTGCACTGATACCCGCGACGGTGTCATGGTCCGTCAGCGCCAGTACATTGACTTGCATCTGGTGTGCGCGTTGAACTAATTCAGCAGGTGTCAGGCTGCCGTCCGACGCGGTACTGTGACAATGTAGATCTATTTTCATGAGGTTATCATACGCTTTTTCGCATGATTCTTCATCCACAAACTATTGACAGCCATGACGATGCTGGGTAAGGTTTAAGTCAAGTTATACAACCAGAAGCAATTCATCAGGGCTATAGAGTCACTTCATAAAGAATTACTTTATAATAGTCAGCTGAATTCATTTGCAAACAGACAGGACTTTCGATGCTTAACTTCACTCACCAGTTGTTCACAGCGCAAGACCAGCATGGTCGTTGGTGGTGGCATCACGCATTATCGCGGGTGCTGTTGAGTCGAGGTTGAAGACATCAGGCGGGTTAATTTATAACGCCAACTGAAATCATCAAACAAAACAACAAAGCCCGCAACTATGCGGGCTTTGTTGTTTTAGCGCTGCGCATAGTCGGTCATCAAGGTAACACCATATTTAATTAATCAACGCGACGTTGAAGTAAGGGACCCTGGCATGCAGCCTGAAAAAACTATACAACTTGGTGAAGTGGAACCACTTAGCCTGAGCCTGGACTACCAGGCCGATCCACTCTGTGTGTTGAATACATTACGCACAAGCTCCACAGAGCATCTGCTGTTGGAATCGGCGGAAGTGGATTCCAAAGCGAACCTGAAAAGCATTTTAATGGTCGATGCGGCGCTGCGTATTCACTGCATGGGGCAGCACATAAATATTGATGCCCTCTCTGCAAGCGGCGAGGTGTTATTGCCTTACCTGGCTGCCACCTTAGGTGAAGCCTTTGCTGTTACTAAGGTGGCTGCAAATAGCTATCACATTCAATGTCCGGTAGCGGCGCATGACCTGACCGAAGATGAACGATTGCGGGCGCCCTCCAATCTAAGTCCGTTACGCGTATTGCAGAATCTGCAGGCAACTCGAGAGCACCCTTTTGCGGTCTTTCTCGGTGGCATTTTCGGTTATGACCTCATCGCCAGTTTCGAAGATCTCCCAGAGGTCCCAGGCGGCCACAATAACTGCCCGGATTACGTGTTTTACCTGGCTGAAACCCTGGTCGTCATGGATCATCAGGCCCGTCGCACTGAGCTCATTGGCTGCCTGATTGGTGGCGACGAGCTTGAACAGCGCGCCAGCCGGTTGTACCAACGCATGGGCGAACTGAGCGCGCAGCTACAACGACCAAAGCAGGTCATCGCCGAACCGGCAGATACCGCATTAGAGGTCACTGCAACCCCAGATGCAGCCACCTTCGCCCGCCATGTCGAGGAACTCAAAGAGTCTATTTATGCGGGTGATATTTTCCAGGTAGTGCCTTCGCGGCAATTTAGCCTGCCATGCAACCACGCCCTCGCTGCTTATCAGCAACTAAAAATTGATAACCCCAGCCCCTATATGTTCTACCTGAAAACCACCGAGTTTGAGGTGTTTGGCGCCTCACCTGAGTCAGCGCTAAAATATGACAGCGAGTCCAATCAGGTTGAACTCTATCCCATCGCTGGCACTCGCATCCGCGGTAAGGACGAGCATGGCAAGGTCCGCGCTGACCTGGATTCTCGAATTGAACTTGAATTGCGCCGGGATCAGAAAGAGTTAGCCGAGCATATGATGCTGGTGGACCTGGCGCGCAACGACCTTGCTCGTATTGCGGTGACTGGCAGCCGTTACGTTGCCGACCTGCTCCAGGTGGACCGCTATTCCCATGTGATGCACTTAGTATCACGGGTAGTCGCGCAACTTCGCCCTGAGTTAGATGCCCTCGATGCCTATCGCGCATGCATGAATATGGGCACCCTCACCGGAGCACCAAAAATCAGTGCCAGCCGTTTAATTCGCCAGGTAGAACAAGAGCGACGTGGCAGTTATGGCGGCGCCGTGGGCTACCTAACTGGCGACGGAGACATGGACACCTGTATCGTGATTCGCTCTGCATTGGTACGAAATGGTATTGCAGTGGTCCAGGCGGGCGCCGGGGTCGTATTTGATTCACAAGCCGAAGCCGAAGTGGCAGAAACGGAAAATAAGGCGAAAGCAGTGATCAACGCCATCATTAAAGCACAGCAGCCGCCAAGCGTGGAGGTGACCCATGGCTAATGGTCGTATCTTTATGCTGGATAACCAGGACAGCTTTGCTTATAACCTGGTGGACGAACTCGCGCAGCTGGGGTTTTCCTTGCAGGTGTATCGTAATCAACTGAGCGCGGAGTATATTTACCAACAGATGCTCGACGCCAGTCAGCACCAACCCGTACTGTTGTGTTTGTCGCCGGGGCCTGGCCATCCAGCAGACTCGGGTTGCCTGCTCGAGTTACTTACTCTGTGCAAAGGCCAGTTTCCGATTTTAGGTATATGCCTTGGTTTTCAGGCATTGATCCATCAGGCGGGTGGCAAGGTGGGCCGCTCTTTGCAAGTGATGCATGGCAAAACCAGTGCCATGCAGTTGCGCGCGCATCCTATATTTGGCGATGATGCGCAGGCGCAGTTACCAAACCCGCTGCAAATAGCCCGTTACCACTCGCTGCAGGCATTGAGTATTCCGCCGGGGGTTGAGATTATTGCCGAAGTAGATGGCATCCCAATGATCGCTTACGACCCGGCCCACGCGACTTTAGGGTTCCAGTTTCACCCAGAGTCAATCATGACCACATACGGTAGTCAGTTATTGCAAAATACCGTCGAATTTTTATTGCGCAAAGGGGAACGCCTGTAATGCAACCATTATCCCGAGTATTAAATGGTGAAGTATTAGATATTGCCGCCACAGAGCAGCTTTTTTCGCATCTTATTTGTGGCCAGCTGACCGACGCGCAAATCGCCGGCATGCTGATGGCGATGAAAATACGTGGCGAAACCCCCACAGAAATCGCCGGCGCGGCCAAAGCGTTGCGCGCAGCGGCAAAGCCATTCCCGCGTCCGGATTACCCCATAGCCGACACCTGCGGTACCGGTGGTGACGGCTCAAATACAATCAATATCTCGACGGCAGCTGCGATAGTTGCCTCGAGCATGGGAATCGCAGTGGCCAAGCACGGCAACCGCAGTGTGTCCTCACGCTCAGGGTCAGCGGATGTATTGGAATCAATGCGCATTCCCCTCGATGGTACGCCAGACCAGGCCCGTGCGATGCTCGATACCTACAAGTTTTGCTTCCTGTTCGCGCCCCATTACCACCCTGGCTTCAAACACGCGATGCCAGCACGCCAGGAACTTAAAACCCGCACCTTATTTAACTTGCTTGGCCCGTTAATTAATCCGGCCCGGCCCCAGGTTCAGTTACTTGGTGTGTATCGCCCGGAACTTTGCCGCCCTATCGCTGAAACGCTGCAATTACTGGGTTGTGAACGCGCTATGGTGGTACATGGCAGTGGCCTTGATGAACTGGCGCTACATGGACCCACCCGTGTAGTGGAAGTGAATGGCGATGAAATGACTGATTACACCCTCAACCCACAGGATTTTGGCGTGCAGGACGCCCCGGTCAGTGAATTGCGTGGGGGCGATGCCGATTTGAACGCGCGGCTGTTAAGAGCCGTGTTCAATGGACAGGGCCCGAAAGCGCATCGTGACGCGATTGCGATGAACGTGGCGGCGCTGTTGTTAATGAGTGGGCGCTGTAAGACCCTCACCGAAGGTACCCAGCAAGCCCAGGAGCATCTTGCCAGCGGTGCCACCGGCGACCATCTGCTCAATATGCGGCAAGGGGTTAAGCTATGAGTGTACCAAGCGTATTACAGAACATTACCAGTCAGCGACGGGCTGCGATTGTGCGCCTGGCTGAGCAACCTCACTTTGCGCAGGGCCGGCTGTATGACCATATTCGGAAGGTCAACCGCCCCACCCGTAGCCTCTCCAACGCGCTGAGAGCCGCAAACAAAGGCTTTATTCTCGAATGTAAAAAAGCATCGCCATCAAAGGGGTTAATTCGCGAGCACTTCGACCCTGTGGCCATTGCGCGCATCTACCAAAGTTACGCCGCGGCGATTTCCGTGCTCACTGAACCTGACTTTTTTCAGGGCGACTTCGCCTACCTGCAGGCGGTCAGTGCTCAGGTTCAGGTACCGGTGTTATGCAAAGATTTTATTGTCGAGCCGGTGCATGTTTACTTCGCTCGTTACTATGGTGCGGATGCGATTCTACTGATGCTGTCCGTACTGGATGACGAGCAGTACCGAACGTTAGCTGCACTTGCCAGCAAACTCGACCTGGAGATTCTGACTGAGGTCAGTACGCCTGACGAAATGCGTCGTGCAGGAAAGCTTGGCGCACAGATTATTGGCATCAACCACCGTAATCTGCACGACCTGAGTATTGATTTAAATCGCAGTCAACAACTGGCTGCACTGGCACCAGAAGGTGCATTGCTGGTGGCCGAGTCTGGCTTAGTCAGCAACCAGCAGGTGCGCGACATTGGCCATTATGTGGATGGCTTCTTGGTGGGCAGTCACCTCACCGCACAAACAAACATCGATGCTGCCAGCCGCCGGTTGATTTACGGCGAGCACAAAGTCTGCGGGCTAACCCGCCCTGCCGATGCACGCGCAGCTGCCGCCGCTGGCGCGACCTTTGGTGGTCTTATCTTTGCGCCAAACTCTCCGCGTTGCGTCACCCTTGAGGCGGCACAACAGTTATGTAAAGAAGTCAGTGACCTTGATTATGTGGCGGTCGTTACTACTGATGATATCTCAGCGATTCTCGACCTGGCCCAACAACTACCACTCAAAGCGGTGCAGCTGCACGGCCAACAGGGGCTTACATTCGCCACTCAGTTACGTCAACAACTGAGTGACGACATTCACATTTGGTACGCGCTAGACATGAGCGCGGCCGAATCATTACAAACATTAGCGCAGTTACTCACCAGCCAAGTGGACAAAATTGTATTGGATCAAGGCAAAGGCGGCAGCGGCAAAGCTTTTGACTGGCGCCAGCTGGATAACTTGACCAGTGCTCAGCGTCAGCGCTGTGTGCTCGCCGGTGGGCTAAACCCAGACAACCTCGCCCAGGCAGTCGCCATTGGGTGCGCTGGTGTGGATCTGAACTCTGGCGTTGAAGCGGCCCCCGGCGTGAAAGACCCTGCACTGATTCAACAATGTTTTACGTTGCTCGCCAGTTACTATCGCGACACAGTCGCACCACCCCAGATGCCAACGATTTCAAATGAGGAGATCGCATTATGAGTAGTACCCCTTATGCAACCCGTCTTAATCCATATTTTGGTGAGTTTGGTGGTCAATTTGTCCCGGAAATCCTGTTGCCGGCCCTTGATCAATTAGAAGAAGCCTTTATCGACGCGCAAAAAGACGACCTGTTTCGCAGCGAATTCAGAGACCTGCTGAAAAATTATCTCGGCCGCCCAACCCCACTGAGTCTGTGCCGTAACTTGCCGCGCCAGGGCAGCAGTAAAATTTATCTAAAGCGCGAAGACCTGCTGCATGGTGGTGCGCACAAAACCAATCAAGTGCTCGGCCAGGCGCTACTTGCAAAACGCATGGGTAAACGCCGGATCATCGCGGAGACCGGTGCCGGGCAACACGGTACTGCCACTGCACTGGCTTGCGCTTTGTTAGATCTCGACTGCACTATTTACATGGGTAAAAAAGATCTTGAACGCCAGCAACCCAATGTGTTTCGCATGGAACTGATGGGCGCTAAAGTGGTAGCGGTGGATACTGGCAGCGGGACGCTTAAAGATGCCGTCAACGAAGCGCTACGTGACTGGACCGCGAGTTACGCCACCACCCATTATCTG
>JAFIFH010000012.1 GCA_020832105.1 Idiomarina sp.
GCGACGTGAAGTACCACATGGGCTTCTCATCTGACTTCAAAACTGAAGGCGGCAACGTTCATCTGGCGCTGGCATTTAACCCGTCGCACCTTGAAATTGTTAACCCGGTAGTGATGGGCTCTGTGCGTGCGCGCATGGAACGTCGTGGCTGCAGTGACGGTAGCCTTGCGTTACCAATTACCATTCATGGTGATGCGGCGATTGCTGGTCAGGGTGTGGTACAGGAAACCTTTAACCTGTCACGAACCCGCGCTTTTGGGGTGGGTGGCAGCATCCGAATCGTGGTCAATAACCAGGTTGGTTTTACTACGTCGAAGCAAGAAGATGCGCGCTCTACGCAGTATTGCACTGATATCGCGAAGATGGTGCAGGCACCAATTTTCCACGTCAATGCAGACGACCCTGAAGCGGTGCTGTTTGTGTCGCAACTTGCTGTTGATTATCGCAACGAATTTAAACGTGACGTGGTGATTGACCTGGTCTGTTATCGTCGTCACGGCCATAACGAAGCGGATGAGCCGAATGCGACACAGCCGTTGATGTACCAAAAAATTAAAAAGCACCCAGTTCCACGCGAGATCTACGCCAAACGTTTGATTGAGTCAAAGGTTGTTGACGAAAATGAAGCGAAGAAACTGGTCGCTGATTACCGTGACGCGCTGGACAAAGGCGATTGTGTCGTCGATGAATGGCAACCAATGAAAGCGCACTCTGTCGATTGGTCTCCGTTTGTGGACAACGACTGGGATGTTGATTACGACTCCCGTATGTCGATTGACGAGCTCAAAGATTTAGCGGAAAAAGTAAGCCATGTGCCGGAGAGCTTTAAGCTCAACGCGCGGGTTGCTAAAGTATACGAAGAGCGTATGAAAATGGCTCAGGGCGAGCGTAAGCTTGACTGGGGTATGGCTGAGATGATCGCCTATGCGAGCTTAGTCAAGCATGGTCATGCGATTCGTATGGTTGGTCAGGACAGCGGGCGGGGTACTTTCTTCCATCGCCATGCGGTCCTGCACAACCAGAAAGACGCAGCCACCTATATGCCATTGCAGCACATCGCTGACAATCAGGCGAAGATTGAAATTTATGACTCAGTGCTGTCTGAAGAAGCGGTCATGGCGTTTGAGTATGGGTATGCTACGGCAGAGCCCAACACATTACCCATTTGGGAAGCGCAATTTGGTGATTTTGCCAATGGCGCACAGGTGGTTATTGACCAGTTCCTTAGCTCTGGAGAGCAGAAATGGGGTCGCCTGTGTGGGTTGACGCTGTTACTGCCACATGGCTACGAAGGTCAGGGTCCGGAGCATAGCTCCGCGCGCCTGGAGCGGTTCCTGCAGTTGTCCGCAGACCATAACTGGTCGGTGTGTACGCCAACCACGCCAGCGCAGGTATACAATATGCTACGTCGGCAACAAATTCGTCCGGTGCGTCGTCCGTTAATCGTGATGACACCGAAATCTTTGTTGCGTCATCCAGACGCAGTATCTGATTTAGATGAGCTTGCTGATGGCGTATTTATGAACGTGATTGGTGAAATTGACCAGCAAGATGCGAAGAAAGTGAAACGAGTCGTGTTATGTGGCGGTAAGGTCTACTATGACTTGTTGAAGCAGCGTCGCGAGCGGGAAGCCGATGACGTCGCGATTATTCGTATTGAGCAACTTTATCCGTTCCCTCACGAGGAAATGGCAGAAGTACTGAAAGATTATCAACACGTTAAAGATTTCGTGTGGTGTCAGGAAGAGCCGCAGAACCAAGGTGCTTGGTACTGTTCGCAGCATCACTTCCGTGAGGCGATGCCAAAAGGGGCGAAGCTGTCTTATGCAGGTCGCGCCGCATCGGCGTCACCGGCTGTAGGTTATGCCTCAGTCCACAAAGAGCAGCAAGAAAAATTAGTCAACGATGCGCTAACCATTAAATAGGTGAAATTTGACGATGGCGATTGAAATTAAAGTACCTGAATTACCTGAATCCGTTGCAGACGGAACCATTGCAACCTGGCACGTGAAAAAAGGTGACAAAGTCACCCGTGACCAAAATCTGGTAGACATCGAGACTGACAAAGTTGTCCTGGAAGTGGTTGCTGAAGCGGACGGCGTGATTGGTGAAATCACTGCTGAAGAAGGCGACACTGTTGAAAGTCAGGCAGTGATTGGCACGATTGAAGAAGGCGACGGTGCCGGTTCTGCAGACCAGGATGACAGCGATGATGCCGAAGACGACGTTGAGCAGGACGATGCTGAGGACTCAGAAGACGCTTCTGACGATGAAGCAGAAGATGAGTCTGCTGACGACGCTTCAGGTGAAAGCATTGAGGTTAAAGTACCAGAACTGCCTGAGTCAGTCTCAGACGCGACCATCTCCACCTGGCATGTAAAAGCCGGTGACAGTGTGACACGTGATCAGAACCTGGTGGATATTGAAACTGACAAGGTTGTGCTTGAAGTTGTCGCAGAAGCGGACGGTGTACTTGGTGAAATCATTCATGACGAAGGCGCCACCGTAGGTGCACACGACGTGATTGGTACCATTACCAAAGGCGGTAAGGGCGGCGCTAAAAAAGCAGCTAAGTCATCTGCCAAAGCTGAGTCGTCAAGTAAAGCCAAAGACGACAGCGACAAAGACAGCTCGGACGCAGTCAGCCCGTCTGTTCGTCGGTTGCTCAAAGAGCACGACATTGATGCAGCGGATGTGAAAGGCTCTGGCAAAAACGGCCGGATTACTAAAGAAGACGTAGAGAAGCACGTGAAAAACGCAAAAGATTCAGGTTCTGCGAAGAAAGAAACGAAGAAAGAATCCGCACCAGCTGCTGGTGGCGGCGATCGCACACAAAAACGCGTCCCTATGACTCGCTTACGTAAGCGTATTGCAGAGCGTTTGTTGGGTGCGAAAAATGATACAGCGATGTTGACCACGTTTAACGAAATCAACATGAAGCCAATCATGGACTTGCGTAAGAAGTACCAGAAAGAATTTGAAGAGCGCCACGATACGCGTTTAGGCTTCATGTCTTTCTATGTGAAAGCTGTGGTTGAAGGGCTTAAGCGCTTCCCTGAAGTGAATGCGTCGATTGATGGTGATGACATTGTGTATCACAACTACTTCGACGTCAGCATTGCTGTATCAACACCTCGTGGCCTGGTCACGCCGGTATTGCGCGATTGCGATAAGATGAGCCTTGCTGATATTGAGAAGAATATCAAAGAACTCGCTATCAAAGGTCGTGACGGCAAACTGACTCTGGACGAGATGCAGGGCGGTAACTTTACCATCACCAATGGTGGTGTATTCGGTTCGCTGTTATCAACTCCAATTTTGAATCCACCGCAAAGTGCCATCCTGGGTATGCATAAAATTCAGGATCGCCCGATGGCGGTAGATGGCAAGGTCGAAATCCTGCCAATGATGTACCTGGCGTTATCCTACGACCACCGCATCGTTGATGGTAAAGAATCGGTAGGCTTCCTGGTTACCGTGAAGAACTTGCTAGAAGACCCGCAGCGTCTGCTTCTGGACGTTTAAAGGGGAAGACAACAGCCGCAGAGTCATCTGCGGCTGTCATTTTTGCGTCTGAAGGCTTATAATCCGACGCGAAATTCGGGTAAGCAGCTCAGGCTGCTTTCATTTTGAATGAACAGATGGAAAAAGCATCATGAATTTGCATGAGTATCAAGCAAAGCAGTTGTTCCGTGAGTTCGGTTTACCAGTATCAAATGGTGAAGCGGTAGACTCAGCGGACGCAGCTGTTGAAGCGGCCAAAAAAATTGGCGGCGACAAATGGGTAGTTAAGTGTCAGGTCCACGCTGGTGGCCGCGGTAAAGCGGGCGGTGTGAAACTGGTATCAAGCTTGGACGAAGTTCGTGGCTTTGCAGACAAGTGGCTGGGTCAAAACCTGGTAACTTACCAAACAGACGAAAATGGCCAGCCGGTTAGCAAAATTTCTGTGGAAGATCTGACTGAGATCGAGCAGGAGCTATACCTGGGCGCCGTTATCGATCGCTCAACTCGTAAAATTGTATTCATGGCCTCTACTGAAGGCGGCGTGGACATCGAGACTGTAGCAGAAGAAACGCCAGAAAAAATTCTCAAAGCTGTTATCGACCCTACGGTTGGTGCATTACCATACCAGGGCCGTGAGCTTGGCTTTAAACTGGGTCTGAACCCAGAGCAAGTAAAGCAGTTCACTAAGATTTTCTTAGGCCTGGCGAAGATGTTCGAACAGTACGATTTTGCACTGCTTGAAATCAACCCGCTGGTTATCACTGACAAAGGTGATTTGCACTGCCTGGACGGTAAAATCAACATCGACAGCAATGCGATGTACCGTCAGCCTAAAATCAAAGAATTTCACGATCCTTCACAGGAAGACGCTCGTGAAGCGCACGCGGCTAGCTTTGAACTGAATTACGTTGCGCTTGATGGCAATATCGGTTGTATGGTGAACGGCGCAGGCCTGGCGATGGGTACCATGGACATCGTTAAGCTGAGCGGCGGCGAGCCGGCTAACTTCCTTGACGTTGGTGGCGGGGCGACTAAAGAGCGCGTTTCTGAAGCGTTCAAAATCATCCTGTCTGACGACAGTGTGAAAGCAGTTCTGGTCAACATCTTCGGTGGTATCGTTCGTTGTGACATGATCGCAGAAGGTATCATTGGCGCAGTTGAAGAAGTAGGCGTGAAAGTGCCAGTAGTTGTTCGCCTTGAAGGTAACAACGCTGAACTGGGTACTGAGAAGCTGAAAGAAAGCGGCCTGAACATTATCGCTGCTACCAGTCTGACTGACGCAGCACAGAAAGTAGTTGAAGCTGCAGGAGGCCAGGCATGAGCGTATTAATCAATAAAGACACTAAAGTAATTTGCCAGGGTTTCACTGGCGGCCAGGGTACTTTCCACTCTGAGCAAGCGATTGCTTATGGTACACAAATGGTTGGCGGTGTAACGCCAGGCAAGGGCGGCCAGACTCATTTAGGCCTGCCAGTATTTAACACAGTGCGTGAAGCGGTTGAACAAACCGGTGCGACTGCCTCTGTTATTTACGTACCAGCACCTTTCTGTAAAGACTCTATCATTGAAGCAGCAGACGCAGGCATCGAGCTTATCGTTTGTATTACCGAAGGTATTCCTACCATCGATATGCTGTACGTGAAAGAGTACCTGGAAATTAAAGGCGTGCGTATGATTGGTCCGAACTGCCCAGGTGTTATCACCCCGGGTGAGTGTAAGATCGGTATCATGCCAGGCCATATCCACAAGCCAGGCAAAGTAGGTATCGTATCGCGTTCAGGTACATTAACTTACGAAGCCGTGAAGCAGACCACTGACGAAGGTTTTGGTCAGTCTACCTGTGTGGGTATTGGTGGCGACCCAATTCCTGGTTCTAACTTCATCGATATCCTGGAGATGTTCGAGAAGGATCCGCAAACAGAAGCTATCGTGATGATCGGCGAGATCGGCGGTACAGCGGAAGAAGAAGCAGCTGAGTACATCAAAGAGCACGTGACTAAGCCTGTGGTTTCTTACATTGCTGGTGTGACTGCACCTCCAGGTAAGCGCATGGGTCACGCTGGTGCGATTATCTCTGGTGGCAAAGGCACTGCAGACGAGAAGTTTGCTGCCCTTGAAGCTGCTGGTGTTAAAACTGTACGTAGCCTTGCTGAAATCGGTCAGGCATTGCGCGAAAAAACAGGCTGGTAAGTTTGTTTTAACCGCATTGATACGGTTTGGATTAAAAAAGCGCTTCATTTGAAGCGCTTTTTTTGTACCCGTTGGCAATGATCATTGCACTTAATCAGGTCGTCCGGTAATCGCTTCATTGAGGCTCACCTGGCCAGATCTCGGCTCAATAGCGATGCAACCCATGCGCTCATTACAGCCCTGGTGACGCATTCTCACTGCACTGCCACGCATGTAACTGCCGGAGCTGTCCAGTTGGTAAGCCATGATGGTCAGAGGTGATTCAATGTCGACATCGAAGCGGCGGCCATATACCTGAATGCGCTCAATATCGAGGCTGTCTTGCAGGTTAGCGATAAAGATGTCGCGGTCGGTTTGTTCTTTATCGGCGAGAAGTTCGGCAATGCGTGTACTGTCTGCAGACTGGAGTTCAGCAATAATTTCGCGCAAGTACGCAGGTGCCTGTTCGTGGCCTGAAAGCGACAGACGACGAAACAGGTCGGTTGCACCTACTAAGTCATACTCTACCAAGCCACCAACATATTTGAGTCGAGCGAGTAAGAACATGGCGGATGTTAAGTGCGCATCACTGGCGTCTTCAAGCATTGTAATACCATGTTCAACTTGCTCTTGATCGTCTTGTTGGAGTTTAACCAGTGCTCTTCTGTAGAGCGCAATGGGGTAACCTGCCTCAACAGCCTGGTCTAAATACTCGGCAGCTAATTCCGTATTTTGCTCAACATAGTAGCCATTGGCATACCAGTCAGAAAGCACCAGCATCGCCGGTGCATGGCCGTAGCGAACAGAAATTTTCAAGCGGCCGATACCGTGCTTGACGTTTTGCTCAAGACCATCACCAGTCACATAGGCGACACCCACCACGGTGTTGGCATCCAGGCTGCCGAACCGGGCCAGGCGATGCAGTAAGCGCAAATCATTACGACAGGATTGGTCTGCACAGATAAGATCCGACTCCTCTAGTTCCGCGAAGCTAGGTTGCTGCTCAGGCTGGGCCTGAACCATGGTTATCTGTGCAGCGAATATAAACGCCGAAAGCTGAATTGCTGCTTTAATTGTAGCCATATGTATACCCATGGTTAGTTTGTTCACTAAGTGGTCTATATTCTAAGTCTATATAATGTTTAAATTTTGTAAAGTTTTTCGCTGATGTTGTGACTTAGCCAGGTTCCTGCGGGGCTACAATTGAGCGCCCCCGACTGGTACAATTCCCGCCTTTTATAAGTGACAAGCGCCTTGTACCCGGGTGCAAGGTTATCTATCGAGGAGCTTTCATGACATTCAGACCGATCCTGCTCGCGGCCCTTGGTGGCATACTGGCGAGTTTTCCCGCAAAGGCGATCATCAATATTGAAGAACTTCGCATGGATGAAACGCAACCTGGCTGGGCGAGCAGCAGCACCCTTGCGTTTAATGGCCAGCGCGGAAACATTCATGAGGACAAGTTCAGCCTCAATGGGGGGGTCCAATGGAATCGTGAAGATTTACAGGTTCGAAACTTAATACTGTTTACGGTGAACCGCTCCCAGGCTGAGGGTACGACCTTTTCTGAGGACTACTTTGGCCACCTGCGCCATACACGTCAGCTAAATGATATGGTTGCGTGGGAGGTGTTTACCCAATACCAGGAAGAACCGCTTAACGATAGCTATCGGCGCCGCCTGGCTGGCACGAATGCGCGCTTCCCAGTGGAACAGCCATTTATTCATGGCTATTTTGGGGCTGGGGTGATGTATGAAGAGCGGCGGGTTATCCCCGCTGAATTGGCGGCAGTTGAGCGTGACGACGTGCGCTTCAACTTTTACCTGAATTCTCGCTACGAACTTAGTGAGAATGCTGAGCTGGCATTGAGTTTCTATTTGCAGCCCAGCGTTGATGATCTGGCGGATACGCGCAGCATTGTCAACCTTGGCATTACCAGTCGGGTCACCCGTTTGTTCTCGCTGACCCTGGACTTAAGCTATAGCAATGAAAGTGAGCCCTTGGTAGGGCAGGCCCATGATGCATGGAGTTACAGCATGGGCGTCAACCTAAGCTTTTAATCGCCACGCCAGCTCTAAGCCGGAACAATAGGTACAGGCCTAGTGCTGGTCTAACTTACTATATAGCGTCGTCACCTCTTGTTGTAAACGCTCATCTGGCTGTAGGCTGAGAACCTGTTCGAGGCGCATCCGTGCTTTGTTGGGGTGCTCTAACGCCCACTCTACCTGCGCAAGGCGCATCTGTAGCCAGCTTTCATCGAGTTGTTCGGCACGGGTTTCAAGCGCAAGCAAGCTAAGCCCTGTGCTGTATGCCTCGCTAAACCATTGCTGTTCAGTTAACTGTTGTGCCTCAGCTGCATCCTCAGTCAGCCCGGCCAATGCAGCCATGCGCACCTGCTGATACTGAATAAGCTGCGTTTGATGTTCATCAGCGTGACGAAAAGCCTCAGTCATGGCGATGTTTGCCTGCTCATACTCACCCCAGCCAATGAGGCCAGTGAGATACGAGTAATGGGCCTCAAACATTTGCGGTGAGTGTGCTATCCAATTGAGGTAAATGTCCCGCTCGGCAGCCTGATCTTCTTCCATCTGAGCTGTGACAATGGCGGCTGGGAATTGCAAAAAGCTGTTTAGTTCTAGCAGGCGTTGCTGATGAAATTCCGCCTGGCGTTCACGGCCGCCCATGACACCAGGCGCAAGGCGATGAAATTGCAGTAAACCGAAATGGGCAAGTGCATGGTCCGGGTCGCTGTCAATGGCATCCTCAAAATGACCTTTCATCCGCCGGGCCAGGCGAGCCATGCGAAACGCACCAGCGTCATTCATTGATTGCATTGCTACCACCCCACGTAAGTAGTGGTAATCAGCGTTTTTTGCAGAGCGGGGAACTGCATCCAGAATACCTTCCGCAGCGTCTGTGTCATTCTTTGCAAGCTGTTCGATGATGCCTGCAAATGCGTCATTATCGGGTATTAAATAACTCTGTGCCTGGGCCTCGCGGGTAGCACATATCAGCAGAGTGAGGCACACCAAACCGGCGAAAACAGCCTGAGAAAAGTGGCGATGCATGTTGCTGCGGGTGGCGATCATGGTGCGTTCCTAATGTTAGTTAAAGCGCTCAGTTGAAAGCGCAACGATACAATGAAAGAGATTAATCCAGCACTCGCTAATTGCCTAGTTTTCGCCAGAGTTAGTTTGTAACCAGTTGTGTGTACATGCACTAGCTCAACCTTCACTGTGGATGATCTGATTGCCGACCTCACAGAGGATCAGCGAACGCAGCCATTGGTTAGCACTGTCAGTTTGCTGCTGCTGATGCCAGTACATACGTAACGAAATGTCCAGGCCAGCTAAGGGTAGGGGCGTCTGGTGCAGTCTAAATTGTCGCGCCAGGCGTTGCCCGATCAAGCGAGGTAGGGTGAGTAATAAATCACCGCTGGCAACAATGTGCGCAGCGCTGTGATACCCCTGGCAGCGCATGGATATATTTCTCTCCAGCCCCTGACTGAGCAGCTGAAGATCTTCTAATACAATCCCCTTGGCCCGCCCGGACACCGCAATGTGCTGGGCACTGAGGTAACTGTGCATGTCCTTAAAGGGCGTGCGCGCACGACTGAGCACAATGAACTGATCAGTGAATAGCGGCTGATGAAGCACCGGCTGGCTGACCGGCAGGGCAACATCGACAATCACATCCACATCTCGCAGCGTCAGCATCGGCGTTAACTGAGCTCGGTTCACCGGTACGCTACGCAGCGTGCAACCGGGCGCCTGTTTGACGAAGCTGTTGTAAATACCAGGGAGCAGACTACTTTCAATGGCATCCGGCATGGCCAGCTTAAATACCTGTGTTGCCTGCTGCGGATCAAACGCTTGCGGGGTGAGTAGGGCGTGTTGGATAGATTGTAAATATTGTTCAATGTGGGGTGCAACCTGGCTGCATAACGTGGTTGGCACCAGTTGCCTGCCTTGGCGGATAAATAATGGGTCGCCAAGTTGTTCTCGCAGTCTGCGCAGGGCGTGGCTCAGCGCCGAGGGGCTCACCGCAAGCGTGTCGGCGGCCAGGGCCAGCTGGCCCTGGCGAAAGATTTCGACCAAGACGCGCAGCAGGTTTAAATCCAGTTGCGCAAATCGTTGTGCATCCATAGTGGTACGGTCCTGTGATAAAGATACGAGATGTAAATTAACATGAATTAAATTCATTATAGTGACTTAAAAGAATTCACTTCATTCATTTGTGTGAGCAAAGTAGGATGAGGTTATACCAAAAAGAGGTCAGACCATGAATTTTGAGCACCATCCAACTACGCAAGCGCTGATGCAGCGACTGGAATCCTTCATGCGCGAGCATGTGGAGCCGTTTGAAGCTGAGTATCACAGGTTTAATCAGCACAATGAGCACGCCGACTGGCAACAATGGACCTTGCACCCGCAAGTGGCCAAACTAAAAGCGTTAGCCCGGGAACAAGGCTTATGGAATCTGTTTTTACCGGATGACGAGCTGGGCGCGGGCTTAACCACGACCCAATATGCGCCTCTTGCTGAAATCATGGGCCGCAGCTTATTGGCACCGGAAATATTTAACTGTAACGCACCTGATACCGGCAACATGGAGGTGTTATACCATTTTGGCAACGATGCCCAGAAACAAGCGTGGCTTGTGCCTTTGCTGGCAGGCGAAATACGCTCAGTATTTTGTATGACTGAACCTGATGTGGCCTCTTCGGATGCCACCAATATGCAGGCGACCATACAAGAGGACGGTGACGAGATTGTGGTGAATGGGCGTAAATGGTGGTCAACCGGTCTTGGTCACCCGGATGCGAAATTCGCGATTGTGATGGGCTTGTCGCGGCCCCAGGCCGTCAAGCATCAGCAACATTCCATGGTGATAGTACCGCTGGACAGTGAGGGGGTACATATCGAACGGATGTTGCCGGCATTTAACAGCTTTGATGCACCATACGGGCATGGTGAAGTGCGCTTTGACCAGGTCAGAGTACCACGGGAAAACGTGATCGGTGAGCTCGGCATGGGCTTTGCGATCGCCCAGGGCCGGTTAGGGCCAGGGCGGATCCACCATTGTATGCGCGCATTAGGTGCCGCGGAACGTGTGCTTGAACTGTTGATCAAACGAGCCACCACACGACAGGCATTTGGTCAGCCTTTGATCAAGCTTGGGGGCAATGCTGAGCGTGTGGCTGAGCATCGCATGGCCATTGACCAGGCTCGTCTATACACGCTAAGTGCGGCGGATAAAATCGATCGGCTTGGGGTCAGGCATGCGATGAGTGAGATCTCAGGGATCAAAGTGGTGGTGCCGAATGTACTGCAGCGGGTAGTAGATGACGCCATTCAAATCCATGGTGGCGCTGGGATGAGTAATGATTATCCATTACCCGCATTTTATACCGTAGCTCGGGCCCTGCGCCTTGCTGATGGTCCTGATGAGGTGCACCGGGCCATGGTGACGAGAACTGAATTAAAGAAATATCGCCAGGACAGCGAAGGACAGGCCAGGCCTGCAACAAAAAAATGAACGCAAGGAGCGCACGATGAGTGAACAATTTATTGACCGCGGCCAGCAAGTGCGTGGTGACGAGGCATTCGATGCGGATGCCGTGACGGAATGGTTGAGTAAGAAGGTAGAAAACTTAGCTGGTTCGCCAGAGGTTACCCAGTTTACCGGAGGGGCGTCTAACTGGACCTATCGGCTGGATTACACTCAGCATCAACCACAGCATGACTTTATTTTACGCCGGGCGCCTGCGGGTACCAAGGCGCGCTCAGCGCACGATATGCAGCGCGAAGCACGGCTGCAGCAAGCGCTCAAGCCGGTTTTCCCTTGGGTACCGAATATTGTTGGCTATTGTGCCGATCCTGAACTGATTGGCAGTGATTTCTATGTAATGGAGCGGATCCCTGGGATTATTCCACGCAAAAATTTACCTCGCGGGCTAGAGCTCAGTGCAGCAGACGCTAAGACGCTGTGCACCAAGATGTTGGACAAACTTATTGCCTTGCACCAGGTCGATATTAACGCCTCTGGACTGGCGGAGTTTGGTAAAGGCGAAGGCTATGCGGCGCGGCAGATAAGCGGCTGGACCAAGCGCTACCAGCAAGCCCGCACCTGGAATGTACCTGGCGGTAAAAAGATAACAGACTGGTTGGCTAACCATTTGCCAGCGCAGGAACATTTGTGCATGACCCACAATGACTTCCGCCTGGATAACCTGATCCTCAACCCAGAGGACCCTACCGATATTCTGGCGGTACTGGATTGGGAGCTGGCGACGGTGGGCGACCCGCTGATGGACGTGGGTAATATGCTGGCATATTGGATTGAGGCAGACGATGATCGCATAGCACGCTCGACACGTCGTCAACCCACCCACTTGCCGGGTATGTTTACCCGTCAGCAAATTATTGATTACTACTGTGAACATACCGGTGTGAAGCCTGAAAGTTTCGCTTTTTATGAGGTGTATGGCCTGTTTCGACTGTCCGCTATCGCCCAGCAAATCTATTATCGCTATCATCATAAACAAACCCGTAATAAGGCGTTCAAGAATTTCTGGTTTCTGGTGCATTACCTGCATTGGCGTTGCCGTAAAATTATCCGCCAGCATCAGCGTACAGCGAACGCATAATCTGCATGCAAAGTTCGCCTACATCGTTCAGCTTTAGCCGCTAAGGAACAGATATGGCCAGTATCTACTTAATGCGTCATGGGCAAGCGTCTTTTGCCAGTGACGATTACGATCAGCTCAGTGCCTTGGGTATTGAGCAGGCCCGCTTCAATGGTCGTTTGTTGGCGCAGCAGGGGCGGGTGCCGTCCCGCGTCATTCACGGTGATTTACGTCGCCAGCAGCAAAGTGTGGAGGCGCTGTTAGAGGGCTTTGCACAGGCAGGCTGTAAAGAATTGCCGTCGACGACGACGGTAAGCGCATGGAATGAGTTTGATCACACCGACGTGATTGCGATGCACGCCAAAGAAGCCGGGGATTTACGTCAGCTTGTGGTACAAAGCGACGATAAAGAGGCTACGTTCGCAAGCTACTTTGTCGCTGCCATGCGGCGCTGGGTAGAGGGGCATCCAGAGGCTGAGTATAAAGAGAGTTTTAACGCTTTTCATCAGCGGGTGGATAACGAGCTGCAACGCTTGAGCCAAAGCCTGGGGGCCCGTGAACGAGTCCTCGTGGTCACGTCAGGGGGGCCTATTTCGATGGTGGCGAAGCGCCTGCTGAACATGGACGTGGAAACGGCACTGGCGCTGAATTGGCGCCTGGTTAATGGGGGCCTGAGCAAGGTGGCTGTGTCTGCACCTGTTGCAACCGCTGACAGTGCAGCGCCAGAAGTCAGACTACAACTGATTAGCCTGAACGAGCATCTTCATTTTAGCGGCCCGCACGCGCACCTGCTGACGGCGAGATAAATCATCAGAATATCCATAAAACGAAAACCATAAAGGTAACAGGATGAGAAAGAATATAGTGATTACCGGGGCAAGCTCCGGCTTAGGCGAAGAGATGGCGCGTCAGTTCGCCGCCCTTGGACGTAATCTGGGGTTATGTGCACGACGTACTGAACGCCTGGAAGCACTGAAAGCAGAGTTGCTGACGCAGTACCCTGACATTCAAATCGAAGTGAAAGCACTGGATGTGAATGATCATGACCGGGTTTTTGCCGTGGTTCGAGAGTTTCAACAACTGTTCGGCCGTATCGACCGCTTTATTGTTAACGCAGGCATGGGTAAAGGCGTAGGTATTGGTAAAGGTAATTTTGCCGCCAACAAACAAACTGCGATGACCAATTATATTGCTGCGCTGGCACAGTGCGAGGCGGCGATGGAGGTATTTCGCGAGCAAAACGATGGTCATCTGGTGACTATCTCTTCAATGAGTGCGATTCGAGGCATGCCCGGTGCAATGACCGCCTATGCGTCAAGTAAAGCCGGTTTAGAGTCTCTCACCGAAGGTATCCGCTCAGATGTTCTACGCAAGCCGATCCAGGTCAGTTGCATTATGCCCGGCTACATTCGTTCTGAGCTGAATGAAAAGGTTAAAGACACGCCGTTTATGGTCGACACGGTGCCCGGCGTCAAAGCAATGGTGAAGCAGATTGAAAAAGAAGTGGCCAGTGCTTATGTGCCCTGGTGGCCATGGGTGCCGCTTGGGTTTATCATGAAACGGATCCCACTCAGCTGGGTACGTAAACTGATATAACCGACTGCGACCATAGTCGGCTTTGTATTTAGGCCGAGCTTTGGCATCATGGTGGCAATGACTCTTTAACCAAGCGGAATTTATGAACGTACAAAAAACCATAGCGGCGGTGACGGCACCCATCGGAATGATCTTCCTGCTCAGTGATATGCAGGATTTAGCCGAATTTATCGCCAACACCGGGTTGACCTGGCATGGTGTGTTCCAGCCCATCGCCTGGGGCATCATTCTTGGTTGCCTCGCCGGGTTATTTAAATTTGACCAGGTCCAGCGCCTGGCGCAGCCCGTGGTCTATGCTTCCACTGCATTGGTGTCTTTTGGCATTATTGGCTCGTTTGCAATTTTCTTTGAACACGGTTTCTGGTTCCTGGCGCAACCAACGCTCTGGCTGGTTTCATTAGGGTTTGGCCTGTACGCATTTATTCGCACCCAGGCGCGTTTTTCCGACAAGCAAAAATCTTATAAGCAGGGCGCTGGCACCGAGAAAGACAAATCGAGCAGAGGTAGTAAGAAGTAGGCCTATGTTGAAACTTAACTGTGATTTAGGGGAAAGCTACGGCGCCTGGTCAATGGGTCAGGACGCTCAGCTGATGCCGCTTATCGATCAAGCGAATATTGCTTGTGGCATGCACGCGTCCGACCCAGTCACTTTGCTGCGCACAGTGAAGCTTGCTATTGAGCATGGGGTGGAAATTGGCGCCCACCCAGGCTATCCCGATAAAGAAGGGTTTGGACGCCGGGCGATGGCGCTGACACCTGATGAAGTGTATGCGCTGGTGCTGTATCAGGTTGCGGCACTCGATGGCGTGGCCAGAAGCCAGGGGGGACAGGTCGGGTATGTTAAACCCCATGGCGCGCTGTACCATGCAATGATGAATGACAAGCTAACGCGAATAGCGATCATGCAGGCTGTGGCCGATTATCCGGCACCGCTTAACCTGGTGATGCTTGCAACCGCTGACTACCAACGCTTTGAGCAGGAAGCCGGGCAGCTCGGCGGGGCGGCACTGACGTTGCGCTTTGAAGCTTTTGCAGACCGTGCCTATACCGATGAGGGGCAGTTGATGCCACGCGGTCAGAGTGGCGCTGTGCACCACGAGCTGGCAAGAGTGGTTGCTCAGGCGGAACAAATTGCCGCGCACGGTAAAGTCACTACGCATTCCGGTAGAAGTGTTAAGCTGCCCGCACAGACTTTATGCGTGCACGGTGACACCGATGCCGCCCTGGCAGCAGTGAAAGCGATTCGTCATATGCTTGTTGAACACTCAGCAGGAGTGTGATGACACCGCCCATGACATCCACATTAGGGACCAAAGATGAGTTCGACGCGACCTCAGGTTAGTTTTGAAATCGCCGGCGTTAACGCCTTGTTAGTCCGTTTCGGTGACCAGCTTGACCCCCAGCTGCCGGCGTATTTAAGTGCTTTACGCCACTATCTTCTGCAACAACACCCCCAGATTATTGAGCAGGTTGTGCCAGCCTATACCTCGTTGCTGGTGGCCTATGACCCACGCCAGTGCCGGATGTATGATTTACAGTTATTGATTGAACGTGCGCTTGATGAGGTGCCTTATAGCACCGTTGCCAACAAGTCGGCCAAGCTGGTTGAAATTCCGCTGATTTACGGTGGCGAATACGGGCCAGACCTCGACGATGTGGCGCAAGCCTGTAGGCTCAGCACCGACGAGATTATTCATTTACACAGCGAAACTACCTATCAGGTGTATGCCCAAGGGTTTGCGCCGGGCTTTAGCTACTTAGGTCAGCTGCCCGAGGCATTACGCATCCCACGCCGTGACACACCAAGGCAAACTGTCGCTGCTGGCAGCGTCGCAATTGCTGAGCAACAAACAGCGGTGTACCCCAATGACTCGCCAGGGGGATGGCATGTGATTGGCTACAGTCCGATCCAGTGGTTTAACCCGCATGCGGCGCAAATGACTCCGGTGGAGGTTGGTGATCAGGTACGCTTTATCGCCATGGACGAAGAACAATTGCGCGAGTGGATCAGTACACATAATACGGAGTCTCAGCTATGAAACAGCCAGCAACAGGATTCCGAGTGGTAAGAAAAGGCTTCTTTAGCTTGCTGCAAGACCCCGGACGTTTTGGTTACGAGCATATTGGGGTGACCAATGGCGGACCCATGGATGCAATGGCGGCGAACTGGGCCAATCGCCTACTCGATAACCCAGCCAGTGCCACGGTACTGGAAGTGACCGCAGGTGGATTAGAACTAGAAGCCCGTACCAATACCATGATCTCAGTCACCGGCGGAGATTTAAACCTGACCGTGAACGGCGAACCGCAAGTGCCATGGCGTAGCTTTTGGGTCACCACCGGGGACAAATTACGTTTCGCTCATCCACGCCTTGGCTTTCGTGCCTATATTGGTGTGCAGGGGGGCTTTTATGTGCCACAACAGCTGGGCAGTAGCGCCACGGTGAAACGCGACCATCTAGGCGGCTTACACAGTAACGGCGAGCCGCTACAGGACGAGGACTTTCTTCCAGCAAGCATGCTCGCGGAAGAAGGGATTGCGCGGCAAATTCCACAACGCTTTATGCCAGATTACAGCGGCGATCTAACCTTGCATCTGGTGCCGGGCTATCAACAGCAAGCATTCAGTAAAGCGGCGTGGCAGCAACTCGTGCAGCAGACCTATACCCTGGACAAACGCAGCGATCGCATGGGTGCACGATTAAGTGGAGAGGCTATTGAAAGCCCGCAACTTGGCATGTTCTCAGAGCCACTCAGCTACGGTGCGGTGCAGGTACCAGCTGACGGCCAGCCCATCGTGATGCTCAACGACCGTCAGACCTTGGGCGGGTATCCGAAGGTTGGTAATATCCTGCCTTTAGACGGTTTTTCGCTGGCTCAGCGTCAGCCAGGCACGAAAATTCAGTTCAAGCCAATAGGCTTAATGACTGCGCAGCAACAAATGCGCCGCTATCTGCGCTTTTTCGGCTTGTAAGCAAGGCGTTTTGTTGCGATCATAGCGCTCTTTTCTTATTTCTATGACCCAGTCGGAGACCGTCTTTCATGGCTGAAAATGCGCCTCGTGCCAGCAATTTTATTCGTAAGATCATTGATCAGGATCTCGCTTCCGGCAAACATCAGGGCGTGCATACACGTTTCCCACCTGAGCCGAATGGCTACCTGCATATCGGTCATGCAAAATCTATCGTACTGAACTTTGGTATTGCTGAAGACTATCAGGGCCAGTGTAACCTGCGCTTTGACGACACCAACCCGTTAAAAGAAAGTGTTGAGTACATCAACTCTATTAAACGTGATGTGCAGTGGCTGGGTTATGAGTGGGAAGGCAAACCACGCTTTTCATCAGACTATTTCCAGGCGCTCCACGGCTTTGCTATTGAGCTGATTGAAAAAGGCCTGGCTTATGTGGACTTTTCCAGTCAGGACGACATGCGTACCCTACGCGGAACGCTGAAAGAGAAGGGCACCAATAGCCCGTTTCGCGACACCTCTGTTGAAGAGAACCTGCAGCATTTTGCTGATATGACAGCAGGTAAATATAAAGAAGGCGAGTGTAGCCTACGCGCGAAAATCGATATGAGCTCGCCGTTTATGTGTATGCGCGACCCGGTGATTTATCGTGTGCGTCATGTGCATCACCACCAAACCGGTGACACCTGGTGTGTCTACCCCATGTATGATTTCACCCATTGTATCTCGGATGCGCTGGAAGGTATCACGCACTCATTGTGTACCCTTGAATTCCAGGACAACCGTCGTTTGTATGACTGGGTATTGGACAACATCAGTATTGACTGTCACCCGCAGCAAATCGAGTTTTCGAGGCTGAACCTTGAATACACGGTAATGAGCAAGCGTAAACTCAATGAGCTGGTGGTTGAAGGGCATGTGGAAGGCTGGAACGATCCTCGTATGCCGACTATCGCTGGCTTACGCCGCCGCGGTTATACCCCGGGTTCATTGCGTGAATTTGCCCATCGCATTGGTGTGACCAAGATGGATAATCAGGTGGAGATGGGTATTCTTGAAGCCTGCATACGTGATGACCTGAACGAGCATGCACCTCGTGCCATGGCCGTGCTGGACCCGATTAAAGTAGTGATTGAAAACTTCCCGGAGGGTGAGACAGAAACCCTGCAGGCGGCGAATCATCCGAACAACCCTGATATGGGTGAGCGTGAGGTTCCATTTACCCGTGAACTGTATATTGAGCGCGAAGATTTCCGCGAGTCAGCGAATAAGAAATTTAAACGTCTGGTACTGGGTAAAGAAGTACGCTTGCGTAATGCTTACGTGATCAAAGCTGAGCGCTTTGAGACCGACGCAGAAGGTCTGGTGACCACGGTTTACTGTACTTATGACGCTGATACCCTTGGCAAAGACCCTGCGGATGGTCGTAAAGTAAAAGGCGTGATTCATTGGGTGTCTGCGGCGCATGGTGTGAATGCGGAAATTCGCCTGTATGACCGCTTGTTTCAAGTACCGAATCCGGCTGCAGAAGAGGTTTTCGCAGACGCACTGAACCCGAATTCATTGCAAGTTGTACAAGGTTTTGTCGAGCCATCCATTGCCAATGCAGCGCCGGAAACTGGTTTTCAATTTGAACGTACCGGCTATTTTTGTGTTGACAGTGAATTCGCCAAAGAGGGTAAACTGGTGTTTAACCGCACCGTCGAATTACGCGACAGCTGGGCTAAAATGGACCAGGGCGAGTAGAACAGCAGTGTTCCATAAGACCCGGCGCAATGCCGGGTCTTTTTATAACCATAGTTTTGATTTGTATTAAGAAAACCTATCCACGCATTCGAAACAACCTGCTATCAAAGTATAACGAATTCCTCTAATGTATAAGCGTACACTGATATTCAATGCAGAGTGGGAGCTGGTTCGTCGGTTCTCACTTTGCTGGATGCAACATGAGGTAATTTATGTCGACTACAGAACTTAAAAAAGTAAATGCGGGCGGGAAATGTCCTGTTATGCATGGCGGCAATACCGCGACCACCAAAGACAACATGGCTTGGTGGCCAAACGCTTTGAATTTAGACATCCTGCATCAGCATGATCGCAAGGTGAACCCTCTTGATGACGATTTTGACTACGCAAAAGCCTTCCAGACTCTCGATTTTCAGGCAGTTAAAAACGATGTGAAAGCATTGATGACCGATAGCCAGTCCTGGTGGCCGGCAGATTGGGGTCATTACGGTGGTTTAATGATCCGAATGGCGTGGCACTCAGCCGGTTCTTATCGTATCTCCGACGGCCGTGGTGGCGGGGGAACCGGTAACCAACGTTTTGCGCCACTCAACAGCTGGCCGGACAACGTGAACCTGGACAAGGCACGCCGCTTATTGTGGCCCATTAAGAAAAAGTACGGTAACAAGCTGTCCTGGGCTGACCTGTATATTCTTGCTGGCACCATGGCCTACGAGTCAATGGGCCATAAAGTCTTCGGTTTTGCCGGTGGACGAGAAGATATTTGGCACCCTGAGAAAGATACCTATTGGGGCTCAGAGAAAGAATGGCTGGCGCCTACTGAAAACCGTTACGACAGCGACGACAAACGCGATTCGCTGGAAAACCCTCTGGCCGCAGTACAGATGGGCTTGATATACGTCAACCCTGAAGGTGTGGATGGTAATCCGGACCCACTGCGTACGGCGCAGGATGTGCGTGAAACTTTTGCACGCATGGCGATGAACGATGAAGAAACCGTCGCTTTGACTGCTGGCGGCCATACCGTGG
>JAFIFH010000026.1 GCA_020832105.1 Idiomarina sp.
GTTACCGCCGTGAAAGGGCGGTGTCCTAGGCCTCTAGACGAAGGGGACGCAAAATTCAATGGCTGTGCTTTAAGCTCGGTGACGCATGTTTAAAATACGGCGCTTTACTCTACTCTCACTCACGCATACCGCAAAAACATCATAACAGCATCCTGCTGTTAGAACATCAGCGCTACGACTCACATGGTAAGTACTAGCAAAGATGGCGTCCCCTAGGGGATTCGAACCCCTGTTACCGCCGTGAAAGGGCGGTGTCCTAGGCCTCTAGACGAAGGGGACCCGGACTTAATGTGTACAGAGCTTTTGGTGGAGCTAAGCGGGATCGAACCGCTGACCTCTTGCATGCCATGCAAGCGCTCTCCCAGCTGAGCTATAGCCCCATCCTGATAAACGCTCAGTTACCTGATTGCTTTACCCTGACAGCGGGGCGAATTATAAGGACGTCAGTAAAACTGTCAATACTTTTTTCTTAAGTTCTCACTGTTCGGTTATTTTTTTAACAGTTTGTCGCAAAACTAAACAGAAAAGCCTTATTTCTGTATGTTTTGTTACATTTGAAACCCATTCGCCCGCTGTGTTCGTCGTCTTAACTAATCGTCGGATCACCGTCAAAATGATAAATCCGTTCCAGGCCTTCTTTGTCTGACATGGTAACTTCCAAATCTCGCACCAGGCCGTCTTTGACACTATAAATCCAGCCATGAATGGTCAGCTCCTGGCCACGATTCCAGGCTTCCTGAATGGTGTGACTTTTAGCCAGGTTACCCACCTGTTCGATCACGTTTAGCTCACACAAGCGGTCAAGTCGCGGATCATAAGGCAGCTTTTCCAATTCGCGACGATTTTCCCGGTACACATCTTTAATCGGGAACAACCAGTTGTCTACCAGGCCATGGGCACTGTTGTCCATGGCCGCAGCGACACCACCACAACCGTAATGCCCCACTACCAGAATGTGCTTCACTTTAAGTGCTTCTACCGCAAACTGGACCACCGAAAGACAATTAAAATCGGTCTGTATGATTTGATTGGCTACGTTTCTGTGCACAAACAGCTCGCCTGGTGCCATGCCGACGATTTGATTCGCCGGCACCCGGCTGTCAGAGCAACCAATCCACAAATATTCAGGCTTTTGCTGATTTGCCAGACGATTAAAAAAGTCCGGGTCTTCCTGCACTTTGCGTTCAGCCCAGTTTTTATTGTTGTTAAGTAGCTCTTTAATTTTCGGCATCTTAGCTTTGTTCCTCCCGCAATTTAATGAAGTCGAGGGCCAGGTTAATCCGTGCAGTAGCAACTTCTTGCGGCAGCGCAGCTAAGGTCACATCTAACGAAGGTGAGTTACCCCCACCTGTCACTGCAACCCGCAACGGCATACCCACTTTACCCATGCCAATCTCGAGCTCCTCACAGGTCGCCTGAATCGCCTGCTGAATATCGCCCGCGTTCCAGGATGTGAGTGCAGTCAGTTTATCGCGAACCAGACTCAGAGCTGATCCGGCCACTGGGCGCAGATGTTTTTTCGCCGCGCCCGGGTCAAATTCGGTTACTTCCTCAAAAAAGTACCGACTGATCTCAGCCATCTCTTTTAACGTTTTCACCCGCTCTGCCTGCATGTCGACAATCGTTTCCAGGCTCGGTCCCTGACTGGTATCAACCCCGAGTTGAGCAAAGTGCCATGCCAATGCTTCAGCTACGTCTGCAGCCGGCAAGGTTTTCATATAGTGCTGATTCAGCCAGTTCAGCTTCTCAGTATTAAATGCAGACGCTGCTTTGTTAATGTCTGACAGCTTAAACAGCGAGATCATTTCGTCCACCGAGAACACTTCCTGGTCGCCATGAGACCAGCCCAGACGCACCAGGTAGTTCAGCAACGCCTGTGGCAGGTAACCATTGTCGCGGTATTCCATGACACTGACCGCACCGTGACGTTTCGACAGTTTCTTGCCGTCATCGCCAAGAATCATCGACACATGCGCATACTCAGGCACAGGCGCGCCGAGCGCTTTAAAGATGTTGATCTGGCGAGGTGTGTTGTTGATATGGTCTTCACCGCGCACCACATGGGTGATACCCATATCCCAATCGTCGACGACCACGCAGAAGTTATAGGTTGGTGTACCATCAGTACGCGCAATAATCAGGTCATCCAGCTCTTGGTTGGAAAACTCGATGCGACCACGCACGTGATCGTCAAACACCACACTGCCCTCTTGCGGGTTGCGGAAGCGAATCACATGGGGCTTGCCCGGTTGCGCTTCTTGGTCGCGGCAGGCACCGTCATAGCGTGGTTTCTGGCCATTGGCCATCTGCTCCTCACGCATCTTATCGAGGCGCTCTACAGAGCAATAGCATTTGTAGGCTTTGTCTTCGGCAAGGAGCTGATCAATCAGTTGCTGGTAGCGGTCAAAACGTTGAGTTTGATAGATCGGGCCCTCATCGTAGTTCAGGCCTAACCACTGCATTCCCTCTAAGATAGCGTCGATCGCTGGTTGGGTTGAGCGTTCGCGATCGGTATCTTCAATACGCAGAATAAATTTGCCGCCAGCTGCCTGAGCAACCAACCAGGAATACAAAGCGGTACGGGCGCCGCCAACGTGCAAATAACCAGTCGGGCTTGGTGCAAAACGAGAAACTATGCTCATAGAAACTTAACCTTGAGAATCAATTGAAAGTATATATGTGAATAGTCTACCACAGCCCCACTGGACCGCGGTATAGGGAGAGTTGGATAGCTGCGCAAAGCCACGTGTTTACACATAGCCAACACATACGTACACTTATTGGTCACAACAAAATAGGGATGTTACTCATGTTGAAACTCAAAACTTTACCGCTTCTACAATTCACTGGCCTGCTGCTTGCTGCGCTACTCACTGGCTGCGACTCCTCTGACGACGAAGGCGATACCTATGTACAGGAAACTGTCGTCATTGACGCCCAACCTGCTATTGCGGCTGGTGCTTTTTCTACGTACCTGGGTTACCAGATGGGGTTTGAATCGGGCGATCAGGTTGTCGCTTCGTGGATTGAAGATTTTACCTTTCGCTGGGGCTACGAAGTCACTGCACGTATTAAAGTGGTGACCTACGCAGAACCTCCCGAAGATGGCCCCAGCACCGAGTATCGGTTACTCGAAATTTTGGACACCACTGAGGATGAGGTGGGTACAACGTATCTTTTCGACTACGTACTGTTAGAAGGACAGCCAGCGTCAGGAATCTTTGAAGTTGATGAAGACAACGAAGGTTATTACTTATTTTTTGGTGAGACTTTTGTTTGCGCAGAACATCTGAACTGCGACCAGCTCGCTGATATGAGCAACGATGGCGGCACCATCTCTGCGCAGTTCGAATATCTCGGCCAGTCGGATGATCGCCCCACTGCGATCATGCTGACTGAATGGAACTAAGGTATGGTTGCCGGTTACTTAAGCGTTACCGTGACCGGCTTCGCCAGGCTTTGCCCACCAAAGCGGGCCCAGGCCTTTTCGTGAAAGAAGTAAGCAACGGTATTGACGGCCGGTTCAATCATCGCAATCAACCCACCGAGTACGAAACTGCCGGTGATTAACCAGGTCACAGTGAAAGCGACAAAAAAGTGCACCACTGCAAAGGTCAAAGTTTTATTCATGAAGTACATAATGTTGCTCCCGCCTGGGTGTCTATAACTGATATTAAATGATAATAGTTATCAGTTAGATTAGCCAATAGGATTTACCGATTGTTTACTGCGCATTTTTCCTTCAAAAGCTGCTAAATTAGTTGGATGAAGACACCTAAACAATCCGTATTGCCCTTACCTGCATGGCTCAGCGCAAACTCTGGGCTAGTCAAAGCCTGCCAGCCACAACCTTTAAGCACACCGCGCCTGGCATTATTTAATCAGCCCCTTGCTGATACCATAGACTGGCCATCCGGGTTCGATACGACCCCCGCTACGCTATTGCAGTATCTTAGCGGCCACCAGAATTGGCCAGGGTTTTCCCCGGTCAGTCTTGGTTACGCAGGCCATCAATTTGGTATCTTTGCGGCCCAGCTTGGTGATGGTCGCGCCCATATCATTGCGCGACTGCAAGCCACTCAGCGGCGTTATGAACTGCAGTTGAAAGGCAGCGGCACGACCCCATGGACCCTCAGTGGAGATGGCAGGCTCCCTTTATCAGCAGCCTTGCGTGAATATATTTATAGCGAAGCACTGACAGGTTTAGGCATTCCGGTCACTGGTGCCTTTGCCGTAGTAACCAGTGCGACCAGACTCCAGCGTAACCCGGCGGAACCGGCGGCTATTCTTGCCCGGCTCAGCGCCAGTCACCTGCGTATCGGCACCCTGGAATGGCTGGCGCTACGCCAGGACTGGCCCTCCATGGATAGCATCGTCATGGGCCTGCATAAGCGGCCCGTAGGCTCGCCCCTATTGAACTACGCTGGCTGGTACTGCGACCTCTGCCAGCGCCTGGCTCGCCTCGGTGGAAGTTGGATGAGCGCGGGTTTTGTACATGGGGTGCTGAATACCGATAATATCAGCCTTGTCGGGGAAACGCTTGATCTCGGTCCCTGCGCGTTTATCGATATTTTCGACCCTAATGCCTGCTTTAGCGCCGTCGACGCCGCTGGTCGCTACCGTTTCGCAGCTCAGCCCCATGCGCTATTCTGGGCACTGAATAAACTTGCCCAATGCATTGCCCAGCGTCTGTCTTTCGCATCCGCTCAACAACCAGAGCTTAAAGCTCGCCTTGACGCCGAATTGGAAAAGGTGAAACATGCCCTATCGGCCTTTAGTCCCACCCTTGAAAGCATATGGCTAGCAGGGCTAAGCCAGCGCCTGGGTCTGGTCGCTGCCGACGAAAAAGCGCATAAGCTTTGCCAGGCATGGCTAAGCCTGCTGCAAGACAATAAGGTTGACTACCATCGTGCTTTTGATGAGCTATACACTTGGCTCTCTCAAGGCAAGGTGACAGCTCTAAAACCGGCCTGGTTAAGCACTACAAAGGCAGGCCTGTGGCTGCATGAGTACCAACAAGCAGACCCGGATCTGGCGATGATGCGCAAGGCCAACCCCAGTTTTAGCCCGCGTTTGGGCTGGGTTGATATGCTGGTCAGGCAGGCATGTGAGAATGATGATTTTAGCAACATTGAACGATTTGTCAGTGCGTGCCGGCAGCCTTTTACCAAGCCGCCTGCTCTATGGCAGCATCAAGCAGCGTTGCGCCCTAAAGGATTACAACGTACCTTTTGCGGAACCTAAATGAACCTGGAGATTGCGTGAGTATTATTATCGTTGCCGACGACCATCCGCTGTATCGCGATGCGGTGAGTCACGTCATCAACAGCTACGTACCACATCAGCAATTGCTGCAGGCAGCCAGCCTGGATGAGGTGCGTCAGTTGCTGGCGGTACATCCGGACACTGACCTGGTATTGCTCGACCTGCATATGCCCGGTATGGATGGGCTTCAGGGGTTAACCCAATTGCGCCAGTCATTCCCAAGCGTTGCTGTTGCTATGCTCTCCGCAGAAGATGACAAGGCCACCATTCTCCAGGCCATTGACCTTGGTGCGACCGGCTATTTGTCTAAATCACTGGATCAGCAAGCGCTGGCAGCGGGTATCAGACAATTGCTGGCTGGTGAAATGTATTTGCCAGCAGCCAGCTTTCTCAACGCTGCGCCTGCGCCACCGGCCTCGCAGCACACACCCGAGCCGCTTGATACGACCATTTTACACAGCCTGACTAAGCGCCAGCATCATGTGTTGCAACTGCTCGCAGAGGGCGCATCAAACAAACGCATTGCGGCTCAACTGCATATCGCCGAGACGACCGTGAAAACCCATGTGTCGGCTATTTTACAGCGGCTTGAGGTCGAGAATCGGGTACAGGCCGGGCTGAAGGCGCAGGCGTTACTAAATCAGCGACTCAATCATTAATTTTATGATTGTTTAGCAGATGCTGCAGCAGTGCCCTCAATTTGGCTGGGCGCACCGGCTTATGCAGCAGGGCGATTTTACGTCGTTGCAAAACTTGCGCCAGCGACTTGCTGTGATTCGCGGTAATCATCATCGTGGGCGGCAGGCTATACCCCCCACTCTGCCAGGTGTTTAGTACATCAAGCCCGGTAACCACCTGACCTTGCTCATCTTCATGTAAGTGATAATCAAGGATAATCAAGTCAAAGCCCGCAGGCGCTACTGGTGGCTCTTCAAAAGTCACCACAACATAGCCCCATCCCTCAAGTAAACTCTGCATAGCACGACACACCGCAGGGTCATTATCAATCACTGCAACGGCCTTGGATGCTGATGAGTGCGCCAAATCGGCGACGGACACTGACTGCGTTCGTAACCATCTGTCAGGATCGTCACTGGTAACTGTGGCGATCCCATCAAGCTCCCTCGCAGCCCCCTCTAGCAATGGCAATCGCACCGTAAAACAAGAGCCCCTGCCTGGTGTCGAGCGTACCTGAAGCGGATGTTCTAGCAGGTGGCTGAGCCGCTCAACAATAGCCAGTCCAAGGCCCAGGCCATTTTCAGAGTGCCTGTGTGCTCCTGGTAAGCGATGAAATTCATTAAATATTCGCGTGCGCTCGTCGCTATTAAAACCACAGCCGTTATCGAGCACCTGAACATCCACATACCCCTGCCCCGTTGAATCAGTGCCCCTGCGACAACCGAGCACGACCCGGCCATCGACATCCGTGTAACGAAACGCGTTGCTGAGTAAATTACGTAACAGGCGGCTTAGTAAAGCCGGATCAGTTTCTACCCACAGCGACTGAGCATGACTGCGAAACTCACGTTGTTTTTGTTGCGCGAGAGGTTGATGCTGCTCATCAAGGTTAGCAATGAAGGCAGGCAGGAAAACCACTTCTTTCTTTACCTGCAAAGCACCAGCGTCCAGTTTTGAGATGTCGATGAGCGTTCGTAGTAAGTGTTCAACATCCGCCAATGAGCGGCCGGCGGAATCCACCAACTGGGCAAGCTTAGCCGGCATTTCCTGGTCCTGCATAGCGGCATGAAACAAGCGGGCCGCATTGAGCGGTTGTACCAAGTCATGACTTACCGCCGCAAGGAATTTTGTTTTTGAAAGGTTAGCTTGTTCGGCGGCTTGTTTAGCTTGTTGTAAGCGTTGTCTGCTTTTGTCTTCACTGCGCTTCAACGCGGTAATATCGGTATAGAGCAACACCCGGCCACCATCACCGGTTAACCGCTCGCTGAGCTGGATCCAGCGACCATTCGTCAGCTGATACACCCGGCTGCGGGTTTCACTGTCATGGGCCCATTGCTGGACCAGCGCGTATTCCTGTGCCTGCAACTGCAGGCGCGAGCGCGGCATACCCACCTCAACTTTCAGCCCAAGATCATGCCAATACTCGCGAAAACGATGATTAAACAAGCGAATTTTATGACTGGCGTCAAATAGCACAAAGGCGTCTGAGATACTTTCGATAGCGTCGACTAAGCGCCGGTGGGCCAGGCTCGCCGCCTGATTGGCCCTGCGCAGGCTGGCGTTAGAACGTTGCAGCGCCTCTGATGTGTGCGACAGTTTAGCGGTCCGTTCGCGCACTTGCTCAGCCAGCACTGCAGCATGTTCAAAAGCGGCATAAGGGGCGCTTCCGCCCGCGCCGGTTTCTTCCACCCGCTCAATTAAAGCGAGATTAATTTTTCGCAGCTTGCGTATTTCTTCTGCTTGTATGGCCAGCGCATGACGCGCCTCACTAAGCTGCTGAGCGATGTCCTCACCCTTCTCATCAGCGGTCTGCATAGGCACTATTGGCTTAGTCATAGTCAACGCGAGCCCTGTGTTGCGACAACACCACTCCGGTAAAGGTCTGATTCACATGAATACCCTGAATGTGCTCCCCATACGTGGTAAAACCAACCACCCTATGGCGCTGCAACCACGCCGAGGCAGCCTCGTATTCCCCACGCTCCATTGACTCCAGCCTACGTAACACACAATCACAGGCGATGGTCAGTTGCGGTGTGCCGATACGGCCTTCAATATTACTTAAGCAGCGCTCTAGATCCGGCAGCATTGGCTGCGGCTGCATGCGGGTTAACACTGCACCATTACCCACCGCACAGTAGAAGGTCAGGCTCAAATCATCATTCACTCGTTGAATCGAACGTATGTAGTATTCCTGCCCCACTTTTACCGCTAACGGATGTAGCGCAAATACCGACGCATCAAGCTCATTTGCCTGCATACCAAGGCTTTTGGCATAGGCTTCAGCAGCGGGTTCTGCATCCAGTTCAAAGACAGTTCGGGTCGGTGGATCCGCCTCCGTCACAACTAATTTGTCGCCTAACGGGCTGACATGCTGGGTAGAGAACACTTCAAAATCCAAGCGGGTGCGCACCAGTACTACCACCGCCGCATCGGTATGAAAGGCACCATCGAAGAACACATGAGTGCGGCGCAACTGATTATCATCACCGGCAGACCCCCCAAAATGAGGAATTTTACCCAGCGCACTTTGCAAAGCGACCAATACGGTCTCTTCCTGACTAGATAGCCCGTCGAGTAAGGTTAAGGCAAATACATTATCGTCACTGACCCGATGCGGGTCTTCGCGACCTCGGCGCAACAGATGATTGACCAGGCGCTGCCCTTGGGCGAGATCAAAGTGATGAAGGTCCGTCAACCCTGCTGCCAAGAGGTGAAAATCAGGGTCCGAGAAAGCCACCACACATAAAGAGCCTTGTTCGTAACCATTCACGGTAAGCTCTCCGGCGGTGGTACAGCCGGCAATCGTCAGCCCGGCAAAGGTACTGTTAAAGGCCGCCGCGAGCGCCTCAAGATCAAACTCGGCGCTACAAAAAAATAATAACCCGCAGCTGCTAAACTGACGCGCTCTGAGCTGCGTCGCAATATCAGCCACCGCTTGTCGGGCGTCTTTATGTCGCGAGCGAATACTCACTGCGCTGTTGTCAGGTTGGCTCACCACATCTCCGGCTGAAATAAATACTGTATTGACTATCTTGTCGTGCCAGTCAAAAAAATACCAGCCCGAATTGGACTGGTATTTTCTATTGGCTGATTAACCCATTTGCCTGCTACGAGTTAAAAGAAGCCCATCGGGTTAGTGCTGTAGCTAACCAGCATGTTCTTGGTTTGCTGATAATGATTCAACATCATCAGGTGGTTTTCTCGACCAACACCTGATTTTTTATAGCCACCAAATGCAGCATGCGCCGGGTAATGATGGTAACAGTTGGTCCACACTCGACCGGCCTGAATACCACGACCCATGCGATACGCCCGGTTCATGTCTCGAGTCCAAAGCCCCGCACCTAAGCCAAACTCACTGTCGTTGGCCAGCTCCAGCGCCTCAGCCTCGTCTTTAAACGTGGTGACTGACACCACGGGACCAAAGATCTCTTCCTGGAAGACACGCATTTTATTGTTCCCTTTGAGCAGCGTTGGCTGAATGTAATAGCCGGTGGCAAAATCCCCCTCGAGCGACTCTTTGTCACCGCCCATAAGTACTTCAGCACCCTCTTCGCGACCAATGTCGAAGTAGCTCATGATCTTATCAAACTGCTCTTCGGACGCTTGAGCCCCCACCATGACGTCAGTGTCTAATGGGTTGCCACGCTTGATTTTCTTGGTCCGCTCAATGACTTTTTCAATGAACTTGTCGTAAATGCTTTCCTGAACCAGTAAACGCGAGGGACAGGTACACACCTCGCCCTGATTAAAGAATGCGAGCACCACGCCCTCGATACATTTATCCAGGTAGTCATCTTCGTGGTTATACACATCCTCAAAGAAAACGTTTGGCGACTTACCACCGAGCTCCACCGTTGATGGAATAATGTTTTCTGCCGCACATTTTAGAATGTGTGCGCCCACTGGGGTTGAGCCGGTAAATGCAATTTTCGCAATCCGCTTACTGGTAGCCAGAGCTTCGCCAGCCTCAGCGCCGTAGCCATTGACCACATTCAATACGCCTTTAGGCAACAAGTCCTCAATCAGTTCGATGAACTTCAGAATGGACCAGGGTGTTTGCTCAGCGGGTTTAAGGATTACGCAGTTGCCAGAAGCAAGCGCTGGCGCTAATTTCCAGGACGCCATTAATAATGGAAAATTCCACGGAATAATCTGACCGACCACGCCAAGTGGTTCATTGTAATGATACGCCACGGTATCATGATCTATTTCACTGCTGGTGCCCTCTTGGGCACGGATAACCCCGGCGAAATAACGGAAATGATCAACCGCCAGGGGCACATCTGCATTTAACGTTTCACGCACCGCTTTACCATTGTCCCAAGTCTCAGCCACAGCAATACTTTCCAGATTTTGCTCCAGCCGGTCTGCAATTTTGAGCAGCATGTTTGAACGTTCAGTGACTGAGGTTTTACCCCAGGCATCTTTTGCCGCATGGGCGGCATCCAATGCTTTATTGATATCGTCTTCGTCAGAGCGTGGGATTTGGCAAAATGCTTTACCCGTGACCGGCGAAATATTATCGAAGTACTTGCCGTTCACTGGCGCGACCCATTCGCCACCAATAAAATTGCCGTAACGTTCTTTGGCATTGATAAGTGCGTCTTTTTGGTTTGGTTGTGCGTAGATCATTAGAAATGCCTCTCTGCTTGTAGCGTCATCACACCAGCCACCGCGCGCTGCCAACAAAGCGAGCGCTGACTTGGAAACCTAGAGTACTAAGCTAGCGAAAGAGTAGGCCTGCGCCTATAACGCAGAAGGAGGATATTTATCCTCCCTTAGGAGGAGAAATCTTAAGGGGTCAGGGGGAAGGTCGTTTCTTTTGCAGCTTGCGCTGCAGTGTTCGACGATGCATGTTGAGGGCGCGCGCTGTTGCTGAAATGTTGTTGCGATGCGCTTGCAAGGTATTCTGAATCAACTCCCACTCCAGCTCATCCACACTAATGCCACGTTCAGGAAGCGCCACCATGCAATCGTCAAAATGAGCCAACTCACGTACTAAAGTCGTTACGTCAACCGGCTTGGTCAGGTAATTGTCTGCCCCCAGTTTGATGGCACTCACCGTGGTCGCAATACTGGCATAACCAGTGACCACTACCAGACGGGAGTCTGGCCAAAGCTGCTTAAATTTTTTAATGCTTGGCAGGCTGGACTCACCAGCCAGGTTTTGGTCTAGCACAATCGCATCGGGCTCACTTTGATGAGTAAGCGCTGAATCGGTAGTTGCATACCAGGTGCCTTCCCAGCCATGCGCTTGAAGGCGTCGTATCAGTGCCTGAGCGTAACTGGCATCGTCTTCAACCAACAATAGCTTTGGCATCTGATTAGGTCTCCGCTGATGTTTTCGGTTGAGCTGACTTTAATGGCAACTGAATATGTTGAAAAAAGATACCTTGATGGTTCAGGTGCACCCGTAAGCTTCCACCAAACCGTTCCAGCGTGGCGTGGCTTAATAGCATACCAAAGCCTAATCCTTGCTGACTAATGACTGCCCGCTGCCCGAGCTTGGTCATTTGCTGTAACCGCTGTAACGATTCTGGCGTCGTTGCGTTTTTTATCGTCAGCTCCCAGCTATCTCCCTGAATTCGAACAGACACCTCACAGCGGCCTCCTTCTTCACTGTGATCTGAACCTGCCAGCGAGTTTCTTAGTAGGCCGAGTAAAGCCGGAACCAGGGTTAAATCACAGTAAATCTGAAAGCTATCATCGTCACCTGCAGCTGGGTCCAAATGCCAGGTGACTTCTGCTGACGGAAAATTCAGAGTCACCTGCTGCCTGAGTTGATGATATACATCGCTCACGGACAGATAATGCTGGCGTTGGGTTTGAATGTGCTCGGCAACATCGCGCAAATGCTGCAAAAGTTCACGCACCTGGCTAATGGGTGCAGCAAGCTCGGCGACCATTGGCTGATTTGGATAGCGCTCAGCCAGCTCGTCATAAATCATACTGATGGTTGACAGAGGGGTCGCCAGCTCATGGGTGATTTGTGCCGATGCTGTGCCCATCGCCATAATTTGTTCCTGACGAAGTTGCTCTTCTCGCATCCGCTGAACTTCGTACTGTTGCTGCTGAAGGCTGCGCTGCATCCGGCGAATCACCACCGCCAGCAATACGGCCGCGATCAAAAAGGTGACGCTCATTCCCAGGTAATGCAGCATGTCATGACTAGCCTCACGACTATGCCCAACGTGAGACTGGCTAAACATCGCGAGTAAAAATAGTGCCTGCACGACCACGACGAGCGAAAATACAACCCACGCCCGGCCCGCTGGAAGGGTCATAAAAGCCGCCGCAATTAAGATCAGTTGGATCGCGTTCGCTGCGTTTTGCGCCCCACCGGAAATCGCCAATGCCGCCGACCACAATGCGGTTAAACTGAGCAACCCTAAAAATACACGGTCCTGCTCGCTTGCCCGTTCTCCAACTCGGCCCAGCAGCACCAGGGTAACCAACAGAGTAAGACTCAATCCAGTTAACAACCACCAGCGCCAGCTCTGGCGATACCCTTCAATGCCCCCATCTTGTAAGGACACTGGCCAGGCCAGGTGCGTGGATAGCGCCATCCCCAGCATCCACAGACTGGTCGCAGCCAGCAGAAAATTAAGATATCGGTTTGCTGTCAGGTCAACTGTTTGCATACGAAAGTTAATTACCAGGCATAAGAGATATTGGCCCACACTAAGCGCCCGGGCTCGTTCACTTGCTCTGTTGGCAGATACCCGCTAATCATCACACTACTGCGGCTCAGGTGTTCTGCATAGGTGCGGTCAAACAGGTTATCGATGCCACTACTTAAGCGTAAACCCGAGTCATGCTGCCAACTCGCGTTGAGTGAGAATACCGCAAACCCACTCGTCGGGGTACTGTCTAGTCCGGCGATAGTACCCTGGTTCTGAGCAACACGGCTCTGTTTCGCTGCGACGCGCACTAAGCCGCCAAGCTGCAGCTGGTGGTGTTGCCAACTCAAGCCAAAGCGACCTTCGAGCGGCGGCTGCTGCGCCAACGCGCGCTGATCCGAGCGATTAGTGGCCCTAGCATAAGCCATACTTGCCTGGGCCTGCCAACGTTCGTTGAATTGATAATCAGTGTCCCACTCAAAGCCGTAATGGTGAGTATCTATGTTGCGCACTAATTGCTGAGTATGTTCGCCCATGCTGCGCGATTCAAGCAGCAAAAAGTCATCGGTATGCCCGTAATAGACACTCATACTCTGGCGCATCTCGCGCCCCCAGGCTTGACCCTGCCAAATAACGCCAACGTCAGCCTGAGTCGTGGTTTCATGCCTGACCCTAAAGGCGTTGGCTGCACCTGGTGCCTGTCGGTTACCACCAATGAGCTCCCAATAATCCGGGAAACGTTCGGTATAACCGCCCCCTGCATACCAGGTCAGCGCACCGATGCGCTCTTCATAACGCAGAAAACCACCCCATAACGCATCACTGCGGGTCTCACCGTAGGTTGGGTTTTCGCTGCCACCATGCCCGGCATGACCATGACCGCTGCTAAGTTGCTGGCGCTGGTCCTTCGCCCGCCAGCGGTCAGCCCGCAAACCAGCTACCCATTGGCTAAATAGCCCAGGGCTATAATAAGCTTGCGCAAAGATACCAAATTGTTCGATGTCAGCATCGCCCACTCTGGGC
The DNA here is from genome assembly GCA_020832105.1 of Idiomarina sp. Lineage (GTDB taxonomy): Bacteria > Pseudomonadota > Gammaproteobacteria > Enterobacterales > Alteromonadaceae > Aliidiomarina. The sequence continues at coordinate 13,593 of JAFIFH010000026.1, forward strand.
ATCTGTTGATAAGGCATCACTGGCTGATTCATGCTCATTCGCGAGCGATGTGCATTGCTTTGCCCATCGATACCAGTGGTAATCTCAAGCTGCGTCGTTGCCTGAAGGGTTGCCCGTACCCGGCCTCCCTGAGTGCGGCGATCAGGATTGCTAGCCGCAGGGTTGGGCATCATGCCGGGGGTAAAAGTTCGCAATGAAAAATTGTCCATGACGTGGTCGACGTTATTATAAAAAAGCTGGGTTTCCAGCAGCGTAAACCAGTCAGTGAGGTTCTTGTGCATATAGCGCAAACTGATATTTTCCCGCCGGAACTTACTGCCGTCCATGCCCCGGTCGGCATATGCGGCCTCACCGTCACTCAAACCGACCTGTAAACCAAACAAACGTTGATCGTCCGGTGTCCACGCACCACTCAGGTTGGTATTCCATCGCTGATAGGCAGAATTAACACGCTGACCGTCACCGTCCTGGTAATCATCAGCACGAGCTACGTTGGCAACCGCGTTAACAAAACCGTTGGAGTTCGCGCCGGTTACCTCCAAATTACTATCGACACGACCAAAACCTGCTACGGTTGTTGCTGCGTATCCGCTCATGCCTGGGGCTCGGGTCTGCTGCCAGTCTCGCTCGAAGGTGACGGTCCCGGCGGCAGTCATCGGCCCCTGCGTAACTTGCTGTGGACCTTTCACCAACGTCACGGTTTCAAATGCTTGTGGAGAGATATAAGCCGTTGGCGGATCCATTCGACTAGGGCAGCCGCCCAGGGTTAAGTCTCCATCCGTTAAAATCGTCAATCGCGAGCCGCTCATCCCCCGAAAAACGGGGTCCGCACTGGCACCGCCCTTGCGCACATTGCTAAACCCGGTGATTGAACGTAGAAAGTCAGCACCATCTTGGGCAGGTAAAGGCTGACGCAACGTTTTGGTAGATAATGTAATCCGCGTGGGTTGCAGCATCGGTTGGCCGGTCACCCTGATACGTTCAATCTCAGGTTCAACGGTCGTGTTCTCAGTCGCCACATCTTGTTGAGACTCATCGGCCAATGCCGCGGGCATCATAGGGGTAGCGCTGGCGATACATAAATAGATAGCAGAAAGGCGTGGCCGTGAGGACATTCAAGCACTCTTTATTGTAAGTCAGCTCGTGAATTGAGCTAAGTTTTTATAGTTAGAGCGCTAGTTTACAAACAGTCGAGGGAAAACAGGATTGGACATATTGTCGCAGGTTAAAAAACAGATGTGAACGCGACATGCCCTGTACCAATGCACAGTGCTAGAAAATTAATTACATAATGAGGATATTACAAGATTTGGTGGGTGGTACTGGGCTCGAACCAGTGACCCTCGCCTTGTAAGGGCGATGCTCTCCCAGCTGAGCTAACCACCCATCTTGGTGTTTCTCAGCATTTCTAGTCTTCAGTATAGTACTTTTACATTTAATACTAAATTCGCAGCCACAAAATGGTGGGTGGTACTGGGCTCGAACCAGTGACCCTCGCCTTGTAAGGGCGATGCTCTCCCAGCTGAGCTAACCACCCGTATTTCGCTGGACTGCGGGGCGCTATTATAGAGATTCGGAAAAAGCTGTCAACAACAAATTAGCCTGCGGTGTGCTGTTTGCTGGTAATTTAATCAGCCTGGTCGGACCGCTTACTCATTAGCCATATTCCTTCAGTTGCTCGCGTAGTTCGTGTAGCTCATCGCGAATATTCGCCGCCTTCTCAAACTCGAGGTCCTGTGCCGCTTTGTACATCAATTTCTCCTGGGCTGCGATAGCCTTGAGAATATCCTTGCTGTTGCGATACACCGGCAAATCTTTTTTCAGCCGCGCCACTTCTTTCTTACGTTTGCGTGCCGCACCGCCACCGAGATCCATCACATCGGTAATTTTCTTATTTAAGCCAAGCGGGGTAATGCCGTGTTCTTCGTTGTAGGTGACCTGAATTTTACGCCGGCGATCAGTTTCATCAATCGCCCGTTGCATCGACCCGGTAATGCGATCCGCATACAAGATAGCGCGGCCATTAATATTCCGCGCTGCACGACCAATGGTCTGAATCAGTGAGCGTTCAGCGCGCAGGAAGCCTTCTTTGTCGGCATCAAGAATCGCCACCAGGGAGACTTCTGGCATATCCAGGCCTTCACGCAACAAGTTAATCCCTACCAGGCAATCAAACTCACCCAGGCGCAAATCACGAATAATCTCCATACGCTCCACGGTATCAATGTCGGAGTGCAAATAACGCACTCGAATGCCGTGCTCGTCCAGGTAATCCGTGAGATCTTCCGCCATTTTCTTGGTCAGCGTGGTCGCCAGCACCCGCTCTCCTGCCTCCGCACGTAAACGGATTTCAGACATTAAGTCATCCACCTGAGTACCCACCGGACGGATTTCAATAATAGGGTCAAGTAAGCCTGTGGGTCGTACCACCTGCTCGACAATCTCGCCTCCGCTGCGTTCCAGCTCGTACTTACCTGGGGTGGCTGACACATAAATAGTTTGCGGCGAAATAGCCTCAAACTCATCAAACTTCAGTGGTCGATTGTCCAGCGCTGAGGGCAAACGAAAGCCGTAACCCACCAGGTTTTCTTTACGGGAACGGTCGCCTTTGTACATCGCACCAATTTGCGACACGGTGACATGGGACTCATCAATAATCAGTAACGCATTGTCTGGCAGGTAGTCCATCAGGGTTGGTGGCGGCTCGCCGGGAGCACGCCCAGACAGATAGCGCGAGTAGTTCTCAATGCCGGAGCAATAGCCAAGCTCGAGCATCATCTCAATATCAAACTGAGTGCGCTCACGAATGCGCTGCTCTTCAATGAGTTTATTTTCACCAAAAAATTGCTCACGACGGCCTTTGAGTTCTTCTTTAATATGGTCAATGGCCTCGATTATCTTCTCACGGGGCGTCACATAGTGCGTTTTCGGGTACACGGTAAAGCGCGCAATATCCGCCTGCAGAACCTGGCCGGTCAATGGTTCAAACAGACTCAAGCGCTCAATCTCATCATCGAACATTTCCACCCGCACCGCAGCTTCGTCTGATTCCGCTGGGAAAATATCAATCACTTCACCACGCACACGGTAGGTCCCGCGCTCAAACGCCTGGTCGTTGCGGGTGTACTGCAAGGTCGCCAAAGTACGCAGCATTTCGCGCTGGTCAACGATATCGCCGCGGCGCAAATGGAGCATCATTTTCATATAGGATTCAGGGTCACCCAAACCATAAATGGCCGATACCGAGGCAATCAATACCACATCCCGTCGCTCCATCAGCGCTTTGGTGGCTGACAAACGCATTTGCTCAATGTGATCGTTGACCGAGGCATCTTTCTCGATAAAAGTGTCTGTGGTGGGCACATAAGCTTCAGGTTGGTAATAGTCGTAATACGAGACGAAATACTCGACCGCATTATTCGGGAAGAATTCTTTCATTTCCCCGTAGAGCTGCGCGGCCAGGGTTTTATTGTGCGCAAGAATCAGAGTTGGCCGGTTAGTACTGGCAATTACGTTCGCCATGGTGAAGGTTTTACCTGATCCAGTGACCCCAAGTAAGGTTTGGTGAGCAAGCCCGGCGTCAATATTTTCGATTAACTTCTCGATAGCTTGCGGCTGATCGCCTGCTGGCTGATAGTCAGATACAAGCTCAAATTTACGTGCCATAGGACTCCCCGTATTGATCTCTTTGTTGGGCATCTTTTTGATCTAGAATGCGCATAAACCAGCGGTATGCCAGTGCTGCAGTGATCACATTGGCGATCACCCCACCGATAAATAATCCCGGTAGACCACCGAGTAAGCTGCCGATATAGGATAGCGGCACAAATAGCGCAAACAACCGCACCACACTAAGCGTCAACGCCCTTAACGGTAAATGCAGTGCATTCATTGCCGAGTTGGTTAAAATCACCCACCCTTGTACGCCATAGCCTAGTGGCATAATCCAGATAAACCAGGCGAGAACCTGCGCCACTTCATCTTCGCGCGCAAAAGCCTGTTGGATCAGCGGTAAACATAGTAATAATAAAACATACACCACGGCCTGCAGCGCGAGTACCGCAAACAAGGCTGTACGATAGGCGGCGCGTACTCTGTCCATCCGCCGCGCACCAAAGTTCTGACTAATAAACGGCGGTAAGCTCATGGAGAGTGCCAGAATCACCAGGCTCGCCAGTGACTCCAAACGCATCCCTGCACCGAACCCCGCCACTGCCGGCGCGCCATAGCTTGCAATGATAGCCGTCATCACGGCCATCGACAGCGGTGTGAGCATATTCGCCCCTGCCGCCGGCAGGCCTATGGTCAGCAGCTTTTTCGCCGCCGCGATAAATACCTTGAAGCTCGGCGGAATGGGGTCTATCAGTTTCTTACGTACCACCAGCCAATAAATGATCAGCCCAAAACCAATCATCCATGACAAGACACTGGCAAGCGCAGCCCCTTGCATGCCCATGGCCGGTATCGGCCCCAAACCAAAAATTAAAATAGGATCGAACACCGCATTGAGCAAACCACCCAATGCCATAATCATGGATGGCGTTTTAGTATCACCGGACGCTCTTAAGATACTGTTGCCAATCATCGGCATCACCAGTAATGCAGCACCGAAAAACCAGATATTCATATAACTCATGATCAGCGGCATAATTTCAGCGCTGGCCCCAAGTAAGCTAAAAATCGGCCGGGCCAATAACCAGCCAATGACACACAGCACTGCCACCAGTATGGCCGCCAAATAAAGTGCGGAACTGCCCGCATGACGAGCCTGTTGGTCTTTGTCCTGGCCTAACTTACGTGCAATCACCGCGGAGGTGCCGATACCCAGGCCAATCGCCAAACTAATAACGGTAAAGGTCACCGGAAAGGTAAAACCAATGGCAGCAAGCGCTTCCGTGCCAAGTAAACTAATAAAGAAGGTATCAACAACGTTGAAACTGATGAGTGTGGCAACACCAATGATCATGGGCCAGGTCATCGACCATAAGGTTTTGCCAATGGGGGCATTAAGCAAAACCCGGGCTGGTTTGTTCTGACTCATACGGCTCCTGTTGAATTGGTGGTAATACTACCTGGGTTATACTCACCCAACTATCGGCTCGGAGGAGCTCGTCATGATAGCGAATTTAACGCTTGCTTGCCATCTGTAGCAGCATCTCCATCGATGTCGTGCGCTGGACATTACTATGCGTGCGCCTTAGTATAGATGCCATACAACGGCGCTGATTTCTTCTGGCTTTGCATAAGTCTTAGTAAGGTTTATTCAGACAAGCCTGACACAGAGGATCGCACTAGTTTGTAGTCTTCACATCATTCATAATTTGTACGATTAAAGGTGCTCCGGTGGATTACAAGTTATCCCGTCGCGTAAACGCGATAAAACCTTCCCCTACCCTGGCAGTGAGCCAGAAAGCTGCTGAACTTAAAGCACAAGGCAAGGATGTTATTGGGCTCGGCGTTGGTGAGCCCGATTATGATACCCCCGAATTTATTCGCGACGCAGCTAAAAAGGCGATTGATGACGGCCATACCCGATATACCGCAGTGGACGGTATTGCTGAATTAAAGCAGGCGGTGTGTGACAAGTTTAAGCGTGACAATGACTTAACTTACGCGCCGGACCAGATACTGATCTCCGCTGGCGGTAAGCACAGTATTTTTAACCTGCTTACCGCTTGGTTAGATGAAGGCGATGAAGTGATTATTCCAGCGCCGTATTGGGTGTCTTACCCAGACATGACCCTGTTAGTGGGGGCGAAGCCGGTCGTGGTTCAGGCCACCATAGAGCAGGAATATAAAATTACTGCGGAGCAGCTGCGCGCAGCGATTACCGACAAAACCCGGCTGTTGTTTTTAAATAGCCCCTCAAACCCTACCGGCATGGCGTATACCAAGAACGAATTGGCCGCCCTGGGCGATGTGTTACGTGACTATCCGAATATTCTTATCGCCACCGACGATATGTATGAACACATACTCTGGGCTGACGAACCCTTTGCCAATATTGTGATGGCAGCACCTGATTTGAAAGACCGCACGGTGATTTTATCAGGGGTTTCTAAGGCCTACGCCATGACCGGCTGGCGGATCGGCTACGCAGCAGGTCCCAAGCCTATCATTGCCGCGATGAAGAAAGTCCAGTCACAAAGCACATCAAATCCTGCGGCGGTTTCTCAGTATGCTGCTCTGGCCGCGCTGGAAGGTGATCAAAGTTGTATTGACACCATGGTCACTGAATTTAAAAAGCGCCATGATTATCTGGTCAAAGCGCTGCATGCGATTCCGGGTATTCAGTGCCTGCCAGGTCAGGGAACTTTCTACACTTTCCCGAATGTGACCGGGTTAATGCGCAAGGCCGGCGTCGATACCGACGTCGCCTTGTGTGAAAGGCTGTTGGAAGAAGCGAATGTCGCTTTAGTGCCCGGCTCTGCGTTTGGCACCGACGGTTATTTCCGACTCTCTTTTGCCACCAGCATGGACGTGCTGGAAGAGGCTGTAAAGCGCATTCAGGATTTTGCTGAGAAGCTCTAACGGATAGTGAAGATATCGGCTGAAAAGCCCGCCAGCTTACGTTGGCGGGCTTTTTTTATGCTCTGGCAGGGTTAACTACGCTAATACTCATAAAAAACCATGCCATAAACTTAATATTCAAATGTTAACAAGTTGAATGACAAAGTTATGACAACGTTGCGGCCACTCATCCTATTGAGATCCTTAGCAGAACGAGATAAGCGCAAATTTCAAGAGCAAATTAGTGAAAAAAATGCTTGACTGGAAATAAAATACACAGCTCTTTTCCTAAATACGACGAGAAGTGTACAGGTTTGCAGCAACTCGTCCAATTTACGAACGACTCTCTTATCTAATTGATTTTTATAGCTTTTAAAAAATCATGCCAATATTTAACCAGATCGCGAAATCCGCTAGAGGCCCTGTCAGCACTTGTCACCCACAGACTTAACCACAAAGTTATCCACAGAAATGGTGGATAAGATCCGCAATCGCTGACGGGCTATAGGATCTGCCGATCTGTGGATAAGGATTTAACATCAACACATAACATATGCAATAACCAAAAGACGGCGCAGAGTGAAAAACTCTTATTTACACGCTTTTCAGCCAAATATTGGCCAGAACGGCTGAAAATCACCCAAACAACGCTCTAAATGCTAAATAACTTGTTTTCATTGTTGACACTACCGATGAACGCCATTAATATTTCGCCCCGTTGAAGGCTGTTCCCCAGTAGCTCAGTTGGTTAGAGCGGTGGACTGTTAATCCATGTGTCGTTGGTTCGAATCCAACCTGGGGAGCCAATCTTCAGCCTCAACATAATACCTCCCAATTCCCCAGTAGCTCAGTTGG
>JAFIFH010000031.1 GCA_020832105.1 Idiomarina sp.
GCATCGACGGCAACGAGATTCAGCTGTCTGCGTCGCTAGGCGTTACTCTGTGTGATTCGAGCATCGAAGACCCGATGGTGTTGATTCAGCAAGCTGACCTGGCGATGTATCAGGCCAAGCAACGTGGGCGAAACAACTATCAATGGTACAGCGACGAATTCAACTCATCGGTGGCGCAATTTATTTCGATTCGCAACCAGCTACAAAAAGCCATCGAACAAAAACAGTTTGTCCTGCACTATCAGCCAAAGTTTGATTTGGCCAATGGGCGTTGCACTGGCATCGAGGCACTGGCACGCTGGGACCACCCAACCCTGGGTAACGTCCCGCCCTCTGAATTTATTCCTGTGGCAGAGAAGACCGGTCTGATAGTGCCCTTTAGTGAATGGGTGATTCGCCAGGCAAGCCATGATTTTAAAATTATGCTGCAAGTGGATGCTGAACTCCCCAATATAGCGGTGAATATTTCGCCACTACACTTTTTGCGCAAAAACTTTGTCGACAGTATCACTGGGCTACTGGATGAGCTGGAGATGCAGCCTTATCACCTTGATATAGAAATCACTGAATCGGTGCTGTTAGAAGATCCAGACGCCACCGTGATAAAAATGCAGGCTTTGAAAGCCCTTGGGGTGAATTTGTCACTGGACGATTTCGGTGCCGGCTTCTCGAGTCTCAATTACCTTAAACGCTTGCCCATAGATAAACTTAAAATTGACCGTAGTTTTATTGCCGACCTGGCACACAACAAAAGCGACGCGGCCATTACTCAGGGCATCGTCTCCATGGCGCATCACTTGAATATGGGAGTGATTGCCGAGGGTATCGAAACCAAGGCGCAGTACACCTTTTTGCGCCGGGCGTTGTGTGACGAAATGCAAGGTTATTACCGGGCGCGGCCCATGCCGCTCAACGAAATCTGTAACTTTCTCGAACTTTACGACGGTAGCTTGCCGGTGGACGAACCTGACAGTGAATCGCCCACTATTTTGTTAGTGGATGATGAACCCAATGTACTGAGCTCGCTGAAGCGTTTATTTCGCCGTGACGGTTATAAGGTTCTGACTGCTGAGACCGCTGACGAAGCCTTTGAATTATTAGCACAGTTTAATGTGCATGTGATTATCTCTGATCAGCGTATGCGGCATATGAACGGCACAGAGCTACTCAACCATGTGAAATCTATGTATCCGCATATTGTGCGTATTGTATTGTCTGGTTTTATGGACTTAGCCTCGGTGACCTCTGCAATCAATGAAGGCCAGATATATAAGTTCCTCACCAAACCATGGGACGATAAGGAACTCCGTGAGGTGGTGCGTGAAGCGATGCGTTTAGCCCTTGCACCGCACCTGTGATCGGGTAATCTGAAGCGACCACTTTGGTGATGTAATAATCAACTCATAGAGATCACTCACATGATGACGACCAACCAAGCGCCGCATTTCGCCAGCCTGGCAATCGCAGGCGCGTTGCTCAGCGGCTGTTCCAATGCAAATCCGCCAGAACCTTTAGATTCAGGCCTAATGGTACTGAACATCGACCCCTTCGCGGTGACCTTGTCCGGCATATCTTCAGGCGCTTATATGGCGCAGCAGCTGCATATTGCGCATAGTGAGCGGGTGCGCGGTGTCGCTTTAATTGGCACCGGCCCCTACGATTGTGCGCAGGGTAACCTGGGGGTGGCACTGACACAGTGTATGGGCGACCCCGCGCAAGCTGTTGACCCGTCGTCACTTATTCGCCTGGCAGAAACGAGGGCACAAAGCCGACAGATTCAGTCGCTGGACAATCTGCGGGGTGACCATGTCTGGTTGATGCATGGCGACGATGATCGAACCGTTGGTCGCGATGTATTTGCGGGAACGGTGCAATTCTATGAACACTTTATCCCGCCCTCAAGGCTGACCGTGGTGCATCGCCCCGACACAGGGCATCTCTGGCCAACCCTTGCTCAAGGCGTTGCATGCGCGAGCAGCGATGCGCCCTACCTTGGCGCTTGTGATTACGATGCCGCTGAGGCGATGCTCGAGGCGCTGTATGGCTTTTTACACGACCCCGCCACACCAGGCCAGCTGACCCGCTTTAATCAGCATCAGGCAGCTGGTATGAATGCGAACTGGCTGGCCGAGGAAGGCTACGCTTATATTCCAAAGGACTGCGCCGAGGGCAAAGCCTGTAGCTTACATATCAGCTTTCATGGCTGTAACCAGCACAGCGCAGCTGTGGGTGACACCTTCGCCACAAACAATGGCCTCAACCGGTGGGCGGAGAGTAATCGTATCGTAGTGCTTTATCCGCAAGTGGCGCCAACTCAGGCTGAGCCGATGAATCCGCAAGGTTGTTGGGACTGGTGGGGCTATACAGGCAGCGAGTATGCCACCCTGGATGGCGAGCAAATTAGCGCCGTGGTCGAGATAATCAGTCATCTTGCCGGGGTCGACACCTCTACTGCTGCAGAATAGCGTGCACCATCGAGTAACCAGTTAATCGTGCTAATGAGGTAGCTCAGCGTGGGGCTATGGACAGCGCGAAGGTGAAGCGGTACAACAACCAGGTAACTGCGCGGTTGTGTTAACTGAATTGACCCAGTTGCGCCGCGCATTGGTCAACAACAAGGTATTACTATGAGAATTAAAACAAAACTGGGCCTGCTCGCAGCAGCAGTGGGCTTTAGCAGCACCTTAGGGCTACAGACGGTGCAGGCGGACGAGTCGTCCTGGTCGGTGAATGAGCCTATGGGCGAGTTTGAAACCGTGGCTATCAATACTGACAGCGGGACCTGGATGAGCGTCGATGTGAGCCCGAACGGCGAATATATTGTGTTTGATATGCTCGGCGATATCTATCGCATGCCAGCATCTGGTGGCGACGCCGAGTTGTTGCGTGGCGGTATGGCCTGGAACATGCAGCCGACGTTCAGCCCGGACGGAGAATATATAGCCTATACCTCGGACGAGGGGGGCGGCGACAACATCTGGGTCATGAAGGCAGATGGTTCTGATGCGTATCAGGTTACTCAGGAGAGTTTTCGCTTATTGAACAGCCCGGCGTGGAGCCCAGACGGTAACTATATTGTCGCGCGCAAGCACTTTACGGCACGGCGCTCATTAGGGGCCGGTGAAATCTGGATGTATCACCGCCGCGGCGGTGACGGTGTGCAGTTAACCGAACGCCCAAATGATCAAAAAGATCTTGGCGAGCCAGCATTCTCCCATGATGGCCGTTACGTATATTACTCTCAGGACGTCACCCCTGGTGACGTGTTCCAGTATTCAAAAGACTCGGTGGCGGGCATTTATGCGGTGCGTCGTTACGAGTTAGAAACCGGCGACATCGAAACCGTACTTTCTGGCATGGGTGGGGCGATTCGACCTACACCATCACCTGACGGTCGTTATCTGGCGTTCGTTGCGCGGGACGATTTCCAGAGTAAGCTGTATTTATATGATCTCGCCACTGGCGAACGTCGTGAGGTATACGACAACCTGACCCGCGATATGCAGGAAACCTGGGCTATCCATGGTGTTTACCCGCATATGGGCTGGACCGAAGACGCTGAACACCTGGTGTTTTATGCAAAAGGGAAGATTCATCGTCTAGCGGTGGACTCAGGCGAGGTGTCTGAAGTTGCCTTTAACGTGACGACTGAAAAGCAAGTGCAGCAGGCGCTGCGTTTCAAGCAACCCATTGAGAATGACGATTTTGATGTGCGTATGCTGCGCCACACGGCAGTGTCACCAGACGGAAGCCAAGCGCTGTACGAAGCACTGGGTTACCTGTATCAGGTTAACCCTGGGCAGGGCGAACCAAGCCGCCTGAGCTCGCAGAACGACCGCTTTGAGCAGTTCCCGGCGTTTTCCCGCGACGGAGATTACCTGGTGTATACCACCTGGCATGATCAGGAACAGGGTCAGATCGTGTTGCGTAACCTGCAAAGCGGGTCTGAGCGGGTTCTGGACACCGGGCCTGGTAAGTTTGTCGAGCCGCAGTTTGCACCAGACGGCGAATCTATTATTTACCGCAAAGTACGTGGCGGATACCTGACAGACCCCATTCATGGCGTCAATCCAGGTATTTACCATTTGTCACTGGTCAATGGGGAGCCTGAGTTACTCACCGCCCATGGTCAGGACGCCCACTTTGGCGAGCAATCTGACCGTGTGTTTTACACCGCGAGTGGCCCGTCACTGCGGGTGATTGATATCGCAACCAAGCAGCACCGGACCCTCTATACGTCGGACCATGCTACCGAATTTAAGGTCTCACCAGACGGTCAGTACCTGGCGTTTGCTGAGGGCTTTAGAGTGTACATCACGCCGCTGGTGACCCGTGGTCAGAGTATCCATATTAGCCCTTCATCGCGTCAATTCCCGGTCGAGCAACTGTCGAAGCGGGCGGGTGAGAACATTGCCTGGACCTCGGATTCGAGCCAGCTTTACTGGACACTTGGCCCTGAGCTGTACAGCGCATCGTTGGACGGCATGTTCGATATCAGCGACAATGGCGACGTTGAGTTGGCTGCAGATGGCACCAACATCGGCTTTACCCAGCAGGTCTATGTGCCCGACCAGGTGATTGCTTTTGTTGGCGGCACTGTGGTGACCATGAATGGCGACGAAGTGATAGAAGACGCTGTGGTAGTGGTTGAAGGCAATAAAATCGCTGAAGTTGGCCCGCGGGGTATGGTCCATATTCCACGTAATGCCGAACAAATCGATTTTACTGGTCAAACTTTGTTGCCAGGCCTCATTGATACCCATGCCCATGGCGCCCAGGGTGAGAATCAAATCATTCCACAACAGAACTGGAATTTGTATGCCGGGCTGGCGTTTGGTGTGACCACCATTCATGACCCATCCAATAATACCCGTCAAATCTTTGCCGCAAGCGAGATGCAGCGCGCCGGTAAGATAGTGGGCCCGCGCCTGTTCTCAACCGGCACTATTTTATATGGTGCCAATGGGCCTGGCTTCACCGCACAGGTGGATAGTCTGGACGATGCCCGCTTCCACATTGAACGGTTGAAGAAAGCTGGCGCATTTTCAGTGAAAAGCTACAACCAGCCACGTCGTGATCAGCGTCAGCAATTTATTCAGGCTGCCCGCGAAATGGAAGTGATGGTGATGCCGGAAGGTGGTTCACTGTACCAGCACAACCTGAGTATGGTGCAGGACGGTCATACCACCATTGAGCACTCTATTCCGGTGGCGACCATGTATGACGACGTGATGCAGTTCTGGCGTCAGACCGAAGTCGCTTACACGCCAACTCTGGGTGTGGCTTACGGTGGGATCTGGGGAGAGAACTACTGGTATGCCCAGAGCAATGTGTGGGAACACCCGCGCTTAAGCCAGTATGTACCAGAGCGTGTATTGCGCCCGCGCAGCATGCGTCGTGACATCGCCCCGGACCATCACTACAACCACTTTGACATTGCTGGCGGCGCCTATGCGTTGCAAAACGAAGGTGTCTTGGTCACAGCTGGCGCTCACGGTCAACGTGAAGGCCTGGCTCAGCACTGGGAAATCTGGATGATGGAACAAGGCGGTATGAGCCCTTACCAGGCTCTACGTACTGCGACCATTGATGCTGCCAAAGCCTTGGGCATGGACCATGCGATTGGCTCTATCGAGCGTGGTAAGTTGGCCGACATTATCCTTGTTGATGGTGACGTGCTGAACGACCTGCGTCAGTCCGATAAAGTGAACAAGGTGATGGTCAATGGCCGCTTGTTCGACGCTGAGACTATGCATGAACTAGGTGCTGGAGCACGAGAGCGTCAGCCATTCTTCTTTGAACGTTAAGCTTAGTTGCGCATGAACTTGCGCACATTCAACTAAAAAGGCCACCTGCGGGTGGCCTTTTCGTATCGGTAGCAACCGGTGTTAGCAACCAGCAGCGACGTCAGCAACCAGTTGACGAAACCAGCGATGGCCGTCATCGTGTTGCAGTAACGGGCTCCAGATCATCTTTAGTTCGATGGGTGGAATGGTAAAGGGTGGCTCGCGTAACACCAGGTCCGGACTGTCCTCATAAAGCTTAGCGGCTTTACTGGGTAAGGTGGCGATGAGCCCTTCCTTGGCCAGGTACATGGCGACGTGGTAATTGCGGGTAAAGACTTTAATCCGCCGCTGGTGACCTAAACGATTGAGCGCTTCATCAACCCAGCCCAGCTTCTGCACGTCATTCGGATCCATACCAATACCCACCCCGAAGCCGGTTTTGCTAACCCAGGAATGACGGGCCTGAAGGTACTCATCCAGGGTATAGTTGTTGATGAGAGGGTGGTCTTTGTGCAACAGGCAGGCGAAATCGTCTTGCCACAATGATTTTTGATGGAATGACTGCGGCAGCTCGTCGAAGCGGTTGACCGCGATGTCCACTTTGCCGTTTTCGACGTCATGAAAACTGACATCACTTGGGGTCATTAAATCAATGGTAATGTTCGGTGCCTGATCGCGCAGGGCTTTCAGCAGCGGTGACATTAAGGTCGAGGCGGCGTAGTCTGAGATCATAATCCGGAAGACTCGCTCACTGTCCGCTGCGACAAAGGTGCGCGACGGTTGAATCACCTCTTCGATACTATACAGAACCTGCCGCACCTGGGGCTGCATCGCAAGGGCACGCTCCGTGGGCATCATACCTTCACTGGTGCGCACTAAAATGGGGTCGTTGAGCAGGTTACGCAGTCGTTTGAGGCCGTTACTCATGGCTGGTTGAGTAATGTTAAGTTGCTCAGCGGCGCGGGTCACGTTACGTTCACGTAGTAAGGCGTCGAGATAGACTAATAAATTGAGGTCGATTTGACGAAACTGATTCATGGGCAAATAAACCTTTATAATGGTAAGTAAGTTTTAATATAAGCGGTATGAATTATAGAGTGCCTTAGCTGCTAGTGAAACACAATTAAAAAGCGTGGCTTGCTGGCTATACTTTGGTCGCGGTTTTCAAGGTAATCAAACAAGGAAGAGGTATGGCTCAGGCGGACCGAATAGCGAAGTTGATGTTGCAGGGGTTTCAGCGCCACTATCAGCTTTTTTGCGCACTCACAGACGACGCTGGCCAGCGCTTTTTGCGTGGCGACTGGCAAGGTTTGCAAGGTATCTCCCGGGACCGTATTTCATACTACGATCGGCGGGTCACCGAGAGCGTCGAAACCTTGCGCCATTACCTACCCGACGAGCAGCCTGATGAAGGACTCTGGCAAGCGGTGAAAGTTGGGTATACGGACTTACTGAGTTTTCACCCCCAGGCGGAGCTGGCTGAATCCTTTTATAACTCGGTGTTCTGCTCGCTGTTTCACCGGCGTTATTACCACAACCAGTTTATCTTTGTGGAAACCACCATTGCAGGGCGGATGCCAGTGCCGGTGGAGGCGGAATACCGCTCTTACTTCCCTGTGCTGGACGGGGTGCCGGTCACCTTGCAAACCATCATCGAAGACATGGGGTTTGCCACTCAATTCGCTGACTTACGTGGTGACGTTGAGCGCTTACGCCAGGCGTTTGCCGCCAGCGGCGCAGAGCAGTCATTGCAGGCACACCAGTTGCGCATCGATGTGCTTAAACAGCCATTTTACCGCAACAAGGCTGCCTACGTGATTGGGCGAATCGTCACCCTTAAACACAGCTATCCGTTTATCGTACCAGTGCTGCGCAATGACAGTGACGGCAGCTTGTATGCCGACGCGCTGCTCACCCACCCCCAGCATATGAGTGTTATTTTCAGTTTTGCCCGTGCGTACTTTATGGTGCGGGCGCAGGCACCGTCCGCGCTAGTGCGCTTTTTACAAAGCTTGATGCCCCGTAAGAGTAAAGCGGACCTCTATGCCGCAATAGGTTTGCACAAACAGGGCAAAACCGAGTTTTACCGAGAGCTTTTGCAGCACTTGGCGAACAGCAACGACCAAATGGTCGCAGCACCTGGGGTTCGCGGCTTAGTGATGATGGTATTTACCTTACCCTCCTTTCCTTATGTATTTAAGGTTATCCGCGACAGGTTCGGCAGTACCAAGGAATTTGGTCGTGATACGGTGTTGGCGCGTTATCAGTTGGTAAAAAGGCACGATAGAGTGGGTCGCATGGCAGACACCATCGAATACTCTAATGTGGCGTTGCCGCTGGCGCGTATCTCGGCAGACCTATTGACAGAATTGAAGCAGGCAATTGGCGATTCGCTGGAGTTTGAAGGGGATACTGTGATTATTCGTCACCTCTACATTGAAAAGCGCCTGACACCGCTCAATATCTTTCTCGAATACGCCGATGAGCAAGAAACCCGGGCGATTATTAATGACTACGGCCAGGCACTGAAAGATATGATAGCCGCCAATATTTTCCCCGGGGACATGTTATTAAAGAATTTTGGCGTCACCCGTGGTCGCCGTGTCGTGTTTTACGATTATGACGAGGTGCAGTACCTTACCGATATGAACTTCAGAACCCTGCCACAGAGTAAAAATACCGAAGATATGCTGATGGCAGCGGATTCCCACTCGGTGGCACCCAATGACATATTCCCTCAGCAGCTGATTACCTATGTTTTCGCCAAAGCAAAACTAAAGGAGATATTTCAACAACTTCACCCTGAGTTATTACGTGCCGATTACTGGCAGGGCCAGCAAGCACGAATCCGCGCAGGTGAGGTGAGTGACGTTTTCCCCTATCCGAAAGAAGTGAGATTTACCCGCTATAACCCAGGTGAATGATGAAGATGAATTCATAAGAAAAATGGTTAAAATATAAAACATAAATTTTAATGATGCCTGCTTTAGGCTTATGCTCGATCCAAGTTAACAACGACGTAACAACTTGGATGGAGTTATGAGCGACTTTACTAACGAACAAAGCACCAACGAACACAACACCCACGGTGAATTAACCTTCACCCAACCCGCGACCTCTGCCAGCCGTGAGATCTTCACTGCAGAGGCGGTGGCGTTCCTGACCACTTTGGCGCAGCACTTTGCCAGTGACCTCGAGCCGCTTCTAGCGCAACGTGATGAGGCCCAGGCAGCTTACGACAGCGGCGAGCTACCTGATTTCGACCCAGCGACTAAGGATATTCGTGACGGCGACTGGAAGGTTGCCCCCATTCCTAAAGATCTACAGAAACGTCGCTTAGAGATCACAGGTCCAGTGGATCGCAAGATGGTGATTAACGCATTGAATGCTGATGTTGACGTCTTTATGGCGGATTTTGAAGACGCCCAGTCGCCGACCTGGGACGGCCTGGTGGAAGG
>JAFIFH010000056.1 GCA_020832105.1 Idiomarina sp.
GGCGATGGTATGGCTCGGTGCCGGGGCGTCGGCAGCAGGGATGCTGCCGTCGAGCCTACATGGACGTATTCACGGCGTCCCCGGCAAGGAGTCTGCCAGCGACCGCATAAGCCAGCCACACAATTGCAGCCGCAAGCAAGCCTTGTGCGCACGGGGAGGTTTTATGGAGCTTTATGGGTATTGGCGGTCTTCGGCGAGTTATCGGGTGCGCATTGCGCTTCACCTGAAGCAGCTGGAGTTTGATTATAAGCCGGTGCATTTGGTGAAGGATGGCGGTGAGCATAAGCTTGAGGCCTATGCGCAGCTGAATCCGGCTAAACTGGTGCCGACGCTGGTGGATGGTGACTTTGAGCTCAATCAGTCACTGGCCATTATTGAGTATCTGGATAGCAAAGCAGGGCCTTTGTTGGTGCCCAGCGATCCTAAGCGGGCGGCTGTGGTGCGTATGCTGGCGTTGGACATGGCCTGTGATTTGCAGCCGATTACTAATTTGCGGGTACTGCAGTATGTATCAGGCACTTTAGGCGGCGGCGATGACGGCCGTCAGGCGTGGATCGAGCATTGGGTGTCGACGGCGTTCGCTGCATTTGAAAAGCGCCTTGAGAAACATGCGGGTGTTTGTTGTGTCGGTGACGAGGTAACCCTGGCCGATGTGTGCCTGGTGCCACAGGTGTACAATGCGATGCGTTTTAATATCGATTTGACACCGTATCCGACACTTGTTCAGGTATACGAAAACCTGCAGCAGCTCGACGCCTTTCAAAAGGCGCAGCCTGAATCGCAAGCAGACGCTACTTAGCAGGCTTATCTAGCCATTTAACGCATAAGCGTTCGCCATTGGCGAGCGCTTTTGTTTTAATACAGGCACTATAAAAATGGGAAAGGTAAACACGTCCATGCAAAATATCATGTTCAAATCTAAACTCGCCGCAGCGGTTGCCGTTGCTTTGATGACGGTTTCCTGTGCTTCTGCAGACAATTCTGCTGCACAGCCAGCGACTAGTCAGGCGCCTGAGTATCAGGCCCAGGCACAGCAAACAGCGCCATTAAATGAGTCCACCACGTTAACTCTTGAACGGATTATGGCAGACCAGGATTGGGTGGCTCGTTCACCTGAACGTGCTTTCTGGTCATACGATGGCGGCCAAATCTTGTTTGAGCGTAAACGCGAAGGTTCGCCAATGCGTGACCTGTATGTGCGCGACTTGTCTGGTGCGCAGGGCAATGGCGAGCGAGTAGCTTTGAGCGACGTGCATGAGTACGCCCATCGTGATGCGGTTCACAACAGTGACCGCAGCATGCACGCATATGTGTTTGGCAATAATGTGTTTGTGCGCGATCTGCGACGTGGTGAACTGAGTCAGTTGACCCGCGATAACCGTGCCAAGAGCGACCTGCAGTTTCTTAACGATGGTCGGGTAGCCTTTCGCAGTGGCCATGAGCTGGTTGCTGTACACCCGCGAAGTGGCATGACTGAAACGCTGGCCCAGTTAAGCTTTCAGAAACAACCCCAAGCGCTGCAGGACCCCACCGATATTCTTGCTGAAGAAGAGCTTGAGTTGATTGAGTATGCGCAAATTCAGCGCCGGCAGCGTGAAGAGCAGTTTGATCATCAACAGCAATTAGCGCGCGAAAATGCCTCATTGACGCCGCAGCCATTTTATCTGGGCGAGGGGATGGAGCTTGCCGAGGTCAGCCTGTCTCCAGCTGGAAACAAAGCCATCATCGCCATTCAGGAACCACAAAGCTGGCGTGGCGACGGCGATTTAATGCCGCGTTTTGTCACTGAAACGGGTCGGATTGAGAATCAAAATGTCCGTCGTCGGGTAGCAGACGCTGAGCCGGTGGAACAAGTGCTGTATATGCTGGATTTAACCACTGGTGAAAAACAGCAGCTGGACTACGACAGCCTGCCAGGCTTTGATGAAGATGTGCTGGCTAGCGTGCGCGAAGAGAATTATCGCGAACGTGGTGAAGAATACACCAGTGAGCGTAAGCCTCGTGCCATTAGTGTGATGCCGGGCTGGTCAACGGGCCAGGGTAATGTGCAGTGGACTGAAGATGGTTCGCAAGTGGCTCTTATCTTGCGTGCATGGGACAACAAAGATCGCTGGATAGCCACGGTGGACTTCGATGATGCGGCGCTGGTAAGTCAGCATCGCTTGCACGACGAAGCCTGGATCAACAACCGGGGCTTCAACGACCTGGCGTGGATTCCGGGACAGAATGCATTTTGGTATACCTCTGAAGAAGATGGGTTTGGCCATGTGTATGTGCGTGACCTGGATAGTCGCAGTGACCGCCAGTTAACCTCAGGCCGCTATGTGGTCAACGGTGTGGTCATGGACGCTGCCGGCGAGCACCTGTATTACCAGGCAAACAAAGACCACCCGGGCACCTACGAAATTTATCGGATGCGCTTGAGTGATGGCGAAAGTACTCAGCTGACCGAGCTTGGTGGCATCAATACCTTTGCTTTGAGCCCGGATGAGCAGCAATTACTGATTACCCATTCTAATGCGGTCCAGCCCCATGAACTCTATGTTCAGTCCATCGGTGATACGGCGAGTGCCCAGCGCCTGACCCATACGGTCAGCGACGAGTTTAATTCGATTCCATGGAAAGCAGGCGATATTGTTGGGGTTCCATCAAGCCATGTGGACGAGCCAATCTATTCACGGGTTTATTTGCCGGACGATTTTGACCCGGAGCATGCAGAGGGTTACCCAGCGGTAGTCTTTATTCATGGCGCAGGGTACCTGCAAAATGCCCACGCTGGCTGGTCAAACTACAGCCGTGAGTTTATGTTCCATAATATGCTGACGCAAAAAGGCTATGTGGTACTGGACCTCGATTTCCGTGGCTCGCAAGGCTATGGCCGTGACTGGCGTACTGCGGTTTACCGCCAAATGGGCACGCCAGAGGTGGAAGACTTAGTAGACGTTGTTAGCTGGATGGGGGATGAGGTAAATGTGAATACCGATCGTGTTGGTACCTATGGTGGTTCTTACGGCGGTTTCCTGACCTTTATGTCGCTGTTCAAGGAACCTGACTTGTTTGCGGCCGGTGCTGCATTGCGCCCGGTAACAGACTGGGCTCACTATAACACCGGGTATACGTCAAACATCCTCAACCTGCCACAGGACGACATGATCGCATACCGCCGGAGCTCGCCGATTTACTTCGCTGAGGGCTATGAAAGCACGCCTATGCTGATCAGCGCGCCGATGGTAGACGACAACGTATTCTTCCAGGACTCGGTGCGTCTGGTTCAGCGTTTGATTGAGCTGGAAAAAGAGAACTTTGAAACTGCGATCTTCCCGGTTGAGCCGCATGGCTTTGTTCAGCCAAGCAGCTGGTTAGATCAATACCGTCGAATCTTTAAGTTATTTGACGAAAACCTGTAAAGGTCTGGTCTACAGTGACAGTTTATTATCACAATGAACTGTCACTGCAGAATACTAAAAAGGCTGTATGCATTGACCTGCATGCAGCCTTTTGCAATTTGGCGCAGCTATCCGCTTCATCGATGGCAGGTTGCAATGAATAGCGCAACAAACGCAAAGGAAGCGTTTGGGACATGTTTTCCCCGCAGAGTCTTTGCTATGCTGTCGAACGTTTAGTTGTGTCGCCATATTGGTACCGTCGCGTAAATAATCTCCAAAAGGAAAGCCATGTTCCCATTCTCCAAACTCTCCATTCTGGCCGCCACCGCGGCGCTGGTCATTGCCTGTAGCCCGAGCCAGCCAGAGCGAGAGGCGTTCGACCCTGAAGCTGCAACAGGCTTTGCGCAGAACCAGCTGGTGATCAGTGACAATTATATGGTTTCGGCAGCAAACCCTTATGCTGTGCAGGCAGGAACTGAAGTATTAGCCGCTGGCGGCAGTGCCATTGACGCTGCGGTGGCAATTCAAAATATGCTTACCCTGGTAGAGCCGCAGTCGTCCGGGATTGGTGGTGGCGCTTTTATTCTTTATTGGGACGCCGCAGAGCAGCGTCTGCATACGTTGGATGCGCGAGAAACGGCTCCCGCGGCGGTGGATCATGAACTGTTTTTGAATCAGGACGGTGAGCCAGCGCGCTGGATAGATGCCGTGGTGGGTGGCCGCTCGGTGGGCACCCCCGGCCTGGTGCGTGGCCTTGCAGATGCCCATCAGAGATGGGGCCGGCTGCCTTGGGAACGACTATTTACCAGTACGATAGAGAAAGCGGAGCAAGGATTTACCGTCTCCCCGCGTCTCGCGCAACTGGTAGAGATGGAAATTAACCCAGGGGTGAGCCAAATGTCGACTGCGGCGGCATACTTTTTCCCCCAGGGCGAGGCATTGAAGGCGGGCACTTTAAAGCGCAATCCTGAGCTAGCGCAAAGCCTGCGGATGATTGCACGGCAGGGCCCGGATGCCTTTTATCAGGGGCCGTTAGCCGAGCAAATGGTCAGCGCAGTAGCTGCAGCGGAGATTGAACCTGGTCACCTTAGCCTGGAAGATTTAGCCCAGTATCAGGTCGCCTGGCGTGACCCTGTATGTGCGGACTATCGTCAGCAGACTGTATGCAGCATGGGTCCACCAAGCTCTGGTGGCGTGACCTTGCTGCAAACGTTAAAAATGCTGGAGCGCTTTAATATCGCCGACTACACGCCAGATGACGCACAGGTATGGCATTGGTTTACGCAGGCATCACGGCTGGCGTATGCGGATCGGGATCGCTATTTAGCAGACGCCGACTTCGTCGATGTACCTGTGGCAGCCATGCTAGATGCTGAGTACCTGCAAGCGCGTAGCGAATTAATAGGCGATGAGGACATGGGCACCGCGAGCGCAGGCGATTTTAACCAGTTTGTCGCCGGAATCAATGTTGAACAACCGAGCACGACTCAAATCAGTATCGTAGATGCTGAAGGGAATGCCGTTTCGATGACCAGTACCATTGAAATGGGGTTTGGTTCAGCGGTGATGGTAGGGGGGTTCTTGCTCAACAACCAGCTTACCGACTTCTCGCTTGACCCCTACAATGGTGAGGGCTTAGCTGCAAACCGTCTTGAGCCCGGTAAACGGCCACGCAGTTCGATGGCGCCGGCGATGACCTTTGACAGTAACGGCGAACTGCGCCACGTACTGGGTTCACCTGGTGGACCCAGAATTATCAATTACGTAACCAAAACCTTAATTGGATTGATTGATTTTGAGCTTGATATGCAAGCGGCGATTGAATTACCTAATGTGACCAACCTCAATGGCAGCACCGCGATCGAAGAAGAGCTGGCGCCGACTCATTGGCGACAAGCATTGCAAGAGCGAGGTCATCAAGTGAACGTGCGCAGTTTGAATAGTGGCGTGCATGGGATTAGTATCATTGATGGGCGTCTGCAAGGTGGCGCCGACCCGCGCCGGGAAGGGGTAGCCGCAGGTCAGTAAGACAAGATCAGTAAGAAAGTAAGAGACGCAGGGAGCGAGTCAACCAGCCTGGCTGGATAATTATTATAATGAGACAAAGCTATGACAACACTGAGTCTGAAAAAGGGGGCTGTACTGGTCACCCTGGGTTTTTTGTTAAGCGCCTGTGGCCATCCATTGGACACTGGGCCTCAAGCGGAAGACATTGCGATTGAATTTTTTGATCGGCTATATAACCAGCGCGATTTAGAGGGCGCATTGGACTTAACGGCCGTCGAATACCGGCCGGTTCTGGAGCGCTATGGCAGCATTACCGCGATCGGCCGCTACCTTTACAGTATGAACTACGAGCAAGTAACCATCGAGGCAGACTCTCAAGGGGTTCAACTCTACCGAGATCAGTCAGACACGGCTCGGCTGCAACTTAGTTTTAGCGGTATACAGGACAAGCGCAGGGTTGAGACCCTGCGCAATGTAGTGATGGTGCGTGAAGATGGCGAATGGCGCCTGGCCAGGGTTCTGGACGGACGCTGGTAACCTTAGGCTTGCTTGAGTCGCTCCTGGTACGGGGGCCAACCTAACGGTTTACCGGCCAGTAGATGCAGGTGAATATGGTGGACCGTCTGGCCGCCATCATCATTGCAGTTCATCACTGTGCGATAGCCGGCATCCGCAAAGCCTTCCTGTTTTGCAATCTGCGCGGCAACCCAGAACAAATGGCCAACTAACTCCCGTTGCGACTTGTCGATGTCGTTGCAGGTCGCTATCCGGGTTTTTGGAATAATCAGTAGGTGGGTTGGCGCTTGCGGGTTAATGTCTTCAAATGCGAGCGCCAGATCGTCTTCGTAGACAATGGTTGCGGGGATCTCGCGCTGGATAATTTTGTCAAAAATAGTCTCTTCACTCATATCAGCCTCATCTTTCATTGCTTGGGGAAATTATTATCGTCGACTATCCTATCATAGCGCCTTACATTTGCTTGACCACCTTGATAGCACAGAGCTAACGTTAAGTATTGCCATGGGAGACCTGACCTTGAAAGAACTCACAGCTTTACAAAGCCGCAATCAGAATCAGCGTGATTTTCATCGTATGGAAATTAATGCGCCGGCCATCGTTATCTATGTGCATAATGATGAGATGGTGAGAGAGCAGGCGATTTGCAATGACTTGAGTGCGACCGGCGTGTCGGTGCACATGGGACGCCCGTTACAAAGCGGTGATGACATAGAACTCGTCATTAAAGGGAAGGATGTTCCGGCGCTGGATATCAAAGCCAAAGTATTACGCTGTAGTGAAGCCGATAACGGTGGTTACCTCCTTGGTTGCGCCATAACCTCTATGCGGTAAAAAATAAGCGTATTTCTGCTTAATGTATCGATTTTCTCTACCCTACCCATCGAAACTTTTCTTGCGTCCCTCCTGGTACCCTGTAGCTCAGCGCAATTGTGGAGAAAGTCCTTGTTTTAAAGGGCTATAGCGACGATTAACTGCCTTGGCAACGTTAATTTATTCACCAGTTAGTTAAGTTTTGAAAAAGAACCTTATGTTACTGAATTGACAGTCAGTTTTTAGGCTCTAAAATGGCGCCATTATTTCCGTCTGTATAGTTTAGTTTGCCCGTAGTACCTGAGCTACAGACTTCCTCTGCATGCAACCTTAGATCAGGTTTGGAGTAACACTTATGTTCAATAGATTTTGGCCAGTTTCCATTTTACTGGCATTGACCCTTGCGGCCTGCGGCGGCGACCCTGAGCAGGGCGAGCAGCAAGAGATGCCCCCGTCACCGGTGACCGTGGAATCGGTCGACACGACGGATGTCAAATATTATGGCGAATACGCCGCCCGAGTGAGAGGCGCACGAGAGGTTGAAGTGTCCGCCCAGGTGTCTGGGATTCTCAAGGAGCGTCGATTCGAGGAGGGTAGTGCGGTTGAAGAGGGCCAGACTCTGTTCCTTATCGATCCTGAGCTGTATGAAATTCAGCTTGCCACAGCGCGGGCTGATATGAGCGATGCAGAATCTGCTGCACGTCGCGCACAGAGCGAATGGCAACGAGTCTCAGGTTTATATGAGCAAAACGCCTTGAGTACCCGTGATTATGAGAATGCACAAAGCGAGCGCGATGCAGCCCAGGCCAGGGTCGCACGAGCGCGCGCTGCAGTGCAGGACGCAGAGCGTAATTTACGCTATACCCGGGTTGAGTCACCGATCAACGGTATCGCCGGGATCGAGCAATTGACCGAAGGTAACCTGGTACAAAGCGGCATGGTGCTGACTCACGTGACCCAGGTCGACCCAATCCACGTGCATTTTTCAATGCCGGAAGCGGATGCATGGCGGCAACGTGTTGCCCGTCAAAACGATTCGGATGCAGCCAATCAGGTATGGGCGATTATGCCAGACGGTTCTGAGTACGCTGAGGTTGGCAGTATTAACTATATCGACCCGCGGGTCAGCGAACGTTCAGCGTCAGTAACCATGCGTGGGCGCTTTGATAATGCCGACGGTGAGCTTATCCCCGGTCAGTATATTCGGGTGCGGGTATTGGTCGCTGAATATCGCAATGTCGTGTTGATTGACCCAAGTGCGGTAGGTGAAGGCCGCGAGTCAGCGCAGGTGTTTGTGCTGAATGATGATGGTGAAACTGTCA
>JAFIFH010000057.1 GCA_020832105.1 Idiomarina sp.
AACTGAAGATGAAATCGCCTTGTTTAACTGACCTCTTATCTCGTCACGGTTGTTTTTAGTGTGTAACCCCCGTTTAATGGTTGCGGTTAACAATTGATGTATTGCTCAACAACAAGAGACCAAATCATGAAAACATTTCTCTCAGTACATTTGCGCCGGGTTGCCGCCGTTGTGGTTGTCGCCCAGGCACTGCTGCTGACTGGTGTGGCGCAGGCCAACACTGATCATCGTCGCACACTCGAAGCTGAGTCTGTGGTTGAAACCGAACACCGCGCGCAAATTAATGGCGAACGGGTTAACTATAAAGTCTATGCAGGCTTTCTGCCGGTATGGGATGACAATGGTCATCCAACCGCAACCTTGCAGTACACCTACTACGAACGCCAGGGTGTCCGCGAACAGGAAAAGCGTCCGATTATGTTTTCCTTTAATGGCGGGCCAGGCTCTGCGTCGGTATGGATGCACATTGCTTACACCGGGCCTAAGTCATTGCGGGTCGATGACGAAGGCTTTCCGATCCAGCCATATGGGGTCAAAGACAACCCGCACTCAGTGCTCGACACCACCGACATTGTCTTTGTGAACCCGGTGAATACAGGGTATAGCCGAGTGCTACCTGGCCCCGATGGTGAAATGCCGTCACGGGATCAGCAGCGGGAAATGTTCTTTGGCGTTAATGCAGACGTGGAGTACCTTGCTGAATGGATGAATACCTTTGTCACTCGCTATCAGCGCTGGCGCTCGCCAAAATTTTTAATCGGTGAAAGCTACGGCACTACCCGAGTCGCAGGCCTTGCCCATGCATTGCAAAACCAGCAATGGATGTATATTAACGGGGTGGTTTTAGTCTCGCCTACCGACATGGGCATGGACCGTGATGGACCGGTAAAGGCCGCCAATCGCTTACCTTACTTTGCCGCAGCGGCCTGGTATCACGAGCGTCTTGATGATGACCTGCAAAGTGGCGATCTATATGACTTACTGCCAGAAGTGGAAGAGTTCACCATTAATACCTACTTGCCAGCACTGGCTCGCGGGGCGTGGCTGGATGACGATGAGCGCACTGAAATCGCGCGCCAGGTAGCTCGGTATTCAGGTATTTCGGAACAAGCAGTGATGCAGAATAATCTGGATGTAGATACTGCATTTTTCTGGAAAGAGTTACTACGTGATGAGGGCCTGACGGTAGGTCGTTTAGACTCTCGTTATACCGGGATTGATATGAAAGACGCCGGTGAGCGCCCTGATTTTAATTCCGAGCTGACTTCCTGGTTGCACTCGTTTACGCCGGCGATTAACTATTACCTGCGTGAAGAGCTCGGCTTGGAAACGGATATCAAATACAACATGTTTGGTCCGGTACACCCGTGGGATCGCAGCGGTAACAACACCGGTCGTCAATTACGCCAGGCCATGGCCCAAAACCCGTTTATGAACGTGTTATTCCAGGCGGGCTACTATGACGGTGCGACCAATTACTTTGATGCTAAATACAGCATGTGGCAGATGGACCCGAGCGGCAAAATGAAAGACCGGCTGTTCTTTGAAGGCTATCGCAGTGGCCACATGATGTACTTACGTAGTGAAGACTTACGTTTGTCCAATGAACACCTACGCGAATTTATCGAAAACTCTCTGCCGGGCGAGAACGAAGCCGCGCAGTATCAGCGTGCAAACTAACTAAGCATTTGTTTCATTGACAAAAAAATGAAAAACCCCGCAGATCTTTGTGGGGTTTCTTTATTTATGGTCTAGTCTTATAAAGAATAAAATATTCTCAAAAAGAAAGGATAAACATATGGTTGAGTTCTCAGGTTTTTTAGGTCTATTACTGCTGGTTTTAGTCATTTATGCAATTGTGAAAACAGTGCAGAGTGGAGCGTCTACAGGTACTAAAGTACTGTGGATTATTATTTTACTGTTGATTCCATTCATCGGCTTTATTTTATGGCTACTGTTGGGTCCAAAAGGTGGCGCCAACACCATATAGTGTTGCGTAGGTATCATGTAGGCTTGTGAGAGAGCTTGCGAGAAGGGGCCCAACATTATGTTGGGCCCTTTTTTCATAGGTGTCAGTCAGATAAGCGGGAAAATGAGAACAGTGATTTCAATGGGTGCTCTTTTTGCTCGATCCAGGCTTGCAGCAGTTCGCAGCCAATCACACTATAGCTAATGCCATTGCCACCATAAGCCATCGCAAAATGTACCCTTGAGCCAAGCTCTTCGTGGGGCCCAAAGAACGGCAGGCCGTCGTCAGTCTCCGCAAAGGTGCCTCCCCAGGCAAAACCCTGCTCAAACTCCAACTGTGGAAAGAGGGCATGAACTTTGTCGGCCAGGGTAGTCGCCTTTTTCTGTACCTTCGCATCGCGCTTGCCAGGAATATCAATGGTATCGTCTTCACCGCCTACCAATAGCCGCCCATCGCCGGTGGTGCGCATATAAATGTAGGGGCGTGCGGATTCCCATACCATGGTGTCGGTGAGCTTACCGAGCGCTGCAGGGGACATAGGATCGGTAATAAAGGCATAGCTGCTATGATTCTTCGCCACGCTTTGCTGAAGATACGTTTGCGACTCATAGCCGGAGGCGATAATCACGTGTTTTGCTTCAATTCGGTGACCAGAGCCACTTAACATCGTCACTCCAGACTCTGTCGCTTGGAGAGAGCTGACAGCGCTGCGCTCAAACACCTGGCCACCATTACTGCGCACACGGCGAAGGAGTTTATGGGCGGTCTTATAAGGGTCAATCCGGGCCGCGAGCTCGGTCAAAATTGCCCCAGGTGCCTCGATGCCATACTGTGCCTTTAATGCTGCAGGGTCTAACCAGTTTGCCGCAAAATCATACTTACGGCGCAATGCGAACTCATCGCGCATGCGCTTCGCGTCTTTGTCATTACTCGCATAATAGAGGCTTTGCTGCATCGCGAAGTCAACATCGGCAAAGTTACTGACGATGTGTTTGAGTTGAAGTATGGCGTCTGCACAGGCTTGATAGGCAAGGTAGGCGTTTTGTTCACCGTATTGCTCAGCCAGGTCCACCATATGGGTGTCGATTTCGTACTGCAAAAGGGCGGTGCTTGCGGCGCTGCTGCCCCAGCCGATTTCGCGACGCTCGATAACAGTGACCGCATAACCCTGGGTGGTAAAATGGTCAGCTAATAAGGCGCCGGTGATGCCGCCGCCTATAATGACGAGTTCAGTATCAATGTTCTGCTGCAGCGTATCGAAGGTGGTCATTAAGCCATTCTTCACCGCCCAAAACGGGTACCCACTTTTTAAATCCATCCAGCTTAACTCCACTATGCACCAGGAATGTCAGTTAAGTGTAGGCGAGTTAATCCGCATCATGCTAGATGGAGGGAATTAAGTGATTAGCAGGCCTCGCAGAACCCATGGTAATGGGCTTGCGCGACGTCTGGGTGCGAGCGCAAGCGACCTTTGAGTACGTTTTGACCTACCTGATAAAACAGGGGGTTAGCAGGGTCGGCACTTGGCCCAAGTGCATCCCTTTTTAGATGTGCTGGTAAATTAAGCAAAGGTACTTCGCTTTCAAGCCGGGCGGCCATAAAAAAGGCGCAGGAATAGCGCTCCTGATCGGCTTGTGGACTTTGCACCCGATGATAAGTCGCACGCAAATAGCCATCGGACGCTAACTCAAGCAGCTCGCCGATATTAATCACAACAGCACCTTCGACTGGCGGTGCGCCGACCCAGCCTTTGTCATCGGTTAGAACCTCAAGCCCTGACTGTTGGTCCTGAGTGACAATCGTCAGGTAGCCCGGGTCTTTATGAGCTCCTACGCCTTGCCGGCTTTGCAGGTCTGCTGTCCCTGGGTAGCGGATCAGCTTCGTGTGCGTGTACGAAGGCGTAATGGTTGAATCAAAAATATCCGCAGGTTGCTCAAGCACCTCGGCAAATGCCCGTAGTAGCGTGGTGCTGATATCGCTAAGTGCGCTTTGATAGCCCAGTAGCGTTTCGCGTAACTCGGGTAAGGCCTGCGGCCATTGATTAGGGCCTATCAGCTGCCACCACTGGGGCTCGTTTGGATTCACGGCTACCGCATTTTGCTCATTCATGATGTCGAACTGCTCACGCAAGTCGGCTTGACCCTGGGTCAGTTCGCCTTGCAAACGGGTATAGCCACGAAAGTGCGGGCTGTTCTTCATTTCAACGCTTAGCTTTTCTTCATCACTTAACGCAAAGAATCTTTTCGCCAGCGACATCACTTCATCTTGCTGGCGACATAATTGATGACCCGTGACATAGAAAAAGCCAACGGTACGTGCCGCCTCTGCTAAGTCCTGAAGAAACTTTTGTTTCTCCTCGCCGCCTGCGCGCAAGCGCTGCAGGTCTAATACGGGTAATGCTGGTGTTTGCATATGACATCTTCCAACGTGATTAAGATGCCATGAGTATAAGAGAGTAAGGGCAAACGGCTAAAAACCGAATTGATATGTGATATAGCGAAAGGTGCTAGCGGGGCTACGACGCCTCGCTAGCCAGTGCCTCTTCAATCGCCGCGCGGGCTTTACCAAAGCGCGGGTGGTCCGGGGCTAATTGCTCGGCGTGAGCTGCTGCTTCTCGGGCCGACTCATTCTTACCCTGGCGCAGAAAGGTCCATGCCAAATTGTAAAATACCGGTGCATACCCAGGCGCTAGCTCAGACGCATGGTAGTAATGCCCTTCAGCATCGGCAAATCGTTGTTGCTGATAAGCGATATTACCTAAGCCGATAAAGCTAGTGGCCTCTTCAGGCCAGCGCTGCGTCGCGGCTTCATAGGCGGCAATGGCGGCCTCATAACGCTGTTGCTGCTCAAGCGGTGCAACCGCCTCAAAATACCGTAAAGGGTCGGCACTCATTGGGATTTGACCGGGTTCAGTGACCACCATCCCCCAGTAGTTGCCCATTTGCCAGGTGCGTTCAAAGCGTCGCAATGGCATGACTTCACGTTCTGTGGTGCCGGAGCGTAAAATGACTTCTTCTTCAAGGGGGTTAATACCGATAACCACAGCATAGTGCCAGACCGGCCAGCGCGGTAAACCAAGGTTTTGCAGCACCAATACGGGGTTGCCCGCGTAGAGTTCGGTAAGCAGGCTTTCCACATTGGGGGCCATCACATAGGGAATGCGGTCTGCACGACGAGTCGCACCGAGCATTTCCATCTGCAGGCTTCCGCGACGCTCAGGCAAATACACCTGCGAGGCGAGTACGTCAGGATCTGCGTCACTCACCCCACTGACTTGCAGTACGGTGGCAAGCGCCGCAGGGCCACACTGAAACTCTTCTTGTGGGTAAAAAGGGGTCTCAGTGAGCTCAATCTTTGTTTGATAAGGGGAATCGTCGCCAATCACGTCTGTATATTGCAACGGAGCGGAAGCGCAGGCGCTTAAAAATAGAACCCCGACAACAGCAAGTAACATGCTCGGGGTTTTCAGGGTACTGCGAAAAAACATTAGCGGATTAAGATCCAGATAATGAAGACCAGTAAAATCACTACCACAGCATTTGCGCCGGCTGGCAGCTCATCAATATTTGCCGTCAGTTCTAAAATTTCTTCATTCGTCATAGAGTTAATGCGCTCAAGCGCTTCTTGAGGATCTACACCATAGCGAACTAGCTGCTCTTGCACGTCAGCACGCTCAAGTTGTTCAGTCAGTTGTGCTTTGTTAACACCTGCGCGTTGTTCAGTCACGATGTCCTGAGTACTGACAATGTCAGCGTAGGCGGGTGAAATTGCCGCTGGGTTCATAACCAGGGTTCCAAAAGCTAAAGCCGTGCCGTATACGAGTGATTTTTTCATTTGTTAAATCTCCTTGTCATTGATCGACTATAAATCTAGACCACTATTACAGATTTGCCTACCTTTAATTCATATGTCGTATGTTATAGATGACTGATTTCGAATGAGAATTGTTGATTATTCGCGCAGCCAATCAAGGTTCGCAAAAGCATTGAAGCTCAATGAAGAGGATTAAAACCGACTTGCTGGCGACAAAGCTTTCACTACGAGGCAACATTTTGTAAGCTTAGCGTCCATGTTTTTTAACAACAGGACGTTGTATATGTTCAGTTTATGCCGTTCGGCAGCGATGTTTTCCTTCCTCCTTTGTTTCATCACCAGCGCGTCTGCCGGTGATGATATTCCGTTGGCCGATTATTTTAAGCATGCAGAGTTTGATAACGCATCGTTGTCGCCGACAGGAGACTACCTTGCCGTATCGGTGCCGGCAGGTCACCAGCGCAATCTCGCTATCCTCGATATCAGTGACCCTAGCACGTTAAACGTGACCACTGCTTTTGGGCTAAGAGGCAATGAAAGCCCTGCCGATATCCGCTGGGTGAGTGACGAACGGCTTATTTTTACCACGCGTATCCAGGACGGCCCCGCTGCACCCGTGCAGATCACCGGGCGTATCTATGCAGTCAATGCGGACGGCGGCCTGCGCCAGCAAATATTTGGTACTCAGCCCGGTAGTCTCGTTAGTTTCGTATTCCGCCAAATGGATGTCTTAAGCTATTTACCCGACGAGCCAGACTGGATATTGATTCAGCACTGGGCGCATGACCGCCCGCGCCCCATTGCTGAGCGAATCAATGTGCGGCGTGACCGTAATAATAGGGTCGCTACCTCGCCGCTGAATAGAGGTCAGCTCATGGTTGATCAGGACAACCGTGTGCGTTTCGCTATGGGGCGAACCGACAGCGGCGAATCACAGCTGGCCTGGCGTGAGAGCGAAGATGACGAGTGGCAGAACTTCAGCAACGAGCTGAGTGACTTTATGCAGCCGATTGCGTTCGATGACAGCGGCGATTATGTGTTTTTCTCGGTGCCTGATCAGGATCGTATGGGAATCTATAAGCTTGAGTTGGCCTCTGGCGAATACGAGCAGGTACTGCGTAGTGAAAACGTGCAGGTTGATGGGGCTCAAGCACTGAAGTTTTCTGCGGACCAGCAGCGCTTGCTGGGCGCAAGGTTTATGGACGGTATTCCAGAATGGCATACCATGGAGGACGACGCCCATGAGGTGCAATGGCTGCGTCAACTGGAGACAATGTTTGAGGGCAATCTGGTTAACATCAATAACTGGACTCGGGACGGCAAGCGCGCGGTGGTGAGTATCTCTAGTGATATCGCACCTGCCGAATACTTCCTCCTCGATACTGAAGGGCCCGAACTAAGATTTCTTGCGGCATCTCGCCCGTGGATAGACCCGCAACAAATGCAGCCAATGCAACCTGTGTCACTGGAAGCCCGCGACGGGCTCGAGCTGCATGGCTACAAAACGATGCCAGTAGGCTATGAAGAGGGCGACGCGGTGCCCTTTATCGTTTGGGTGCATGGCGGTCCGCATGGAATCCGTGATAATTGGCAGTTCTACTCAAGAGCTCAGATGTTTGCTAATCATGGCTTTGGCGTGCTGCAAATTAATTACCGTGGGTCAGGTGGTTACGGACGGGAGTTTGAACGTGCCGGACACCGTGAGTGGGGGCGTAAAATGCAGCACGATATTACTGACGCTACGCACTGGGTGATTGACCAGGGGTATGCCGACGAGGACAGAGTGTGCTTGGGCGGCGCGAGCTATGGTGGCTATGCAACCTTGTCAGGCATTACAACGGAGCCTGACCTATACGCGTGCGCCTTTGCCTTTGTGGGTGTGTATGATCTTGAGCTGATGAAAAGTGTGGGTAATGTCCCTTCATTTGCAGCCGGGCGTCGATACCTTGACCTGGTGCTGGGAACCGATGAGGAGGTGCTCAAAGAGCGCTCACCGACTAACCATGTTGAGAACATTCGCACGCCGCTATTCATTGCTCATGGTGACGAAGACCGCCAGGCGCATGTGGACAATTATCACTTGTTGCGAGAGCGTCTTGACGAGGCTGGCATTGAGTATGAGCACTTGCTGGTGGCTGACGAAGGGCACGGTTTTTATGAAGTAGAAAATAACGTGATGATGTTTGAGCGAGTGTTGGCATTTATGAAAGAGCACACGCAATAAGCACCACCTGTTCTGGTTGAACTGGACTCCTGGTCACTGTGTGGTGGCACAGGAGTCTTTTTGTAACGAGCATGGTAAACTCATATTTTATGCGTGCAGGTGGTTTTCGCGCGCCCTTGGATTAACTAATGACTAGAGCATCATGAATCAAATTACCCTAACTAAAAGTAAAGAATCCGTGCTAAAGAGCATGCTGACCACTGCAATTATCGTCGCAGCTTTATTGTTTTTTGTGATTTCAGATTACCTGGAAACTGGTCAGTTGGCGGGTTTTGGTTGGCTGGGGCTGGCAGCTTCCATTGCTGGGTTATTCGCTATCGTGCAGAAGTACTTTTACTTCAGCCGCGAGCCAAAAGTTATCCAGCTGGATTTAGACAATCGCAAAGTTATTAGTGGTGACACCGGTAAAGCGCTTGCCGAATTCGATCAGGTAACGTTTTTTGCCTTAAGCACGAACAAGACCAATGCACTGATTGAGTGTGCGCTGAATGACAAAATGGTCATGCGCTTAAAGCGCCATTATGAGCTTGATCTGAAGATTTCTGAGATCCTGGCTAAGTATGGCCATGTTGAAGGTGTTGAGCTCAAGCATATTGGCTTAACTAAATAGATTCGCAAACCCAGTAAAGGAACTACGTTATGCAACGTTACCTGCTTACCTTAATTCTGGTGTCACTTAGCTTTACCACAGGCTGCACGGACGCTTCGCAGTTTGAAGAAAGTGTGCACTATCATGAACTGAGCACCAGTAAGAGCGAAGAGCCTGTGATCACCGAGTTCTTCTCTTTTTATTGTGGTAGCTGCTATCAATTCCAGCCGTTCAATGCCCAAGTGAAAGCAGAATGGCCCGGCATGCTGGTTGAGCATCATGTTAGTAATCTAGCACCACAGGGCTTTGGCACCACCATTCAGAGCGCCTGGGCAGCTGCACGCTTGCTGGAGGTTGATAAAGGGTTTGCTGAACTCGTATTTGAGCGAAATTTTGAGCAACGTAAGCAAGTAGACTCAATGGACGCGCTTTATGAAATATTTGAAAGCCTTGGCGTCGAACCTGATGAGCTTGATCGCAGCATGCAAAGCTTTCAGGCGCGTACCTTAGTGCGTCGTATGCAGAGTGAAGAGGACAACTATAACGTCAGAGGCACGCCTACTTATATTGTGAACGGTCGTTACCTGATGGATCAGCGAGCGTTTCGCAACAGCGAAGACTTCTTTAACGACTACCTTGAGCTGATGCGTTATTTACTTGAGAAATAGATAAAGCGGATTTAGGGTGGATGTGGTGGGGTTGTGCAGAAGGGCGCGCCTTAGCTGGCGCGAAACTGGCCGGTTATAAAGACAATGCAGACCGTGGATTGATATGCGAGACTTTGGGCAAGTGCAGCGGAATTGACACCCTACTTAAGCGACCATGTTCACTTCTAACCAGCACCAAATCAAGCCAGTAGTCCTCCATTAGGATATTCGCATAGGGGCTTTCATACTCTCGTCTATAGTGCAGTCGCAGGCCGATGCCTTGCGCGTGCATCGCACGCATAAAGCTGATGGCCTCGTCGAAGCCTCGTTGATACTCGTGCTGCTCATACAAGCCCCATAGACGCTGTTGAATGGCTTTGTGAGGCGCGTCAGTGGCTGAAGTAGGCCGCAAGCCGTACGATTTAGAGGGCTGGTCAAGTACATAGAGACTTTCTGTTTCAATAGACCAGAGCCCTTTTGCATTGCGCTTTAAAGGAAAGGGCGAAGCATTGTTGCTTCTTAATTCAAAACCTTGCTTGGCAAAAAACTCATGACCTAATCGATAGGTGGGGTCTACGCTCGTGTCAGTTTGCGCGATAGCGTTGGAGCCAGCTACAAGCATGCTTGCAGCCACTAGAAGGATCCAAAATGGTCGGGTCATAACCTGATTCAACATCATGTAGTCCGTGTCATGGTGAAAAGTAAAATAACAAGAGACTTTCAGGTTACAACACCCGCGAACAAAAAACCAACAATGCTGTCAGGCACATACAAAAAAGAAAACCCGCCAGAAGGCGGGTTTTCTCATAATAATGGTGCCCGGAGGCGGACAAAACCGCCGGGAGCGGTTTTGAACAACGCGTGAGCGTTGGCCCGCAGGGTGACATGCATGGATGCATGTCATAATCGAAGATGACGCCGGGGCACAAAAAAGAAAACCCGCCAGAAGGCGGGTTTCTCATAATAATGGTGCCCGGAGGCGGAATCGAACCACCGACACGAGGATTTTCAATCCTCTGCTCTACCGACTGAGCTATCCGGGCATGCCAGGTTTTGAGCCACTGGGGCTAAAAACGAGGGCGTATTAAACGTTTTTTTACGCCCTCTGTCAAGGCTAAAACCTAAAACGCGAACTGCTTGGTTAAAAGCTACCCAATTACTCGCGAATTTGGCCGGTGCCGGTTACCACAAACTTCTCGGTGGTAAGTGACTGTAAGCCCATCGGGCCGTAAGCATGAAGCTTAGACGTTGAGATACCAATCTCTGCCCCTAAACCTAACTGACCACCGTCAGAGAAGCGTGACGAGGTGTTCCACATGGTCACAGCCGAGTCGACGATGCGAATGAAGCGCTTAGCGGTTGCTTCGTTTTCAGTGCAAATAATGTCA
Source organism: Idiomarina sp. (assembly GCA_020832105.1). Taxonomy (GTDB): domain Bacteria; phylum Pseudomonadota; class Gammaproteobacteria; order Enterobacterales; family Alteromonadaceae; genus Aliidiomarina. Next base: position 10,631 of record JAFIFH010000057.1, read on the forward strand.
GTGTGGCCGCTAGAGAACTCTTGAATATGCTCAATGGCATGATCAAAGTCACGCACTTCGCGCACGGCAATTTCAAGCGCCAGATACTCTTCACCAAAATCGGTGTCAGCAATTGGCTCAGCACCGTCAAAGTGCTTAATCGAGTTGCTGCAGGCGTGGATCTTCACATTTTTCTCAGCTAAAGCTATGGCAGCCATTGGGAAGAATTTATCCGCCACGTCAGCATGAACCAGCAAGCCTTCAAGGGCATTACACACGCCGGTGCGCTGTGTCTTGGCGTTAATCAAGATAGATAGTGCCATGTCGAGGTCGGCGTCTTTGTCCACATACAGGTGGCAAACACCTTTGTAGTGTTGAATCACCGGAATCTTCGAGTTGTCGCTAACGTAGTGGATCAGGCCTTCACCGCCACGTGGAATGACCAGGTCGATGTGGTCGCTTTGCTTCAGCAGCTCCCCCATCAACTCACGTTCCGGTGATGGCACCACGGTAATCACGTCTTCTGGTAAACCAGAATCACGTAACGCTTTATGCATGGCTGCAGCAATCACTTTCGAGCTGCCAATGGCCTCTCGGCCACAGCGTAAGATCACTGCGTTACCAGATTTAAAGCAAAGCGCACCAGCGTCAGCGGTGACATTTGGGCGTGCTTCATAAATCATGCAAATCACGCCAAGTGGAATGCGCATTTTATCCACACGCATGCCATTCGGGCGTTCTTCAAGCAGGTAGCTTTCGCCAACCGGGTCGGGCAGGGCGATTAATTCTTCTAAAGCCAGCGCCATGTCTTCGACACGCTGGTTACTCAGCTCAAGGCGATCCATCATAGATTCAGCCAGGCCCTTCTCTTTACCGGCGGCTAAATCTTTTTTGTTCTCTGCAAGAATAGCGTCTTTGTCTGCGCGAATAGCGTCAGCCATACGCTGTAATACTGTGTTTTTCTCGTCCGTCGTTAAATTAGCAACGGCGCGTGCAGCTTTAGCGGCACGGTTTGCGATATTTTCTGCTTCTGCTGAATAATTACTCATGAACGCTTCTCCATTAACATTAAGTCGTCACGGTGAATCACTTCGCTGATTGGGCTATAGCCATATTGCTCTGCAATCTCAGAGTCGGTTTGACCTTTAATGTGCATTAATTCATGTGCACTGTAGCGGCAAATGCCCTTAGCAATGGTGTCGGTACTCTCGGCGCTGCGCACCAGTACGGCGTCACCGCGATCAAAGTTACCCTGGATATCTACGATGTCTGAACTCAACAACGAGCCACCATTTTCCCGCAGGTTCTCAACAGCGGCGGAGTTGATTAACAACTCGCCCTGAGCGACCAGAGTATGGCGTAACCAGTGCTTTTTATTCGACAGTGGATTTTCTTTCGCTCTAATCAAAGTGCCGGGGTTTTGATTGCGCAGTAAGGTTTCAAAGGTACTGCCTTTACGCCCGTTGACAATGTAAGTATCTATACCGTGCGTCGTGGCATTCTCAGAGGCTTCAATTTTGGTTCGCATGCCGCCGGTGCCTACAGCACTGGCGGAACCGCCAGCCAGGGCATAGATACTTTCATCAATCTCTTCAATAACCGGAATCAAAGTCGCGGGTTTTTGCTTATTCGGGTCTTTGTCGTACACCCCATTGATATCAGAGCAAATAAAGTACGCGTCTGCATCAACAACCGTAGCAACCATGGCCGCGAGGTTGTCATTGTCACCAACTTTAAGGTCGTCAGTGCCAAGGGCATCATTTTCGTTGGCAATTGGCAAGATGCCATGCTCAAGTAGTGTATTGATGGTGTTACGAACACTCACATAACGCTCACGATCGCGTAAATCGTCGTGTGTCATCAGTACCTGGGCGCACGGGAAATCGAAAAAGCGCGACCAGCTTTCCATGACATGGTTTTGACCAACCGCTGCCATAGCTTTTTTGACGATGAGAGGAATAGGTTTTTGATCGATATTAAAATGGTGTCGGCCTGCGGCGACTGAGCCAGAAGAAACAAGTACCACTTCTTGTCCACGTTCACGCGCTTCAATGATGAAACGAGCGATTGCTAACAGATACTTTGAGCTACAGCCTTTGCCGTCTGGCGCAATTAGAGCACTACCGACTTTGATGACCGCTCTTCGCCAGCTTGGGATTTTCATAGAGACTCCCTATTGATTTATGGTGGCCGTATGCTATCACAGATTGACTTTCCTGGCCACCGAGGATTCATGAAACTAATAACTTGTCAATATTTTTTCGACGAATTTAGGTCATTATCGACGAATTTATGCACGTGTTAACGCAAGTGTTCATGCAGATACCGATGGAGAATTAATCCTGGTATTCATGTGCAAATTCGTGCTCGAATCACGAGCCAAGCCGGACTTAGTTTTCAGGCGGCTTATACCCTTCAATCTCGACGTCTTTCCCTTCAAATAAGTACGCCTCCATTTCCTTCTCAAGAAAGGCCCGGGCGTCGGGATCCATCATATTCAGGCGCTTTTCATTAATAAGCATAGTCTGTTTTTTTTGCCAATCAGCCCAGGCTTGCTTAGAAATGTTCTGATAAATACGCTCACCCAGTTCCCCCGGATAGAGTTGGAAGTCGAGGCCTTCAGCCTCCTGTTGTAAGCGTTGGCAAAATACCGTTCTGGTCACTGGAATCTCCGGTTTGTATTTTTATGTAAGGTTAGCAGGCGCCGCTGCGTGCATCGCAGGTGAGCTACTACACTGCGCGTATACTTAAGGTAAGGGCTTTAAGTATAAGTACAAGGGGTAACTGTGGTTAATTATTTGTCGGCTGGCGTAGCGCGATGACGTTTTCAATAAAATGTCGGATGGGAGTTGGCAGTCCCACCGCGCTGAGCTCATGCACAGACTGCAGACGAAACTCTGCCATACGCTTGCCGTTTTCTACTAGCCCTTCATTCACCTGATCGGCCGCAGCGCGCCAAACCTGAGCATTGAGCGTGTAATGGGTAAATTGATGGGTAAATTCACCGACTAGTTCGCTATTCGCTGGCACTTCATCATGCTGGGGTAAGCACCAAAGCCCGCCCCAGATACCGGGGCTAGGCCGCTTGATCAATAAAAGCTGATCAGCGCTATCGGTGTGCCAAACGAAGTGTGCGTCTTTAACGGGTTTTATTTTGCGCTTTTTAGGGTTCGGTAATTCTGCAATACGTTGTTGTTTCAGCGCTAAGCAATCGGACTGCAGCGGGCACGCCTGACACAGTGGCTGGCTTTTCTTGCACACCGTAGCACCAAGATCTAACACCCCTTGGCTAAATGCGCCGCTGGCTTCCGGCGTAAGTGAATTCGCGTATTGCCACATGATTTTATTGAAGGCGCTTGAGTTCGGTTCGCCGTCAATGGCAAATAAGCGCGCATAAAGGCGCTTCACGTTGCCATCCACAATTGGCCCGTAGTCATTAAAGGCAAAAGAGCGGATTGCGCCGGCGGTATATTGGCCCACTCCAGGGATGGCGTTGAGGGCCTTGAGGTCATTTGGGTATTCACCGTTGTGCTCGTCTGCCAGGTGCGCCGCGGCTTTACGTAAATTGCGTGCGCGGGAATAGTAGCCAAGCCCTTGCCAGTGCGCCATAACGTCGTCTTCGCTTGCCGCTGCCAGAGCGCTTAATGAAGGGAAGTCCTGCATCCAGCGCTCAAAGTAGGGAATCACGGTGGTGACCTGGGTTTGTTGCAGCATGATTTCACTGACATGCACCCGGTACGCACTGACATTGTGTTGCCATGGCAGGTCGTGGCGACCATGGCTGGCTTGCCAGTGAATGACTTGACGTTGGATATGCTGAATTTTCGCTGGTGTTAGAGGCATCTTGACTTGTTTTTCCCGTACCAAACCGCATAATGACGAGCTTTCGCACAGTGTAACAGGTTTAAATCGGCCATGAATGAGCAAACAGACAAATTTACCCACCGTATTCGCAGCTTCGTGAAGCGCGAAGGGCGCCTGACCAAAGGCCAGGCAGCGGCACTTGAGCGCCAGTGGCCGGTCATGGGCCTGGTACACCAGCCGACTGAAATCGATTTTAGCCAAAGCTTTGGGCGCACCGCGCCGCTGGTGCTAGAGATTGGCTTTGGTATGGGCCATTCATTGGTAGAGATGGCACAAAAGGATCCAGAATCAAATTACATCGGCATCGAGGTACATGGCCCGGGTGTCGGCGCCTGTTTGATGGAAGCAGAGGCGCTCGGTGTAACCAACCTGCGGGTGATACAACACGACGCTGTGGAAATTCTCGAAGACTGTGTCGCTGACGGCAGCTTAAGCAAAGTGCAGATATTCTTTCCTGACCCATGGCATAAAAAGCGCCATCATAAGCGCCGCTTAGTTCGTCCGGACTTTGTTCAGCTATTACAGCGTAAACTCGCTGATGGCGGCATACTCCACCTGGCCACCGATTGGGAAAACTACGCAGAGCATATGCTTGAAGTGATGCATGCTGAAAGCGGCTGGCAGAACCTGTCCGAGACAAATGATTACATCCCGCGCCCTGATTCACGCCCGTTGACCAAGTTTGAGAAACGCGGCCATCGCCTCGGGCATGGGGTTTGGGATATGCAGTTTAAGAAAGCCTGATGTGTTCGTGCCCAGTTGAATAGGCGATATCACCAATAAAAAACGCTCCTGACGGAGCGTTTTTTATGCGTCATCCAAAAACTCCGCCAGAATCGCGTTCAGGTAAAGCCGCCCCCGTGGGGTGGTTTGCCAGTATTCACCGCGGCTCTCCAGTAATCCTTGCTGCACTGCTTTACTCATGGCCCGCTCAGCGAGTTCCAGATCCAGGCCGGTATAATCAACAAAGCGCTTTTTAGGTGCGGGTTCTACTAAACGTAGTTGGTTCATAAAGAATTCAAACACCCGATCGTCCGGGGTGACGTCCCATTGGCGATTCAGGTACGGGCGGGCGAGGTCTAAATAGCCGCGTGGGTGTTTGACCTTTTCTGTGCGCAAGATGCGGTTCTCGGCGGGCAGGGTGATTTTGCCGTGGGCGCCGCAACCAATGCCCAGGTAATCACCAAAACGCCAGTAATTTAGATTATGCCGGCCGCGGTGACCTGGCTTGCCGTAAGCGCTCACCTCGTATTGCTCGTAACCCGCTGCAGCTAAACGCAGATGCCCTTGTTCGTAAATATCCCAGAGGGTGTCATCGTCAGGTAGCACTGGTGGCTTGCTGGCAAACAGAGTATTGGGTTCTATGGTGAGCTGATACCAGGAGATATGCGGAGGGTTCAGGGCAATGATGCCATCGAGATCAGCCATCGCCTGGTCTTTACTTTGATCTGGCAGGCCATGCATCAAATCCAGATTGAAACTGGTCAGTTGACCCTGGGTCATTAACTTGTCTGCAAGCTTGGCTGCCGTGCGTGCCTGCTCAGGGTCGTGAATACGACCCAACCGTTTGAGTTGCTCGTCTTGCAGGCTTTGCACACCAATTGACAGGCGATTGACCCCGGCAGTGCTAAACCCGGCAAAGCGTTCTGCTTCAAAAGTGCCTGGGTTGGCCTCTAAGGTGATTTCAATATCGCTGGCGAACTCAATGTACTTCTCAATGCCCTGTAATAAACGTGCGATGCCCTCAGCACTGAATAAGCTCGGAGTGCCGCCTCCAATAAATATCGAGGTAAGCGGTCGTCCCTGCACGTACTTGAGATCGGCACGTAAATCATCCAGCAGGCAGTTAATATAGGCCTCTTCCGGAATAATATCGGGCTGAGCATGGGAGTTAAAATCACAATAGGGACACTTTTGCACACACCAGGGGATATGCACATACAGGCTTAGCGGGGGCAGCTGCAGCATTATAACAACCGGCGTAACTGGGCGAGGGCTTTGCCGCGGTGGCTTAGCATGCGCTTGTCTTCAGCGCTGAGCTCAGCTGCACTGCAATCCCGCTCGGGAACATAAAACACCGGGTCGTAGCCAAAGCCGCCTTTGCCGGCAGGCGCTGTTAAAATACGGCCTTCCCACTCACCCTGGCAAATAATCGGGGTTGGGTCATTGGCGTGCTGCATAAATACCAGGACACAAATAAAGCGGGCAGTGCGCTCGGCCTCAGGGGTGTCTTTTAACGCCTCTAAAAGTTTGTGAATATTGTCTTTGTCGCTCGCATCCGTACCAGCATAGCGCGCGGAATATATACCCGGTGCACCACCAAGCGCATCCACGGCGATGCCAGAGTCATCTGCCAGGCTTGGCAGGCCGGTTTGCTCGCAGGCATGGCGGGCTTTAATGAACGCGTTTTCGACAAAGGTTAAGCCGGTCTCGTCGGCGTCTGTTACCTGCCATTCGCTTTGCGGACGCACTTGCCAACCCATCGGCGCGAGCAGAGCGTCCAATTCTTTAATCTTTCCTTTATTGCCACTCGCAAGTACGATGGATTTGTTGCTCATAAGAATTGTCCTCACGGGTAAGCGACTGATTTACCGGTTTGTGAATGCAATAGATTGCATCAGCTGGCGGTCATAAAAGGAGAGTATACCTTAGTCTGGGGCGCGCCGAGAAGCGCAGTCGTTTACTCAAACGCGCACAACGTGGTCAGCGATAAGCAACTTAATTATGCTAAACTGATATATAAAAGACATTTATTAGACGAAAAGCCTATTCATGGATCTAGTTAATTTAATCATTTTTGCTGTTGGCGCGATGCTGGTTGTCAGTATCCTCGCGAGTATCGTTTCAGCGCGCTCAGGCGCGCCTTTGCTGTTGGTGTTTTTGGTTATCGGCATGCTTGCCGGTGAGCAGGGCATTCTGGGTATCGAATTTAACAACCCTGACATGGCGCTGTTAATTGGCTCCATTGCCCTGGTGATAATACTGTTTGATGGTGGTCTGCGTACCCACCCCGAGCGTTTCCGGGTGGCGTTGGCGCCAGCTGCCATGCTGGCTTCTGTGGGCGTTATCATTACCTGCGGCATTACTGGCCTGGCGGCAGCTTATCTATTCGGCTTAAGCTGGATAGAGGGGCTCCTGCTGGGGGCGATACTTAGCTCAACCGATGCCGCCGCAGTGTTCTCTATCTTCCAGTCCCAGGGGCTTCGTATCAAAGATCGCGTTGCCTCGACCCTGGAAATTGAATCCGGTAGTAATGACCCAATGGCAGTTATTCTGACCATTACTCTGGTCACGGTGCTGGCAAGCCCTGAAAGCAGTATCAATGCCATGGTGGGCGTGCATGTGTTGCAGCAGGCGATTGTGGGGGCTGCACTGGGTTATGTTAGCGGGCGCATCTTTATCATTGCCTGCAAGAAGCTGCCATTAAGCTTTGCGTTCTTCCCGCTGCTGGCGGTGGGTGCCAGCATTATGGTCTATGCCCTGACTGCGCGCCTGGGTGGCAGTGGTTTCCTGGCGGTGTACCTGATGGGGTATTTGATAGGCAATGCGCGACTGCCGCAGGTGATGCATATTTTACGGGTTCACGACGGGCTGGCCTGGCTGAGCCAAATCGTGATGTTCCTGATGCTGGGTATTTTAATGACGCCTTCGTCAATCTTTGAAGTGGGTGTGCCTGCGCTGATTCTTGCCGCAGTGCTTATTCTCGTAGCGCGCCCTGTGGCGGTATTGTTAAGCCTGTTGCCATTTCGCTTTCCAATCCGCGATCAGGTATTTATCAGTTGGGTTGGCCTGCGCGGTGCGGTGCCCATTGTGCTGGCGTTGTTCCCCTGGATGGCAGGGCTGGAGAACCAGCAGCTGTACTTTGAAGTAGCATTTTTCGTGGTGTTGGTGTCATTGGTGGTGCAGGGCTGGAGCATTTTACCGGTCGCGCGCTGGCTTAAGTTAGAGGTTCCACCTGAGCCTGAGCCAGATTACCGGATGCCGCTAGATATGGTGCCTGGTAATGAAGTGCTCGAAGTGGCTGCGTATAAAATTGAAGATGACACCCCGGCTTGTGATCACCACTGGGAAGAAATATCCATTTCTGTGCCAGTAGAGTTCGTCGGGCTGATTCGTGACAATACCTGGGTGCGTAGGGTATCGAACCCGTTGCTTTCGGCAGGTGACACGGTCCTGGTGATGGCGAACCAAAACGATTTGCGCAAAATATCTGACGTATTGGCGTCAAACGGGCAGGGTAAACGGGTGACCAAAGCCAGCTTCTTCGGTGACTTTGTGCTTAATGCGGATGTGAAGTTGCAGGACCTGACGGTGTTTTACGCGCTGCCCAGTGATTTAAACGAAGACCTGCAGCAGAGCATTGACGATGTCATGCGCAAGCGCTTCCGCCGTCGCGTGGTGGTAGGTGATAACGTAACCCTGGGTAACTTGGTGTTGACCGTGCGGGAAGTGGCCGACAACGGCGATATTATTAAGGTGGGTGTGAAAACCCTGGGCTCGTGACCACAGAAGCCTGACAAAAGCGGTCTGCTCAAAGGCTCCTGATACACACACGCCCTGGCGTGCACAGCTACAAAAAAGCCTGCCTCAATATGCATTGGGGCAGGCTTTTTGTTAAACGTTTTGCTTAGTCACGATAAAAGGTGTGATTGAAACGTAGTTCCTGTTGTTCGTTGCCCTGACGAATGTCGATATAAAAACGAAACTCGTCTTCTTTGCGATGTGGTATCTGGGTTATGTAGTAAATGGCATCGCCGTCCACATGGCGTCGGAAGGTTAGGTTGCGACGCTGCCCCAAGTCATTCAATGCATAGCCGGACACATTGACTCGCTGTGCTGTACGCTCCTCAGACGTGGCATCTAACACGGAGATGTTCACCACACCACGTGAGTTACTCCGTGTCAGGTTATAGGTACTTGCAACCTCCGGGCGCAAAAAGGTGCTGGGGAAAGCGCTGTAATGCACCTCCCAGTCACCCAGTCGTTGCATGGTCTGACCATCGTCCATGTCGTCGCTGGCAAAAGCCAGTGCAGACACCAATAGCAGCCCAAAGGCCGAAAACAAATTAACGATGCGCTTTTTCATGACCACATAACCTCTATTATTTATACGCCAATTAAAATGCGTAAGAACTGAATACCCAGCAACACGAACAATACCGATAAATCAAGACCGCCAATGGCCGGAATCACTCGGCGCACAGGCCGTAATAACGGCTCGGTCAACTGATGCATGACCAGCTCCAATGGGTTTCCGCCCTGACTAAACCAGCTCAGAATCGCGCGAATGAAGATAATCCAGAACATTAACTGCAAGGTAATACTGACAAAGCTCAGCACCCCCACGATCATTAACGGGACCATCTCAATATTGGCGCCCATCATGGTCCCGCGGACATATATTGCTATGATACTGAGTACAATACCCAGCAACACCGCAGCCAGATTCAGCCGGCCTTTAGACGGGATGACCCGCTCCAGGGGTTTGATCAGGGGGTTTGTGACGCGTGCAACAAACTGGCTCAATGGGTTAAAGAAATCAGCCCGGGCCAGTTGTAACCATATGCGTAGCACCACCGCCATAATGTACAAATTAAATAACGTCTGGACTAAAAACAGCGCACCTTCGTTCATCTATATCAACCTTCTCAATTAAATTAGTCTGCCTAAAGCACGCTTAGAACAGTTTCGCCATTTCCTGATTGCGAGCCACTGCAGCTTTTACCGCACGCTCTGAAATATCGTCAAGGCCTGCTTGCTGATAAGCTTCAACACCTTTTGCGGTGGAGCCGCCTTTGCTGGTGACCTGCTTGCGCAGCTCAACCAGAGTTAACTCGCTTTGGCTTGCCATTTGCGCAGCACCCAGAGCAGTTTGCTGGACCATGGCGCGGGCGTCTTCACTGTTAAAGCCAAGTTCCTCAGCAACTTTTTGTAAGCCGGCCATAAACTCGAAGAAATAAGCCGGTCCACTGCCTGCCACTGCACCAAGCACGTCAATCCCGTCTTCATCTTTAACCCAAATGGTTTTACCTACGTAATCAAATACTTCGGTGACAAAGGCTTTATCGTCTTCGCTGACGCTCGGGTCAGCTACAATACCAGAAACACCTTCGCCGACTAGCGATGGCGTATTTGGCATTACTCGGACCATACTAACGTTATCACCCAGGTACTGATGATACTTTTCAATACGAATACCCGCAGCAATGGTGATCACTAATTTACTATCCAAATCACTGACATGTTCACGCAAGTGCGCGCAGACGTCCGCCATCAGCTGGGGTTTGACTGAGAGTACAATGACATCCGCAGCGTTAACGACTTCGAGGTTGTCCTGGCTGGTGTGAATGCCATGCTTTTGTTCAAGTGTATCCAGCTTCGGGCGGCTTGGATTACTTGCGTAGATAGAGGACGCTGGGAAACCACCGCGGACCATGCCGCCGATGATACTTTGCGGCATGTTGCCTGCGCCAATGAATGCAATCTTACGCGTATTCGCCATAAATCTTGTCCTTATGTGTCTCGTTTACCAAAAATCGCGGTGCCGATACGCACCATGGTTGAACCGTGCTGAATCGCGGCATCCAAATCGTTGCTCATCCCTAAGGATAGCGTATCAACCTGCGGGTAGCTTGCCTGTAAATTGCCAAACGCCTGCTGGAACGCCCCGTAGCTTTGTGCTTGCTGTTCGGGGGTGGCGTCTGCACGTGGAATCGCCATCAGCCCACGCAGGGTTAACTGGTCGAACGCTTGCAAAGCCGCGGCGAAGCTTGCAACTTCAGTAAGGTTGATCCCAGCTTTAGAATGCTCATCATCAATATTCACCTGGATCAGCACCTGCAAGGGTGGTTGACCTTTCATCCGTTGATCATTTAAACGTCGGGCAATTTTAAGCCGGTCCAGGCTGTGCATCCAGGCAAAGTTCTGTGCCACATCTTTGGTTTTATTGGACTGCAGTGGGCCAATAAAATGCCATGTAATATCCGCTAGATCGGTCATCGCCTGCACTTTACTGACGCCTTCCTGCACGTAATTCTCACCAAACTCACGTTGCCCAGCCTGATAGGCAGCGCGGATATCACTTTCTGGCTTGGTCTTACTGACCGCCAGTAAGCGAACCTGTTGTGGCGAGCGCTCACTTGCGTCACACGCCTTACCAATCAGTGCGGTCACTTGCCTAATTGCCTGTTCAATCTGCCCTTGGCGACTGTCGTCGGGGGCGTTTGAATCCGCTATTGTCATCTGAGTTTTCCTTCGCGAATCAGCATCTTTCAGTTAGGATGATAACATTTACCGGGCTTAGGACACAGCACATGGATATTAAACAATTACTCGAGCGTAGCGTGCAGGCAAAAGCATCTGACTTGCATATTTCAGCAGGCTCTCCCCCTTTAATGCGGGTAGACGGTGAGGTTATCAAGGCCGGTGAAGAGGTGTTGGGCACAGATGAAGTGCGCGAGATGTTGCTCAGCATTATGCATGAGGGGCAGCAAAAGGAATTTAATGACGAGCTGGAAACGGATTTTGCCTATCAGATCCCTCATCTTGCACGTTTTCGGGTTAATGCCTTTCATCAGCAACGCGGGCCTGCAGCGGCCTTTCGAACCATTCCAGAACGCGTACTGACGCTAGATGAGCTCAATGCGCCGGACGTACTTAAGGATCTGGCTGAACTGCATCGGGGTTTGGTGTTAGTGACTGGCCCAACGGGCTCGGGTAAATCCACCACCTTGGCGGCAATGGTTAACCACATTAATGAGACTCGTCAGCAGCATATTTTAACCATCGAAGACCCGATTGAGTTTGTGCATGAGAACAAGCGCAGTTTAATGAATCAACGTGAAGTGCACCGCGACACCCTGAGTTTTAATGCGGCGCTGCGATCTGCGCTGCGTGAAGACCCGGACGTGATTCTGGTGGGCGAATTACGTGACCTGGAAACCATCCGTTTAGCGATGACAGCGGCGGAAACGGGTCACCTGGTTTTTGCGACCTTACATACGACGTCCGCGCCAAAGACCATTGACCGCATTGTCGATGTGTTCCCCGGGGATGAAAAATCGATGGTGCGATCAATGTTGTCGGAGTCGTTACGCGCGGTGGTGTCACAGTTACTATTGAAGCGCCCTGAAGGTGGTCGGGTGGCAGCCCATGAAATTATGGTGGCGACGCCAGCGATTAAAAACCTGATTCGCGAAGACAAAGTGGCGCAGATGTACTCGTCGGTACAAACCGGTGCGGCCCATGGCATGCAAACTATGGAGCAGGCGTTGATGCGATTGCGCCAGCGTAACGAGGTCGACGAAGAGGCGGTGCAACGGATTCTTGGTAAACAAGCGGCCTACTAGGCTGCTTAAAGTCGCCTCTGGCATGGTCACACGCGGGCGGTTTAGGGTAAAATAGCCCCTCGCTTGCTCGCTCTGATTGAAAACATTGAAGGATATCGCTAAACCATGCGTGTATTAGGTATTGAAACGTCCTGTGATGAAACTGGCATTGCTGTGTATGACACCGAACTCGGGTTGTTGTCACACGAGCTGTACAGCCAGGTGAAGTTGCACGCAGACTATGGCGGCGTAGTGCCAGAGCTGGCCTCTCGCGATCATGTGCGTAAAACCCTGCCACTGATTAAGCGGGCGCTGGCGAATGCCAATACCTCGGCTGAGCAAATCGATGGGGTTGCTTACACCGCGGGGCCCGGCCTGGTGGGTGCGTTGATGGTGGGGGCCTGTATCGGGCGCAGTATTGCTTTTGGCTGGAATGTACCTGCGTTGGCGGTTCATCATATGGAAGGGCACTTGCTGGCGCCGATGTTAGAAGAGGACACACCGCCATTTCCTTTTGTCGCCTTGCTAGTGTCTGGCGGTCACACCATGCTGGTGCGGGTGGATGGCATCGGTCGCTATGAGTTATTAGGCGAAT
>JAFIFH010000059.1 GCA_020832105.1 Idiomarina sp.
CGTCCCTTTGGCCGATTGCTGTATGTCATGCCACCTTATATCATCGAGGCGAATGAGCTCACCCAGCTCACGGCGGCGATGCACCATCTATGTACCCGGCTGGCGCACTGTAGCTCATCTTGCTAGGCGCCAGCGCGCAGGAAATAAAACAGGATCGACACGCTGGTTAAGATCAGCAACATCAGGTTGATCCAAATATGAGTACGTCGAGCGCGGTACAGATATATATTCAGTGCCAGCGCAATCAGCGTTATCAGAATGCCAACGCTCATAAAAAATACGAAGAGATCAGCATGGCTTGCACTGCCTAGCTGATCTGGCCTGGTACCCAAGATGGTGTCGTAGAAATTATCAGGGTCAGGCGTGGCATAGTGGAACATGTACAGGGCGACAATGAAGAACAACCACCCCACCATACTTAAAACCCCAAGTACTTTATTGAGCGTCTTTAATGTGGCAAGTGAGGCCGATGACGAGCGCGTTTGTGGCATGGGTTGTCCCCTTAGGCTGTTTGGGCTGCGTTTTTTATTGATTTTGCATACATTTCGCCCGTTCGCTACTTGAGTCTAGCGCAAAGCACGGTAACATAGCATCCCAAATAATTAATCTATACAGAATCTGAAGCGGAGTAAATGATTGATGCAATATGCTGCTGTAAAGGATGTCCTCGCCGGTCAGTTTGAACTGGGAGAGACAGTGACTGTACGCGGATGGGTAAGAACCCGTCGCGACTCGAAAGCGGGCATCTCCTTTGTTAATGTCCATGACGGCTCCTGTTTTGACGCCATCCAGGCAGTTGCACCTAATGAGCTCGACAATTACAGCAGCGAAGTGCAGAAGCTGACCACAGGTTGTGCCATTGCCGTGACCGGCACCGTGGCAGAATCTGCGGGCCAGGGCCAGGATTTTGAGTTGCAGGCAACTAAAGTTCATGTGTATGGTTGGGTTGAAGACCCAGACACCTACCCGATGGCACCAAAACGCCACAGCATGGAGTACCTGCGTGAGTTCGCTCACCTGCGCCCACGGACCAATGTTGCCGGGGCTGTGACCCGTGTACGTCATTGTCTGGCCCAGGCGGTACATCGATTTTTCCACGAGCATGGCTACTACTGGATTAGCACGCCGATCATTACCACCAGTGACGCTGAAGGCGCCGGTGAATTATTCCGTGTTTCTACCTTAGATATGGCGAATCTTCCACTCACGGATAAAGGTGATGTGGATTACAGCCAGGACTTCTTTGGTAAAGAAGCCTTCCTCACCGTGTCTGGCCAGCTCAACGTCGAAGCGTTCGCCTCTGCCCTGTCGAAGGTGTACACCTTCGGCCCTACTTTCCGTGCAGAGAACTCCAACACCAGCCGTCACCTGGCTGAGTTCTGGATGATTGAACCAGAAGTCGCTTTTGCAGATCTTGATGATGTCGCCAAACTGGCTGAGGACATGCTGAAGTATGTATTTAAAGCGGTCTTAGCAGAGCGCGCTGACGACATGGCGTTTTTCGCCGAGCGTATCGACAAAGAAGCAGTGACACGCTTGCAGCACGTTATTGACAATGACTTTGTGCATATGGATTACACTGACGCCATCGAAATTTTGAAAAACTGCGGCAAAACCTTCGACTACCCGGTTGAGTGGGGTGTTGACCTGCAATCCGAGCACGAGCGCTACCTGGCTGAAGAACATGTGGGTGCGCCGGTGATTCTGAAAAATTATCCGCGGGACATCAAAGCGTTTTATATGCGCCAGAACGAAGATGGCAAAACTGTTGCGGCGATGGATGTGTTAGCCCCGGGTATCGGCGAAATTATCGGTGGGAGTGCCCGTGAAGAGCGCTTGGATTTGCTTGATCAGCGCCTGCGCGAAATGGACCTGCCGTTTGAAGAATACAGCTGGTATCGCGATTTACGTCGTTATGGCACCGTGCCACACGCAGGTTTCGGCCTCGGCTTTGAGCGCCTGGTTGCCTATGTCACTGGCATGACCAATATCCGTGACGTGATACCTTACCCACGTTCGCCCAAGAACGCAGAGTTCTAGACAAAGCGAACGCAGAGTTTTAAATAACGGCAACCCAGCGTTGCAAACAAAAGGGCAGGTCTTCACCTGCCCTTTTCTATTGGGTCAATAGCTCGATTCGGGTGGACACCTGTGGATTAATCCAGAACTCGAGGCCACTTTCATCACAATTGTGTTTACGTGGGCACAGCTCACAATCTTTCATAACCTTCTCAGGCCAGCGAGATTTGTCCGCATCTTTAAAACCCAGACGACGGAAAAATTCAGCAGCCCTGGTCAACACGATGACACGATTAATGTGCAGTTCACGCGCCTGGCCCATTAAAAATTGCACAATCGCGCCACCCAGCCCCTTACCTTCAAGACCAGGTTTGAGACCCAGTGAGCGAATTTCGGCAAGTCCGGTACCGTATACATAGAGCGCCGCACAACCGACCACCTGATGATTCTCTTCAACCACTGCAAAGGTATGAATGGCTTGCATAATATCGGCTTTTGGCCGCGGTAGATGCTCACCTTTACCAGTCCAGTAAGTGATCAGCTCATATATCGCATCGACGTCGGACAAGCGTGCCTGACGCACGTGCTTGAGCTCGGCTTTTTGCGCATTAAACTGCAACTCGGCGCGCAGCAATGCACTTCTCACTTGTGCTCGGGACGTGCCCCCGAGGGCGTTACGCGCCTGTAAGCCAGCTTCGAGTTGAAGTACCTTGTAGACGCCCTGCTCTATCTCAGAGTTAACCTGTTGCATGTCTTCCAGGCTGAGTTCGCCCAGTGCAACGCCTTTCTCGATAGCGAACAGCACCAGTGCACCGCTTTGTTCATGGGCATCACGAAACGGTATGCCAAGACGTACCAGGTAGTCGGCGAGATCTGTCGCATTAGCATATCCGAGCTCTGCAGCCTGCTCTCCGGCTTGTTGGTCAACCTCAATATGAGACAGACTGTAGGCGAGAATGTTGAGCGAGTTCTGCCACTGTAACATGCCATCAAAGAGACCCTCTTTGTCTTCCTGAAGGTCCTTGTTATAAGCCAGGGGTAGCCCTTTTACCGTCATCAGCATGGCTTGCAAATGGCCCGCAACTCGACCCGCTTTACCACGGATTAGCTCAAATACATCCGGGTTTTTCTTCTGCGGCATCAGCGAAGAGCCACTGCTAATGGCATCACCAAGCTTGAAGAACCCCGCCTCTCCGGAACAGTAAAACACCACGTCCTCACACAAGCGAGACAGGTGGACCATCGACAGGCTGGCCAGGCTTAGGGCTTCGATCACAAAATCACGATCAGACACCGCATCCAGACTGTTCTCACAGGCACTGTTAAACCCCATGGCTAACGCCAGTTGCTCGCGATCAATCGCCAGACCAGTGCCTGCCAATGCGCCGCAACCCAGTGGTGACTGGTCCATATGCTTAAGGCATGCTTGTAACCGCAGCAGGTCGCGCTCAAGCATCTCAACGTAGGCAAGCGCCCAATGGGCCACTAATACAGGCTGTGCACGTTGTAAATGGGTGTAACCCGGAATCACCGCGTGTTGATGAGCCTTGGCAAATTTCAATAAAGCCTGAATACACTGCAACAACGCCTGCTGGGTCTCGCCAAGGCTATGCTTCAGCCATAACCGCAGGTCGGTAGCCACCAGATCATTGCGACTGCGGCCGGTGTGGAGCTTACGGCCTACCGCACCAAGTTTGTCCTGTAACTTAAGTTCAATCCAGCTATGGATATCTTCCGCCCGGTCACGCACTGGTAAATCCGGCGTTTTACCCAGCTCTATAGCAATCTCATCGAGCCCCTGTTGCAGTCGAGCACACTCGTCCGCAGTTACAATGCCTGCGCCCTGTAAAGCCTCAGCCCAGGCCTTTGAGGCGATAACTTCGAAGGGTGCCAGCACATAATCAAACGGTAATGAGTCATTAAACTGGGTAAAAATATCGGCTGTGGGCGCACTAAAGCGCCCGCCCCACATACTCATAAACCCTCCTTCGCAGGATGACCTTGCTGGTTATGTAACGCCCGAATGCGGCTTGGTAGGCTATGCAAACGAATAAAGCCGGCGGCGTCTTTTTGATTGTAGACCTCATCGTCTTCAAAGGTCGCAAAAGCCTCTGAATACAAACTTTGGGGTGAACGGCGCTGGCTCACTACGGCGCGGCCTTTGTACAGCGTCAACACCACCTCACCGGTTAGCGCTTTGGCCAGCTCCGCAGCCGCCACACAAAGTGCTTTACGTACCGGGGTAAACCATTGACCGTCGTACAGCACCAGCGCCAGTTGGTTGCCCAGATATTTACGTAGCTGCACACTAGGGCGATCCAGGGTAAGTTGCTCTAAGCCCTGTAATGCGGTGTACCATAAAGTACCGCCAGGTGTTTCATAACAGCCACGTGATTTCATCCCAACTAAACGGTTTTCAACAATATCAATCCGGCCAACACCATGCTTACTGCCCACCACATTAAGCTCGGTTAACATCGAACTCAGGCTGCCGTGGCGGCCATTCACAGCGCTTAAGCTACCCTGGACAAATTTCAGGGTGATGCTCTCGCTCTGCTCCGGTGCCTGCTGTGGGCTTTGGCTTAAGGTCCAGACTTTATCGGTCGGCGATTGCCAGGGGTCTTCAAGCTCCCCACCCTCATGGGATATATGCCATAAGTTCGCATCTCGACTGTACATTTTATCTTTACTCGCAGCGCATGGAATATTGCGCTCAGCTAAGTAGTTGAGTAAATCTTCGCGTGATTTATAGGGCCATTCGCGCCACGGCGCTATCACTTGTAACTGCGGTGCCAATGCCGCATAGGTACCTTCAAAACGCACCTGATCGTTGCCTTTACCGGTGCAGCCGTGGCATACCGCGTCGGCACCCAGTTCAAGGGCAAGCTCAACTTGAGCCTGAGCGATCACCGGCCGCGCCAGGGCGGTACCCAGCAGGTAGTCACCTTCATAGATTGCCCCAGCCTGCATTGCGGGTACCACGACATCCTGCAGCATTTTCTCTTTTAAATCGATAATGTAGCAGGCGCTTGCGCCGGACTGTCTGGCCTTCTCCTCTATACCCTCAAGCTCTGCGTCGCCTTGCCCTACATCAGCCACAAAAGCGATGACCTCACAGTGATAGGTCTCTTTAAGCCAGGGTACAATGGCGGACGTATCGAGCCCACCTGAGTAGGCGAGAACCACTTTTTGTGGATTGACGTTTTGGTCGTTAACGGTGCTATAGTTCATTATAAATCCTCATTCAAAATCAGGGCGAGCAAAGCTTTTTGCGCATGCATCCGGTTTTCTGCCTGGCGTAGTACCAGATCAAGCTGGTCATCTAACACGCTGCTGCTTATTTCTTCGTCACGGTGGGCGGGTAGACAATGCATCACGTGGTGGGCGCCAGTTTGCTTGAGTAAATCAGCATTCACCTGAAACGCCGCCAGTTGTTGTTTTTTGCTGGCGCTCGCAGCGGGGTCCTCTCCCATGGATATCCAGGTGTCGGTGTAAATAACATCAAGCTCTGCAGCATTGGCAATGTCGTCCCGGATGACTATCCGGTGCTGTGGGTAGGCAGAATTTAATTGTTGAATAAAACTCTGTTTTGGTGCCATTTGCGCAGGGGTGAATACCTGCAACGGAATATTGAGTGCCGCCGCCCCCACCATCAACGACTGACATACATTATTGCCATCGCCAACGTAGGCGATCTTTAGTGGTGACAAATCATCCCCAAACAACTCTTGCAAGGTGAGTAAATCTGCCAGGGTTTGGCAGGGGTGGTGTTGGTCACATAGTGCGTTGACCACCGGAACCTTTGCCTTGTCTAGTTGCACAAGCGTGCTGTGGTCAAACACCCGGGCCACTATCGCGTGGGTCCAGCAAGCCAGATTGTTGGCAATATCGGTGACGGTTTCACGTGAGCCCGGGCCAACCTGTTTTGCATCCAGATACACAGCATGACCGCCAAGTTGGTGAATACCGACATCAAAACTGACCCGGGTACGTAGGCTTGGCTTTTCGAAAAGCAGCGCAATAGATTTACCCTGCAAGCAATGTCGGTAGTTATGTGGGGCTGCTTTCATCGAATGTGCAAGGCTAAGCACCTGAGCTATTTGCCCTGCACTGAGATTGAATAGTGACAAACAGGAACTGGCCGCCAGGGCCGGCACTGTAGAAGTTTGCGGATGATTGTTTGATTGCATCATGAACAGTCCAACTAAATAATGGTAGCGATGTATGTTTCACCCGTTGCTGGCTTTGGCTGCCATATTGCTGAGGGTGAATTTACGCAAAAATACGGGTGGCCGTTGCCTGGCCATTGAGGAGTGCGGTAAGCGCAGCCTGGCTATACCAGGCTGCTACCGCGGTGCTTCGTCGTGATAGTTGTGCCGCCTGAACGGCTGCTTCAAGCTTTATTCGCATACCGCCGATCACGGTGCCATCGGCGATCAACGCGAGTGCGTCTACTGCACTAATGTTTTCGATAATCTCGCCATTTTTATTCAAAATGGCGTCTACATCGGTCAGTAGCAGTAGCTCTGCGCCGAGCACCCCTGCGACCGCTGCTGCCGCAAGGTCTGCATTCACATTTGCCAAGGTCCCATCACTCAGCGAACCGATAGAACACACCACGGGAATTAGCCCGCCCGCCAGTAGATGCAATAAATAGCTGGCGCTAGAGTCTTTTATAATTGGGGCGCCAACAGCACCACGGGGACTGTCATGGGCAAGTGTGCACCAGCCTGCGTCAGCCAGAGACACACCCACAGCCATCGCTTTAGGCGCATTCTGAATATGGCCAACCGCATGATTAAAAGTCGCCACCAACTGTACATTGAGCGCACCGGCAAGCACCCCGGCAACAACAGGCATGTCCTGCGCTGGTGTGATGCGCAAACCATGTTGTTTCTCAAGCGGTCGGTTGAATTGTTGCAGCCATTGATCAATCTGGTTGCCGCCACCGTGCACAAGGACACAGGGGCGTTGGGTCGCAAGGCTGGCGATTCGCTGAAATAAATTGTCTAACCGGGACACATTTTCAAGCGCCCGCCCGCCAATTTTAATCACTAAAGGGGTATTGGCTGAATCTTTCATAACAAGCCCGCCATCTGTGGTTGAGCGAATTTCAGATTGGCCGCTTCAATGGCCTGTGAGGCCGCTCCCTTAAGTAAGTTGTCCAGCGCTGCGACGACCACAACCCGGCTGCCGGACACGGTAACGTTGATATCGCAAAACGCAGTCATTGCGACATCATCAATTTGCGGAGGTACCTGGCGCATGCGCACGCTGGGGCTGTCTGTGTAGCTCTGCGCAAATACTTCATCGACATCGTGCTGACTGACGCCAGCTTTAAGCTGCGCGGCACAGATAGCGACAATCCCACGCTTGAAGTTGCCAAGCTGAGGCACAAAGATCACATTACACCCCAGGTTTTGCTCAATCTCACACTGGTGGCGATGTTCAAGCACATTGTAGGGGCGCAGGCTGACCTCACAAAAGCTGGTCTGCAGACTCGCCTTGCGCCCTGCACCGGAGACACCGCTGACGGCGGTGATGACTGGCATTTGTTGCGTAAGTAGCAGATCCGCCGCAACCAACGGCTGTAAAGCCAGGGTCGCTGCTGTGGGGTAACAGCCAGGCATACTGAATAAGTTAGTGGTTTGCCAGCTGTCCGCGTCGCCACCGGCCAGAGCCATACCGCCACTTGTCAGGGCGTATATGCGTTGTTGCAGCAGCGCTTGATGGGCATGGGGAAAACCATAATAAAGTGGGTAGTTATTCAAGTTGGTCAAGCGAAATGCTGCCGATAAATCAAACACACAGCAACCTTGCTGAAGAAACTTAGCCGCCAGTTGATGACTGACCTCATGAGGTAAGGCGAGAAACACCATGTCAATATCGTTAGCGTCAGCGATAAAGCTGTCAGACCATGCCTGCAAATCAATATTGACCTTGCCTGCCAACGCCGGGTATAGCGCAGTTAACGGACCACTATTGGCAGCGTCTGATGAATATGCAGCGCACAGCTCAATACCGGGGTGGCCACTGAGCAGTCGACACAGTTCCGCGCCGGTATAACCGCTGGCGCCTAGAACCCATGCCTTGCTGTTTGTTGCTGAATTGTCTTGTTGCTGAAGATGGTGCACCACGCCCTGCCCGTCCGCTATTGCAAATGTGCAGGCATGGTAACCAATGAAAAAACCGAAGTAAAGAATTTTTATGCATTAAAAATGCATTAATATCTACTTCTCTTCATTTATATGGATGTTCACCGGTTGAAAGATATCTTTACTACGCTCTGGCTTAATCGGCGTCGGTACTGCAGGTGTGCCAATATACAAAAAGCCAACGATCTCATTGTCCTGGCTGATTCCCAATCCCTGCTTGATCATAGCCGACTGGGCATAGGCACCACTGCGCCATATCGCACCGTAGTTCAGGGTAAAACAAGCCTGTTGCATAGCCATGGTGGCACAGGCCGCTGTCGCATATTGTTCAAGGGCTGGCACCGATGGATGTGCTTCATAGACAGTGCTGACCACAATGATAAGCGGTGCACGTAGCGGTAGCTGCGCGGCACGCTGGCGATCCCGCTCGTTAAACCCTTCTTCATGCGCTGCCGCCTGGGCAAATAGCTTCCCCAGCCGGGAAAGGTCGTCCCCAAGGACAAGATCACAACGCACAGGCATCAGGTTCATATGGTCAGGTACCCGTAACGCGGCGCGTTTAATCAACGTCATTGCAGCATCATCAGGTGCGGGTGCAATCAAGCGTGGCATCGAAGAACGTTGAGTGAGTAGGCTAATTGCGTCCATGGTAAACCTTTAGGTAAATAGTAGATTTTTGCATGCGCAGCACCATAGCATAGCCGAAGGCTTTTGTTACAAACTTTGAGGTGCCTCGAGCGCGCTTTTTAGCTACTATACGAAGCTGTTATTTTACTTATGCGCATGCGCGCCCACAGGTTGCTTGTATGAAGTTTTTAAGAAGTCTTTTGCGAAAAATTTGGCTGTTTGTTAATGGTATTCGCATTGTTTTATTAAATGTCATCTTCTTTTCAATATTGATTCTGATTATCGCAATGATCTCCAGCGGTGAAGATGTTCCACAGGTGCCTGAAGATAGCCTGCTGGTGCTGAACCTGCGGGGCAACCTGGTGGAGGAAGAAACCTATATCTCCCCTGCTGATTTGTTCTTTCAGGAAGCATTCAACAGTGGCGCCGATATGCCGGAAGTCAATCTCTATCACCTGTTGTCGACCATTGACGAAGCGGCGCAGGATGATCGCATTAATGGCATCGTGCTCGATTTGCGTTATTTCGCCGGTGGTGGTTTAAGCAAAATGATGCTGGTGGGAGATCATCTGAACGCATTTCGTGACACCGGTAAGCCGGTAATCGCAGTGGGTGACTACTATACCCAGAACCAGTATTTTCTGGCCAGTCACGCAGATACCATCTACCTCAACCCGATGGGTGCGGTTGCGCTGGATGGCTTGCATTACTACCAGATGTATTTCAAAGACCTGCTGGAAAACCTGAAAATAAACCCACATATCTTCCAGGTTGGACAATACAAGTCGGCGGTTGAACCCTTCATGCGTGATGACATGTCTGAAGAAGCGCGTGAGGCCAATGAAGCCTGGCTCAATGAGCAATGGACAAGTTTCCTGAATGGCGTGCAACGTAATCGTAATTTAGATTCGCAAATAACCTCAGGCCAGATTGACGATTATATGAACCTGCTCA
Organism: Idiomarina sp.; assembly: GCA_020832105.1. Taxonomy (GTDB): domain Bacteria; phylum Pseudomonadota; class Gammaproteobacteria; order Enterobacterales; family Alteromonadaceae; genus Aliidiomarina. The sequence continues at coordinate 9,756 of JAFIFH010000059.1, forward strand.
GTCAGGCCAATAACAATCAGGCCCAATTCGCCATCGCCGCTAACCTGGTGGACGATCTGCGCTCACGTGAAGGCATGCGCAGCGAACTGATTAACCTGTCGGGTTTAGACACCGATAAAAACACCTATCGTCACATTACTTACAATGACTATCTGCGCGCGTTACGCTCGAGCGCAAGTCCTATTCAGGACGCAATGGATAACCGCCCTCGGGTCGAGGTGATTGTCGGCCGTGGTGTGATTATGGATGGCTCACGTCGCGCTGGTGAAATTGGTGGTGATACCTTGGCAGCGCAACTACGTGATGCGCGTCATGATAACGATGTCAAAGCCGTTGTAGTGCGAATTGACAGCCCGGGTGGTAGTGCATTTGCGTCTGAGATTATTCGTCAGGAAGTCCTAGAGCTACGCAAAGCTGGCAAGCCTGTGATTGCCTCGATGAGCTCCACCGCTGCTTCTGGTGGCTACTGGATCGCTGCTGGTGCGGACGAGATTATCGCAGCGCCAACTACCATCACCGGTTCTATCGGTGTATTTGGTCTGTTGATGACGTTTGAAGACAGTCTTGATTACATTGGTATCAATACCGACGGCTTGTCGACCACAGAATTGCCTTACCTGAACCTGGGTAAGTCTCTTGACCCAGCGGCTGAGCACATGATTCAAAGTTCAATTGAACAGACCTACACGGACTTTCTTGAGCTGGTCGCAGAGGCGCGTAATATGTCCCCTGCCGCCGTGCATGAGGTTGCTCAAGGTCGGGTATGGACCGGCCAGGCTGCCCTTGACCGAGGTTTAGTAGATGCTTTAGGTGAAATTGATCTAGCCATCGCCCGCGCTGCTACTTTGGCAGAATTAGATGAAGATGAGTTTAAGGTGGGTTGGCCTGAAGCACCGGTCTCGCCGTTTGAAGCATTCCTCGCTGAGATGTTTGGCACCGCTGCAGCCTGGATGCCGAAACAAGAAGCCAATACACCTACTGGCATGGCAGAAAAGGCCTTGATGCAGGTTTGGCAAGATGTAAAAATTCTTAATGAATTTACTGCCCCAGACGGCGTTTACATCCGCTGTCTACAATGCAAGGTTGATTAATATTGGATAAGCATGCTCGTAAACGCGTATATGTCGCGTATACCGGCGGTACTATCGGAATGAAAAAATCGGCGCAGGGTTATGTCCCTGCGCCGGGGTTCCTCACCGAAACCGTCGCCAAACTACCAGAATTTACCCGCCCGGAAATGCCTTCATTCGTAATCAACGAATACACGCCACTGATGGATTCGTCTGACATGGCACCGGCCGACTGGCAACGCATCGCCGATGATATTCAAACGCACTACGCCGACTACGACGCCTTTGTGATACTCCATGGTACAGACACGATGGCGTATACCGCTTCAGCGCTGTCGTTTATGCTCGAGGACCTGGATAAACCGGTTATCGTCACAGGTTCGCAGATCCCTTTAGCTGCACTGCGTTCAGATGGGCAGATTAATCTGCTCAACGCTTTATATCTGGCTGCATACTACCCAATCCATGAAGTGACGTTATTTTTCAATAACCGTTTATTTCGCGGCAATCGCGCCACCAAATCCGATGCTGATGGTTTTGATGCATTTTCATCACCCAATCATCCAGCGCTGATTAAGGCCGGCATCGCGATTGAATTACTCACCGGGGAACTTGGTATCAATGTGCAGCAAAGCCTGCATGTGCAGCCGGTAACCCCGCAGGAAATCGGCGTTGTCACTTTGTATCCCGGGATGAGTGCAAAAATCATCAGCAGCCTGGTTCAGCAACCGGTGAAAGCGTTGATTCTGCAAAGCTATGGGGTTGGTAATGCGCCGCAAAGTGGAGAGCTACTGGACAGTCTCAAGCACGCTATTGAAAGCGGCGTTACGGTAGTGAACTGTACTCAGTGCTATAAAGGTACCGTCAATATGGGAGGCTACGCCACAGGCAATGCGTTGGCGAACATTGGCGTGGTCAGTGGGCAGGACATGACCATCGAGGCTGCCCTCACCAAGCTGCATTATTTACTGAGTCGTGGTGACCACGGGCGTGACCTGAAAGCAGCACTGGAACAGTCGCTGCGTGGTGAGCTTACAGTTAATCCCAGAAGCCGGCTTGAACAACTGACCAAAGACCACTAGCCAGAGCTCACTTTTAATTACTCACGTAACGATTGCGGCCCATACGTTTTGCCTCATAGGCCGCATGATCTGCTCGCTTAATAATCGCCAGGTAATTCTGGTCATCCTTATTAATAGCGCTGATACCAATACTCACGCTTACCCCGGCAGGCTCCTGTTGGGGTGTCTTAAGAGACTGCATGCCACGAATCAGTTCTTCAGCCATACGCTCACCACGTTCCAATGGGCAGTTTGGTAAGCCAATTATAAACTCATCCCCCCCGATACGGCCGACGAAATCACTATCGCGGGTAAATCGACCCATCAGTTTCGCCACCTCGACTAACACATAATCACCATAGGCATGGCCGAAGGTATCATTGACCTGTTTGAAGTTATCCAGGTCTAATGCCACCACTAGTAGCGACTGTTCATGCTTGCGCGCGCGTTCAAATGCGCTGCTCATCACCTTCTCAATGCCCCGTCGATTGAGTACCCCGGTTAACGTGTCTTCGTGTGCGGCGTGGTGGAGTTCATCAATAGTGGCGCGCTGGGAGGTTGTGTCCGTGATGGTGCCAACATGACCAATACACTTGCTTTCAACTTTCACCGGTGAGGTTTCGATTCGCAACCAAACCAGGTTGCCTTCATGATGACGTAACTGGATCTCGATACTCACCGAGATCTCAAACTCCAGCGCATGGCGCATCTGCGCAACGAAGTTACTCCGTTGCGCAGCGGTCAGTTGCTTAACGAATCCATCGCGCTTAAGCTCTTCCGCCGAGTAACCGGTGATTTCAGTTAAGCGTTGGTTAACATATTGAATCCTACCCTGAGTGTCAGCCATGAACAGACCCACCGATGAGGTTGCCAGGATTTGATCAAGGTATGCCTGGCGCTGCCGCAATGTTTGCTGAGTAGTTTCATTTTGCGCGAGTAAATTATTGAAACGGTAAACCAATTGCCGCAACTCGTTAATGCCAGGTTCAGTAAGTTGCTTTTGTTTACCGGTTTGAATGGCCTCTACCTCATCTTTTAAACGACGCAGCGGGCCTAGGTAGGAATTAAGAATAATCGATAATAGAATCAGGCTGACCAGTAGCGCCGCGCCACCCAGGGCCCACTGAATATTGCGCACCTGGTGGGCAGGTTCCATGGCCTCATTCACACTCATCTGCACCCCCACAATCCAGTGGCCGCTGCGCAATGGTCTGACTGCCTGAATCATCTCGTCACCCTGGGCACCCGGTGTGCGCCCTACGCCTTCCCAGCCGTGGTCGATGGCTCGATGCAAGAGCGGTGACTGGTCAGGCCCCAAACGTAAACCAATCAAGCGTCTATCAGGATGCCCCACCAGGTATCCTTGATTGTCCGCGATTGCCACATAGCCGCTACGACCAATCCGGGTGGTGACAATTTGATTTAAGACAATATTATTGTGCAGGGAGAACGCCCCCACCACGGCACCGAGAAAACTACCATCGTGTTCGAACATCGGCACGACCGCATGAACGACAGGTTCGTTGTTGTAATAGGAAGGTTGTGGCGCGGTTAAAACGAATGGACTGCCATTTTTAACCTTAGTAAACATGCTTTGTTGGGACACATTCAAATGCTCGCGCACCGCACCCAGACTTGGCCACTCATCGACGACGTCTCCATTCACGTTAATCACCCACAAATGGTCAAACAGCTGCTTGAGCGCTGCGTCGTCGGCAAGTGTCGGATGTTGGACCTGATCCCAGCGTTGCAGGTTTTCCGCCAGGTTGAGTAATGATTGCTGACGGGTATTTAACAACACGTCTAAAGTCACCTGAATGACATCAGCTGTCTGCTCGAGCTTTCGCTCCGCCTCTTCCACCAGTATACGTTCCTGAATTTTTACTGACACCGAAATCAGGATTAGCATAGCAATGGTGAAACATAAGCTGACGACGAAATAGAGCCTTGTTGATAAACGTCTGAAGAATGTACCCAAAAGAGACCTTAGTTAACTTTACGTAAACATAGTATAAAAAAACTAGCAATTCACAAGTGCTGTTCTACACTCAATTTACCTTTCGAATTTATCAGTTAGCGCACGGCTCAATCCCTTTGAGCCATTCCCCTGTGCTCGGGAACCCTTTTTTTCCCGAGCCTTTTTTTTTTGCTTTTTATTCAAGTTTCCCCACCACTATACGGGCAAACGATGTTAGCCTGCTTGTGCACGATCAAACAGCGTAAAGAAATTACGCCGGGTTACTGCTGCTACCTCTTCCACACTCACGCCTTGAAGCTCTGCCACACAACGGGCCACTTCAGTGACAAAGGCTGGTTCATTTTCTTTACCTCGATGAGGTACTGGGGCTAACCAGGGCGCGTCGGTTTCGATTAACAAGCGTTCTAATGGCACGTTGCGCACCACATCACGCAATTCATCAGCGGACGCAAAGGTGACAATGCCAGAAATGGAGATATAAAAATCGAGTTCTAATGCGCGATCTGCCATCCATTGATTCTCGGTAAAGCAATGGAGAACGCCGCGACACTGCTCTGCTCGGCCTTCCTTTAACATCGCAATGGTGTCTTCTCGCGCATCTCTGGTGTGAATAATCAGCGGTTTGCGCAGCTCATTGGCCAATTCAATATGGCGGGCAAAGCTTTCCTGCTGGCGACCGTGATGCTCTTTATCATAATAGTAGTCAAGGCCGGTCTCACCCACAGCGACGATATCGTCACGCTTACATATTCGGCTCAACTCAGCATAGTCGGTGCGGTTGTTTGCCACGTATAACGGATGGAATCCACACGACATGCTGACATTTGGCAGGCCTTCAACCAGTTTTGCCATGGCATAAAAATCATCCAGCGTCACCCCCACGCATAGCATGTGTTCCACGCCTGCAGTTTTAGCGTTGGCGAGAACCTGCTCGAGGCCACCCTGCTGCACCTGCTTAATTTTATCTAAATGACAATGAGAATCTACAAACACCTCATACTCCTTTACGCTTGGGCGGTTGCTGCTGGTTGCAGCTTGGCTAAGAATGGGGTGATCACCCGCTGTAACGCAAGTTGGGGGTTTAAACCCCGACCTGTGCGTAGATGCTGACGTACCTGCTGGCACTCTGTAAGTGCCTGCTCGATGTCAGCAACCGCAATCATCTCAAGGGACAGTGCCCGCTGTAAGCCTGCGGCCTCTACCAGTTGCGGCGCGCGGCACTGCTGCGCTGCACCTTGCATAGACAGCCACAACGCGTCACGCAACAAGGTTTCAAACTCATCAAGTAACGCGATGACGTCGGCGGCCTGGTTGGTGGATTTGGCTAAAGGCTGAAGACCCAATACCGCCTCCAGGGGCGATGCGGATAAATCCTGCCCTTGCTGCAACGCCTCCAGAGCTCGCAGCGGCCGTTGACACCACAAGCGCAATGACTCCGATGTTTGCACCGGTGTTTGCGCATGCTGGGTTAACCATTGGGCCAGTGTTTCAACGCCAGGTGCATGCACCTGATAGTGCTGCAGGCGACTGCGCACGGTTGGCAGCAAAGAGTCCCAGCGGTTGGTCGCAAGCACAATTGTGCTATCTCGTGGCGGCTCTTCAAGCGTCTTTAACAACGCATTCGCTGCCGCAACCGTCATATTATGGGCATTCGCCAGCAATACAACCTTATGGCCGCCCTGATGTGCAGTATTGCTTAAGCGCTGTTGCAACTGACGCACGCTATCAACGCCAATACTGCTTTCGCTATCCTCTCCAAGCCTAAGGAAATCAGGATGATGCTGCGCATGTACCAGCAAACAGCTTTTGCACCGACCACATGCTTTGCTCCCCTTATTCGGCGCCTGGCACAACAACCATTGACTGAGATGTTCAGCCAACTTGTCAGTGCCCAACTCAGGCAGCCAGGGTAACCCTATGGCGTGGCCTAGCCGGCCTTGTTGGGCGCTGCTGATAAGTTGCAGCCAGGTAGGTCGCAGCCAGGGTAAGGTCACTTGTGAACCTCCAGATGCCGTTCAATGACATCCCGAATATCTTTTGCGACTGCAGCCATGCTTTGGTTGGCATCAATGATTTTTATCTGTTCATCATCGCGAGCAAGCTGCAGGTAACGGTCTCTGGTGCGTTCAAAAAAGCTCAGGTCTTCTTGTTCGATACGATCCAGCTCACCCCGCCCTAGTGCACGTGCTAATCCCACGGCTGGGTCTATGTCCAGGTACAACGTAAGGTCCGGGCGGAAACTGCCCAGGCTAACGTTACGAATGGTGGCTAACAGCTCCGCACCTAACTGCCGACCGCCACCCTGATACGCCTGGGAGGATAAATCATGACGATCGCCAATCACCCACTGCCCGCGAGCCAGCGCTGGTGTGATAACGTTGCGCACTAATTGAATGCGTGCGGCGTACATCACCAACAACTCGGCTTCGGCGGTCACATCTTCGTCCCAAGGGCGTTTGATGAGATCGCGTAAGGCTTCGGCTAATGGCGTGCCACCAGGTTCACGCACCTGGGTAAAAGGGATGTCAGCGTGTTCAAGGCATTCTGTGATCACCGCCACAGCACTGCTTTTACCGGCCCCTTCAAGACCCTCAATAACAATAAACTGACCGCTCATTAATTCCTCTGATACTGGTAAACCGCACGATTATGCTCTTCCAGCGTGCGCGAGAAAATATGCTGGCCGTCGTTACTGCTGACGAAATAGAAATACTCAGACTGCTCGGGATTCAGTGTTGCATGAATCGCATCGTAGCCTGGCATGGCTATCGGCGTTGGCGGAAGGCCATTGATTCGGTAGGTGTTATAGGGCGTATACTGATTAATATCAGAGCGATAGATAACCCCGCGATAGTTTTCACCAAGGCCATAAATAATCGTCGGGTCTGACTGCAAACGCATACCGGTATTCAGGCGATTAACAAACACGGATGCGACTAGTCCGCGTTCATGAGCAGCGCCTGTTTCTTTCTCAATAATCGAGGCCAGGATCAGCGCCTGATAAGGCGCGCTCACGGGCAGCCCTTCCTGGCGCTGTTGCCATAAGTCATCAAGGGTTCGTTGCATACGATTATAAGCCTGGCGCAGCAACTGTAGGTCAGTGGTACCCGCAGTAAAACGATAGGTGTCCGGGAAGAAGAGGCCTTCAGGATGGGTAAATTCACCGTCCGGCGCAACGCGTTGCATCAGTTCTTCGTCAGACAGGTCATCGAGCACTCTATCAAGGTAAGGCTGCTGACTTAACTGCGCACGCCACTCACGAAACTCACTACCCTCAATAAAGGTCACTCGAAACTGATGTTGCTGGCCAGCCACGATGCGCTCCCAGATCCGGCGTGGGCTGTCTCCAGGGTGAATCGCATAAACACCCGCTCGAATACGGTCTGCATCTAAAAACAGCCGCGCGGCCAGGTAGTTAAGCTGTTCATGCTCAATGTAACCTTGCTCGGCGAGTTGCCGGGTTAGCTGGCGGCCATGGCTACCACGAGGGACCTCGAATAACACCGGCGCGAATACATCCGCTTCCTGCATGGTGACCCTGGGTTGATTAAACCACCAGTACAAACCTGCGACAGACGCACCCAATAGCACAACCAGTAAAACGATTAATATTAGTATGTATTTGAACACCCGAACCATAAGTTTACTCGTCTTCGCCTATGCGCTTAGTTAATTCACAGCAAGCCTGTGATAATACCGAAAAGTGATGCACGGTTGTAGCATCAATCCTCAGTTGTTTGACCCCAACAACGCCCATCAATGAGTTACAGAGGTACACCTGCTCAGCTTCAAGTAAGTGCATTAAAGGGTAATCGCCTGCGTTGATGCGGTGTTGCTGTTGTAAAGACTGACACATGACCCCCTTCACGCCGCCGTGTTGCAGCGCCGGTGTATACCACTGACCGGCTTTTTTCCAAATCAGGTTAGCGGCGGTGGACTCAGCTATATGCCCACGCTGGTCAAGCACCAGTAGATCGTCCGGCGAGCCCTGTTGCTGCAGTTGGCTAAGCTCTTGTTTAAGTAACACCTGCTCTAAACGATTCAGCGTTTTTAGTCCGTTGAGCATCGGCTGGTCGCCCAGCCGTTGTTGGCTCAGGGCCAGTGTAACCCCCTGCGCTCGCCACATTGGATAGCTTTGTGGCATTGGGCTCAGGCTAAGCAATACGTTATAACTGGGGTCTTGTGGTGGTGTGTAGCCGCGACCACCAGCTCCCCGGGTTACCGTGATTCTTAACACCAGTTCTTCAGCAAGGACCGGCTGCATACTCAATAGCTGTTCGCTATCTGCGCTCAATTGCGCTTGCATGGCTACCGTGTTAAAGCCTGCAAAGCCGAGCCGTTCGGCGCACGTAGCTAACCGTTGCCAATGTAACGGCCACAGTTGCAACGCACCGTTAAGCACCCGGATGGTGGTGAAGAATCCGTCACCATACTGTAAACCGCGGTCGGCTATATCAATGCTGCAAGCAAGCTTGCTATTGAGCAAAAACTGAGTCACCTGAGCCTCATCAACCTGCCGCCGCCTCTGAGACAATGACAGATAAAAAATAAGCGGCCAAAGTGCCGCTTATCCATCGTTATTGAATACGCCGGGCATGCCGGATAAGTTCTTAACGTATCCGCGAGAAAAGCAGCGACCCATTGGTGCCACCGAAACCAAAAGAATTACATAAGCTGATATCAAATGCCAGATCCCGTGCGGTATGCGGCACATAATCGAGATCGCACTCCTCGTCAGGATTGTCTAGGTTAACCGTCGGCGGCACTTTCTGCTCATACAATGCCTGGATACTAAAAATAGCTTCTACCGCACCAGCGGCGCCTAACAGGTGACCGGTCATGGATTTTGTCGAACTAACCGGGATCTGGTAAGCGTCATCATTAAATACTGACTTAATCGCACGCGTCTCGGCGATATCACCCGCCCCTGTGGAGGTGCCGTGGGCATTAATATAGCCGACCTGCTGAGGGTTAACCCCGGCATCGTTAAGCGCATTTCGCATGGACGCTGCTGCCCCTTCACCGTTTTCCGGCGGTAAGGTCATATGGTAGGCATCTGAGCTCATACCGAAACCGCTAAGCTCTGCATAAATGGTCGCACCGCGTTTTTTCGCCTGTTCGTATTCTTCAAGTACCACGACCCCAGCACCGTCACCCAGCACAAAGCCGTCGCGGTCTTTGTCCCAAGGGCGACTGGCGGCCTGTGGGTCGTCGTTGCGAGTTGAAAGCGCGCGCGCAGCGTTGAACCCTGAAATACCGAGCGGCGTGGAGGCTTTTTCAGCGCCCCCGGCGAGCATCACGTCGGCATCGCCGTAAGCAATCATCCGGGCGGCCTGGCCGATATTATGAACCCCTGTGGTACAGGCAGTCACAATCGCCATACTAGGGCCGGTTATGCCATAATGCATGGATAACTGACCGGTGAGCATATTAGTAATCGAGGCCGGAATAAAAAATGGTGATACCCGGCGTGGACCGCTATTCAGTAGTTTCTTATGGTTCTCTTCGATACCGAGGATACCGCCAATGCCTGAACTGACCATCACGCCAATACGATGACGATTACTATCTGTAATCTCAAGCCCGGAGTCAGCCATCGCTTCCATCCCTGCTATCATGCCGTATTGAATAAATACGTCCATCTTCTTGAGATCTTTTGCAGGCAAATAGTCACTCACGTCCAGGTCTTTAACTAAACAAGCAAATTTTGTGGCATAAGCACTGGTATCAAAATGCTCAATAGGACCAGCGCCAGAGCGCCCGTCGAGTAGAGCAGACCAGGTATTTATTGCATTCAGACCCAAAGGGGTCACCATACCCATTCCGGTCACTACTACACGTCGTTTGGTCATCAGGGTGTCCTCGTTATCATTCTTAATTTACAGACACAAAAAAAGGCGGAATTTAGCATTCCGCCTTCTTTACCGGAGCTGCTTACTCTTCAGAGTGTGCAGTCACATAATCAATAGCTGCCTGAACAGTACGGATTTTTTCCGCTTCTTCGTCAGGAATTTCAGTTTCAAATTCTTCTTCTAACGCCATCACCAGCTCAACTGTGTCCAGCGAGTCAGCACCCAGGTCATTTTCAAAAGAAGCTTCTCTTTTTACTTCTTCTTCTTTAACACCCAGTTGCTCAACGATAATTTTCTTTACGCGTTCTTCGATAGTGCTCATTGTTATTCCTCAAATAGGTATAGCTCGTCGTGATTTGCGAGTAGTGTAGTAAATCAGTGCTGCAGTTAAAAGCAAAAAATAACTTTTCGCTACGAGGTCTTACCTCGCCAGGCGAAGAATTGCCCAACTACACCATGCTCATGCCGCCATTTACGTGAATAGTTTCACCCGTAATGTAGGCTGCAGCTGGCGAAGCCAAAAACACCACAGCCGCCGCGATTTCTTCTGGTTTGCCTAAACGCGCTGCAGGAATACCGCTAAAAATGCTCTCTTTTTGCTCGTCCGTCAAGGCCTGCGTCATATCTGTATCAATAAAGCCTGGCGCTACAGCGTTTACCGTCACACCTCTTGAGGCGATTTCTTTTGCCAGAGACTTAGTAAACCCTATCAAACCTGCTTTCGCCGCGCAATAATTTGCCTGACCTGGGTTACCCGTCGTGCCAACCACTGAACCAATATTAATAATTCGGCCATTGCGCTTTTTCATCATGCCGCGCATGGCAGCTTTACTGGTGCGAAATACCGAGGTCAGGTTGGTGTTCAGAACATCATTCCATTCGTCGTCTTTCATCCGCATCAACAGATTGTCTTTGGTGATTCCGGCGTTGTTCACCAGGATATCAATACTGCCATGGACGTTCTGGATTTCCCTGATAACATTGCTCACAGATTCACTGTCGGTCAGATTCAGGACCATCCCCGCGGCTTGCTCCCCCAGGTTA
>JAFIFH010000061.1 GCA_020832105.1 Idiomarina sp.
GTGGTGCAAATCTTAGTATCGCCACCACTGGAATCGCGGGCCCCGGCGGCGGCGTTGCGGGCAAACCTGTGGGTACTGTATGGCTGGCCAGTGTGGTTAACCACCAGCTCGCTTCTACCTGCCAACATTTCTCAGGTACTCGTGATGAAGTACGCCAGGCAACCGTAGCATTCGCCTTAAACTGGTTAATAAATAGAATAGATTCAGATGGTTAGCATTTAACCTGGAAAAAGTTTGGGAGAAATAGCGGATCGCGCTTGATACTGTATGTATCTACAGTATACTAGCTACCAATGACCTCCCATCATTGTTTAGAGCAGACTCGCTGGAGCAGACTCTTTGGAGCATATACATGAGTGATAGCAGAAAAAAAGCATTAGACGCGGCGCTTGGCCAGATTGAACGTCAATTTGGTAAGGGCGCGATCATGCGTCTGGGCGACAATAAAGCACTGAATATCGAATCGATTTCAACGGGCTCACTGAGCCTTGATATCGCCCTAGGTATAGGTGGTTTACCCACCGGGCGAGTGGTCGAAATATACGGCCCTGAGTCCAGTGGTAAAACAACCTTGACCTTGCAGGTAATTGCCGAAGCGCAGCGTGCAGGTAAAACCTGTGCCTTTGTTGACGCCGAACATGCGCTTGACCCTGTATATGCAGAGAACCTTGGCGTGAACGTTGATGAACTGCTGGTATCGCAACCAGACACCGGTGAGCAAGCGCTGGAAATTTGTGACATGCTGGTGCGGTCAGCGGCGGTTGATGTGGTGATTGTCGACTCCGTGGCAGCACTGACACCTAAAGCAGAAATTGAAGGTGAAATGGGTGACACCCATGTTGGTTTGCAGGCTCGCTTAATGTCACAGGCCCTGCGTAAATTGACCGGTAACCTGAAGCGCTCTAATACCATGATTATCTTTATCAACCAGATCCGGATGAAAATCGGGGTGATGTTTGGTAATCCTGAAACCACCACCGGCGGTAACGCGCTTAAGTTTTACTCGTCAGTGCGTTTAGATATTCGTCGTACCGGTGCGTTGAAAGAAGGTGAAGAGGTTGTTGGTAACGAGACCCGAGTGAAAGTGGTGAAGAACAAAGTTGCGCCGCCATTCAAACAGGCTGAGTTTCAAATCATCTATGGCAAAGGCATCTCTAAACAGGGTGAACTTATTGACTTGGGTGTGAAGCATAAATTGGTGGAAAAAGCCGGTGCATGGTACAGCTACCAAGGCGATAAGATTGGCCAGGGTAAAGCGAATTCAATGAAATTCTTAACAGACAACCCAGATATCGCAAATGATATTGAAAAGCGTCTGCGTGATATGTTGCTGTTAAAGCCAAAGGCAGAAGAAGAAGTAGAAGCTGCGAATACGACTGAGTCAGACGTTTAAGATTCGTACCCGTTAATATATTTTGATTTAAAAAGGTCGCATTGTTTGCGGCCTTTTTTAGTTTGTGGCATCTTAAAACCCAGACTACACCGTTGAAGAAGTTTTCAACCGACAGATTATTTTTGACCAAGAGTCACTTATATAAGTATCTACTGGTCATTTAATATTAAGTTCAGGTTTAATAACGCCTGTAGCTTGATTAGCAGGTGAAAACCATTGTTCTGGCCGCCCGTAGTTGGCAGCTTTCGTGCGACCGTGTAAGAACACCTGTGTATCACCACCCCTGCATTAATAATGATGAAGTGAGAACTTATGATGAAGCATTCCGTTGCCCGGCTTACGCTGGTTGCGATACTGGCCCTGGGCATGAGTACCGCATGTTCCCAGTCTGACGAGGCGCGCAATGGTACCCAGCAAGCTGAGTACCTGAACAGTTTGTATGAAGAATATTTTTTCGCTGATTTACAACTCAACCCGTTACGGGCAACCTTTCTGGGTGACCACCGCTTCAATGATCAGTTGGAAAACCACCTTACGCCTGAGCACCGTAAGCGGCAGAAAATGCTTGAAGAAGAATATCTTGCAGCCTTGCAACGGGTCGACGCTGATGCTCTTAGTGAGCAAGACCGACTTAGTTTTGAAATCTTTAAGCGAGATCGGGAAATGGCGATTGCAGCTACCCAGTACCCAGGTCACCTAATGCCTATTGATCAGTTTTATAATCTGGCTGGACGCTACGCGATGCTCGCGTCAGGGCAGTCCGCGCAACCCTTTGCAAGTGTTGCTGATTATGAGGACTGGGCGCAACGGATGACACAGATACCAGGTGTACTGGATCAGGCGATTGCGAACATGGAAGAGGGCATTGAGGCAGATATCGTCCAGCCTCGTGCCATTATGCAAAAAGCGTTGCCGCAAATCCGGGCGCATTTGGTGGATAATTTAGAAGACAGTCTGTTTTACGCACCGATTCAAAACTTTCCTGAAGCATTCAGCGAAGCCGAGCAGGAACGGCTACGTTCACTTTACCAGCAGGTGATTACTGAGGAAGTGTTACCCGCATACGCTAGGCTTAGCGATTTCATTGAAACTACCTATTTACGTCATGCACGTTCTGACAGCTATGGTATCGGTGCGTTGCCCGGTGGCGAGGAATGGTACGAATATATGGTGCGTTGGCGCACCACCACCGATTTGAGTCCTGATGATATTCATCAGATTGGCCTTGATGAAGTGGCACGTATCCATGAAGCCATCGAGGATATTATGGAGCTGGTTGAATTCGATGGTAGTTTGCAGGCATTTTTTGACTTTACCCAGAGCGATGAGCAGTTTATCTACTCAAGTCGCGACAGTATGTTGGAAGACTACCGAGCCTTTGCCGCCGAGGTAGATACCCGCACTGAGCAACTCTTTCATCCGGACATGTTTCCGCAGGCGGGATACGAGATCAGAAAAGTAGAACGCTTTCGTGAGGCCAGTGCAAGTTCAGGCAGCTATCAGTCACCGTCAGAGGATGGCACCCGACCGGGCATCTTCTATCTCAACACCTATGACCTATCAGCCCGACCGACCTGGGCCAAAGGTGCGCTGGTCCTGCATGAAGCGGCCCCTGGGCATCATTACCAGATTGCTTTACAACGGGAGATGGAACACCTGCCACGCTTTCGCCGCTTTGGTGGCGAAACAGCGTTTATCGAGGGGTGGGGGCTTTACGCTGAATCTTTAGGTGGCGAGCTTGGTGTATATGGCCCCTATGACGAGTTTGGCGCTTTAGTTGCCGAATTATGGCGTTCTATCCGCTTAGTTGTGGACACGGGTATTCATGCCCATGGCTGGTCGCGCGCTGAGGTCCTTGATTACATGCGCGCCAACGCTCCTGTGGCGGACGCCCGTGCGATTTCCGAGGCCGAACGTTTCATGGCCTTACCTGGCCAGGCGTTGGCGTATAAGATCGGACAAATCGAAATTCGTAACCTGCGTGAAGAGGCCGAAGCCGCGTTGGGTGAGGCGTTTGACGTACGCGATTTTCACCGTGAAGTGCTGCGTCACGGCTCATTGCCGCTGTCCATTTTACGCCAGCAAATTGAACAGTGGGTAACCACCGTCCAAGCGCAGGCCTAGAATGAGTGGCTGGCAGCTGGCTTGCCCAGTACGGCGACTGACCATCAATCAGCAAGGGCGTGATTTTGTTGTTGGTGATTTGCATGGCAGTTTAAGCCAACTGCGCATCGCATTAAAGTCTCTCAATTTTAATGCGAAGTGCGATCGGGTGCTCAGTGTGGGAGACCTGGTGGATCGGGGTCCTGGTTCGCGGGCATTGATTGACTGGCTGGATTTCCCCTGGTTTTATGCCTGCATAGGCAATCACGAGGCGGTGTTGCTAGATTATATGAGCACTCAGGATGCCGAGCTCGCGCGAACCTGGTGTCGTTTCGGCGGTGGTTGGTTTTTTACTTTGCCAGATGATGAGCAGGCCGCAGTTGCGGCGAAAATTCAGCAACATTGTAGCTACGCTATAGAAATAGCGGACGAGCATCACGTGGCATTTGGGATCGTGCATGCAGATGTGCCGGGGCAGCTCAGCTGGCAGACTTTTTGCGAGCAGGTGGTGCAGCAGCCTGAGGTGAAGTACGATGCTTTATGGTCCCGTTCACGCGGGCGCGGTGAATCGACGCACGTGGTGGAAGGTGTGAACCAGGTTATCTGTGGGCATGAAATTGTTGCTCAGGTTCATCAACAGGGGAATGTCTGGCTGCTCGATACCGGTGCCTATAAAGGCAAACAGGGAGGCGGAAAACTAAGTATTCTTGAGTTACCTGACCGGTTACATACATTTACCGACCAGTGATCACAAATCACCAAATTTGCCGCTGAAATCATTGGGTACGATCTCCTGGGCCCATTCAGTGGCCTGCAGGTATATTTTAGCGATATCTTCATGATGAATATTCAAGCGGCTTGAGATGGCCTCGACTTTACGCCAATGGGTTTTTTCATAGCTGTCAATTAAACCAAGATACGCCGCCAGCACACCTTTGCGGTGGAGCAGGGCACGTTCAATATTGTCGGTTAAATTTAACCGCTGTAAGGCGCTCTCAAGGTCTTCGTCAAACATCGCATCGAGTAATGAGAATAAGCCTACCAGAAACGCCTGATGGCTATCTATTCGCGGTTGTTGATGATGCATAGCAAGCAATTCACAAAAGCGAGCACGGGTAATGCACAAACGAATCAGTTCATTGGGCTTATCATCGGTCAGTGCTGCCGTGACCGCGAGCATGACAAACCGATTGACCTCATTGGCACCAAGAAATATCACCGCTTGCTGAAGCGAGGTCACTTTTTCACGCAAACCAAAGGCTGCGGCGTTGACAAAGCGCAATAGCCGGTAGGAAAGCGCGACATCCCGTTGCAGAATGACCGCCATGCGGCGGAAATCGAAATCAGGGCGCGCGGTCTCCGCGAGCAGTTCAGTACAAGCTGCTTTAGTGGGAGATATTTTACGCCGCTTAATCAGCTCTGGACGAGAAAAGAAGTAACCCTGAAAGTAGCTGAAACCGTCCTCTAAAGCGTCATGGAACTCTTGCTGGGTTTCTACTTTTTCCGCCAGTAGTTCAATGGGGTAGTCACGCACCTGATACTTTAAAACCTGCAGCTGCCGTAAGGTGTGGGCCTGTAAATCCACTTTTATCATGGTCAGGCAATCAAAGACATCAAGCCAATCGGGGTCGAAATTATAATCGTCCAGGGCAATGCGGTAACCTTGCAGGTGGAGTTCGCGGATTTGCGTTTTAACTTCTGGGGTTGGCCTGACACTTTCCAGAACTTCGATGACGACCCCGGCTGGGTCCAGCAGTTTTGGTAAGTGGGTTAGAATGCCACCTTCAGCGAAATTAATAAAAGCAGGTAAATGGCCAGTTATTTCAGCGAGGGTATGCTGTAATTCGGTGTTTTGGATTAGACTGCTGGTAGCAACATCGTCATCAATGTTGGGAAACGCATTACTTTCACCGTCACGAAACAATAGTTCGTAACCATACAGCTTTTGATTGCGATCCAGGATAGGTTGTCGCGCAAGGTAAAAAAACATAGCATTCCGTGCGAGTAAATAACGGCGTGATGGTAGCAGATAATAAGTAAGGAAAATAGCAGCTATGGGGAATATAAAAATAGGCCTGGCACTGGGCTCTGGGGCTGCTCGAGGGTGGGCGCACATCGGGGTGCTACGGGCGCTGCAGGAGATGGGCATTGAGCCGGCGGTGGTCACTGGCACCTCAATCGGGTCATTGGTTGGTGGTGCGTATTGTGCCGGGCGGCTGGACGAGTTAGAGAAATGGGTGCATGAGATGGACCGCTGGCAGGTGTTCAATCTGATGGACTTTAGCCTGATCAATGGTGGCGTGGTGTCCGGTGAACGAGTGTTTAATTTTGCCCGTGATCAGTTCGGCGCTATTCGCGTGGAAGACCTGCCCATTCGGTTTGCGGCGGTGGCGACTGATCTCTATACCGGCCGAGAAATATGGCTAAAACGGGGCGACGTATATGACGTTGCGCGTGCCTCCTGCGCGATGCCAGGATTGCTGTCACCTAAGCCTCTGGATAATCGCTGGTTGGTCGATGGTGCTCTGGTGAATCCGGTACCAGTGTCATTGTGTCGGGCGTTAGAGGCTGACTTTGTGATTGCCGTGCATCTGAACTCTCAGCTCAACGTGCATGCGCCAAACGTGCCACCACAGGATATGTCGCCGCAGGGACTCAACGAGCAGGTGGAGCAGGAGGAGCAGCAGGGTCAGAACAAAGACCAGCGTACCCAAACACCGCAAAGCAACGATAAATCGGCTGATGAACCAGGCTTTAAGAGTTTTCTCGCCCAAGGCCAGAGTTACTTTGACAACCTGAAGCAGAAGTTCAAAAAAGACCAGCAAACCCCTGGAGTGTTAGGGGTGATGGCTGGTGCTATTGATATTATGCAAGAGCGGGTAACCAAAGCACGGATGGCCGGCGATCCACCTGATGTACTGTTACAACCAAAGCTTGGCCACATTGGCATTCTTGAATTTGAGCGTGGCCAGGATGCAATTAAAGTAGGCTATGAGTCAACCATACGGATGCGTGATTTGATCGAAGAAGACGTGAAGATGCTGCGTTTTCGCCGCGGCGAGCGGATTAAGGACTAATCGCTTGCGGAGGTAAAAAAAACGGGAACCCTGGGGTTCCCGTTTTTTGTTGTCAACGAGGCGAAAGCATTACTCTTTATTCATCTCTGCGTTGAGTTCTTTATTCATCACATCAAATTCATCCTGAATTTGCGCATTCGGATCTTCAGTGAAGCGGCTGACAATGACAATCGCCAGTGTCGCCAGAATCACGCCCGGTACCATTTCATACAGGTGACCAGACAAGGTATCGCCGGCGATTTCAATGGGCAGATAAATCCACAGAAGCACCGTAACCGCACCCACCAGCATCCCGGCCAGGGCACCCCACATGGTCATCCGTTTCCAATAAAGGCTAAGGATAATCAGCGGACCAAAGGCCGAGCCGAAACCGGCCCAGGCGTTGCCCACGAGGCCTAAAATGGTGTCCCGTGGTACCCATGACAAGGCACCTGCAACAATCGCCACGAGCAAGACCGAGATACGGCCCATCATGACCTGGGTTTTATCACTGGCGTCTTTGTGCAGGAAGCTCTTATAGAAATCCTGAGTTAACGCGCTCGAGGTCACCAATAACTGGGATGAGATAGTACTCATAATCGCGGCCAGAATGGCAGCAAGAAGGAACCCGCCAATCAGTGGGTGAAATAAGATTTGTGACATCACGATGAAAATCGTTTCAGAGTTAGACAGGTCGCCATTCTCAATATAAGCACCCTGGCCGGCAATCGCAGACCCTTCGATGCTGATATATGCAGCACCCACTAAACCAGTCAGCATTGCACCAATGATAGCCACAATCATCCAGGTCATGCCGATACGCCGTGCGGCTTTAAAGTCGCGCACCGACCTAATCGCCATAAAGCGCACGATAATATGCGGCTGACCAAAGTAACCCAACCCCCAGGCAAGCAAAGAAATCAGACCGAAGAAGGTCAGCCCATAGAAGGGGTCAAGCATGGCTGGTGAGATTTCGCGAACTTCAGAGGTAATTACATCGCTACCCCCGATGGTGAAAAACGCGACCACGGGTACCATGACCAGCGCGATAAACATAATACAACCCTGGACAAAGTCAGTCATGCTCACCGCGAGGAAGCCGCCGAGTAGGGTGTAGGCCACCACCACTGCAGCCGTGAGGATAAGTCCCCAGTGATAGTCCATGGCAAACGCATTTTCAAACAAGGTACCACCGGCGACGAGTCCGGATGAGGTATACAAAGTAAAGAATATAATGATGACCACGGCAGACACCAGACGCAGAATCCTGGTTTTGTCCTGGAAACGGTTTTCAAAGTAGTCAGGGATAGTAATTGAGTCTTTTGCCACATAGGTATAAGTGCGTAAGCGCGGAGCGACGACCCGGTAGTTGACATACGCGCCAATCACCAGGCCAATGGCCAGCCAGACTTCAGAGAATCCGGCAAGATAAAATGCACCGGGTAGACCCATCAGCATCCAGCCACTCATGTCTGATGCGCCAGCTGAAAGGGCGGTGACGCCCGGGCCCAGTCGTCGTCCACCGAGCATGTAATCTCCAAGGTCGCTGGTGGATTTAAAGTAAGCGTAAACGCCGATGCCAAGCATCACCATAAAGTAGAGCGCTAAAGAAACCAGAGTACCTGTTTCCACGAAAAAACTCCTGCATTGAAAAAAAAGAAACTATACCGAAAAGCGCAGTACAGTACTGAGATTAAGCGCTACACGCTAACAAAATCTTTACGAAGCATCAAGTTAGCCCAGCGTGTACGTTTGCTGTAACAGGCTGGTGGTGTAGGGATCGTTCTGTTGGTTGAACAAGGTATTGGCGTCATCAAAACTGATGATTTCGCCCTGGCGCAAGATCATGACTTTATCCGCCATATGGCGAATAATTTCCGGGCTATGGGAAACAAAGATATAAGACATTTTCATATCACGCTGCAAGTCCAGTAGCAGATTGATAATTTGTGCGCGAATCGATGAATCGAGCGCGGCGAGCGCTTCGTCGGCCACCACAATATCAGGGTTTAGCATGATCGCCCGGGCGATACAGGCTCGTTGTTTTTGTCCGGTGGACATCATATGTGAGTGGAACACCGCATGTTCTGGCAGCAAACCTACTTTACGCAGAGCGTCAGCCACCGCCTCCCGGCGCTGAGCAGGGTTAAGTTCGGTATTAAAGATCAATGGCTCTTCAAGCTGGCGGCCAATGGTCAGGTGTGGGTTTAACGAGGCATCGGTGTCCTGAAACACCATCCGGATATGGCGGCAGCGAAAACTATAATCACCAGGGCGAAGCGCCTGGTCGCGCAGGTAGATCGTCCCAGACGTGGGCTTTTGCGCACCAGCAATCAGCCGTGCCAGGCTGCTTTTACCTGAGCCGGTCTCACCCATGATGGCAAGCGTCTCGCCACTGTTAAGGCTAAAAGACACATTCTTTAGTGCTTCAATGCGCTTGGGGGCCCACCAGCGACCTTTATGCATATAGTTTTTCGACAGATTCTCCACCCGTAGCAGTTCACTCATCTTTGTTCTCCCGCGCCGGTTTAGTGGCAATGATGTCTTGCCGAGATAAGCCCCGAGTCTTTGCTGCGCTATTTAACGGGTAATGACACGCATAAAAGTGTGAACGTAATTTACGAGTCTGTGGTGTGATGACACATTTTCGCCGGGCATTCGGGCAGCGCGGGCCAAGGCGGCAGCCAATGGGTAAATGATGCATGGGCGGTGCCGCACCCGATAACGTGGGTAAGTGGGTTTTCGGTTCGCACTGGCTCTGCTGATAGAGCGATGTCGTGGTCAGTGCTTTGGTATAGGGGTGAAAAGGCTCTGTGAGCAGGGCTTTAGTGGGCCCGGACTCCATAATCTGGCCACTATATAGCAACGTCAGGCGTTCACTCTCCGGCATAATGGTGCCCATGTCCTGGGACATCATTAGAATCGACATTTTGTGGCTGGCATGGAACCGGCCAAGCAGTCGATAGATTTGCTGGCGAGTGGCTGGCTCCATCGCGGTGGTGGGTTCATCGGCTATCAACAGCCGAGGACGATGGGCAATGGCACTGGCGATCATGATTTTCTGCGCGGCACCTTCAGACAGTTCGAATGGGTAGCTTTCCATCGCCGCCTGGTGTTCTTTAATACCTACCCGATGCAATAATTGAATGACTTTCTGGCGCCGTTCCTTGCGCCGCCCCCACCAATGTTTACTTTTCAGGTCGCTATTAAGAATAGCTTCGCCCAGTTGCGCCTCTACAGTGTCATTCGGGTCAAGGTAGCTGCGCGGGTCCTGGAATATCATGGCAATATCAACGCCGATAACCTGGCGGCGCTCACTGGCGCTCATGGTCAGTAAATCCTGCCCGTCAAACCACAGGCGATCAGCCCGAACCTGCCATTTTGGGTCCAAAAAGCCCATGATCGCACTGGCAATTAAACTTTTGCCAGAACCTGATTCACCAACCAGACTGTGCACCTCACCCTCAGCAACGCTAAAACTTACCCGTTCAATGACGTCCACCGGGCCATGGTCACTTTGCCCGGTGATGGTGAGATTGCGTACATCGAGTAACATTAGCGTTTAATCCTTTCATCAATCGCTGATTTAAGGCTGTCGCCCACAATATTGACGGCGACCAGAGTGACAAACAACGCCAGCCCGGGCAAAGCCATTACCCACGGCGAGCTGTACGCCACTTCTACGCTTTTCGCCAGCATAGTGCCCCATTCAGGGGAAGGCGATTGCGCACCGAGGCCAAGAAAGCCCAGTGCGGCAATATCAAGAATAGCAGTCGACCAGGCCATAGTGAGTTGCACCACAAGCACTTTAATGGTGTTAGGAAAAATCACCACAAATAGCAGGTACCATTGACTGACGCCATTGAGCTGGGCAGCAATCACGTAATCCTGATGACGCTGGGCGTGCACCGCGTTGCGGGTGGCGTGCAAAAACTGTGGAATTAATACCAGCCAGATAGCGAGCAGTGCGTTCTCCAAACCCGGACCTAAAATCGCGACGATAATCAGTGCCAGCAGCAGCGATGGGATACTCAGTAACACGTCGAGTAAATGTTTCAGGGTTGAGCTTTTTACGCCAACGCTCATTGCTGCCAAGGCGCCAAGTGGCATACCTATCGCTGCTGCGGCAAGTACCACCAGCAGCGGCAAACCAAAACTCAGTCGAGCGCCGTGCAACAGCCGCGACAGCATGTCGCGACCGAGCTCGTCGGTACCCAGCAGGAACCGCACGCTACCCTCATCGTTCCAGGCAGGTGGCAGCGACAAGGAGTCAGAAAACTGTACGGTGGGTGAGTAGGGCGCGATTAAAGGCGCAAACAGGGTAATCAGGACTATCAGACCCAGCACATGAAGTGCCGTCATCGCCCACAGATTATGACGAAACTGTCGCCACACCTGTTCTAGTGGCGATGGTGTGCGTTCTTCATAATAGAGCTTAGCGTTTGACATAGAGCTCCTGCCTTACTTGTGGGTAGCGCCAGGCGTGCATCAGGTTTAGCAGCACGTTGACCAATAAGATAAGCGCAGCGATAGTCAGTAAGCCGGCTTGCATCACCGGATAATCGCGCTCGTAAATACTGCGGATCAACCAGCTACCTAAGCCAGGCCAGGAGAAGATCACTTCGGTGATCATGGTGTTGGTGATCAGGAAACTAAAGATAATCCCAACATCCCGGGTCACCGTTTGCATCGCATTGGGCACCGCATGTTTAAAAATCACCTGGCGGCTACTCAAACCTTTAGCTCGGGCGGACTTAATATAATTGCGCCGCAACACGTCGTGCATGGCAGCGCGCGTGAGTCGTGCCAGCAGCGTGGCGGGCATAATCGCAAGGACCGCAAGCGGCAGGATCATGTGTTGGATGGCATTGGCCAGCGCTTCACCTTTATAGGCATGATCAGAATACAGAATATCGAGAATAATAGAGCCACTGCGATAATCGATATCGTATAGCGGATTGACCTGGCCGGCGATGGGGAACCATTGCAGATTCACCGCAAAGACCAGAATCATCAGCTGAGCGAGCCAGAACACCGGAATTGAATACGCCGACAGGCTAATGCCCATTAGCAGACGGTCGGGCCAGCGGCCCAGGTTTACCGCGGCGATAATCCCTGCCGGGATGCCAATGGCAAAGGCGATGAGGGCAGCCAGCATGGCCAGCTCCATGGTCGCGAGAAAACGAATCTTCACCTCTTGCCAAACAGGTGTACCGTCGAGCAATGAGACGCCCCAGTCCCCCTGGACTAAATGTGCCAGGTAGCTGAAGTACTGCGCAACCAAATGGCTGTCAAAGGCCCGGCTCACCATGACCTGCTGGTACAGATCACTATCCAGCGTGTGCACGCCACTTAAGTTTGCCAAGGCGTCGCCGGGGAACCAGTAGCCCAGGCTGAAAGACAGTAAGGTAAGCAAAAATAAGGTGACCACTAGCAGACTACATTGGCGTAACAAGTAGCGGGTCATGGGCGCTCCTTGTAAGTGTTATGCATGCGAATGCCGCCATAGGGTTCCAGGCTGACATCCCGAATATAGGGTTGCGTCGCCTGATAACGCAATGAATGCACGATAGGTAGCAAGGGCACCTGATCATTGAGTAACTCCTGGGCCTCGCGATAAAAAGCTTTGCGCTGGGCCTGGTCGCTGGTGCGAATGGCCTGCATGACCAAACTATCAAAGCGTGGTTCACACCAACGCGCGCGATTCCCCCCGGACAGCACTGCAGGGCAACTTAACAGCGGGCGGAAAAAGTTGTCGGGGTCAGGGTTATCGCCTGACCAGCCAATCAATACCGAATCGTGCTGGCCATCGGCGAGACGGCGGCGAAAGGTGCTCCACTCAAAACTAATAATGCTGGCATTAATGCCCACTCTGGCTAAATCAGCTTGCATCATTTCTGCCATTTTGCGGGCGTTGGGGTTGTAAGCGCGCTGCACAGGCAGCGCCCAGATATTCATCTGAAAGCCATCAGCGACACCTGCGTCGGCAAGTAATTCCCGAGCCGCTGCTGGGTCATACGCATACGCGTCGGGGTCACCATAATGGGCCCAGGAGGTACTGGGTAAAATACTTTGCGCCAATGCTGCGTGGCCATAATAGACCGCTTTGACAATCGCCTCACGGTCGATGGCATGGGCTAACGCCTGGCGCACACGCACATCATCAAACGGCGGTCGTTCGGTATTAAATGCCCAGAAGGCAGTATTGGGACTCACCGTAGAGTACAGGGAGATGTCATCGCGGGTTTCAAGATCATCCAGATCCCGAGCAGGAGGGTAAGGAATGATGTCGCAGTCCTGAGTTAACAACATCAACATGCGTTTGTGGTCACTGGGGATAATCCGAAAGACCATACGTTCGGAGCGGGCCGGGCCGCGCCAATGTTGCTCATGACGATGATAAGACAGGCTGACATCTTTGCGAAAGTGGTGAAATTTAAATGGCCCTGAACCTATCGGCTGTACATCAATAGTACTGCGTGTATCGGCGGCGAGCAGCTGGTCAGCATACTCTGCGGAAAGAATCACCGCGAAATCGGTGGCCAGGTTGGCGAGAAAAGAACTATCCGGTTGATGAAGACGAATGACCACTTCATGGTCACTCGGTGCCTCAATGTCTGCTATTAGGGTATCCAGGCCAAGCGAGCTAAAAAATGGATACCCGGTGGTGGAGACCCAGTGATAAGGATGGTCCGGGTCAAGCCAGCGTTGAAAGGTAAATAGAACGTCTTCTGCCAGCAAAGGCCGGCTCGGTGTGAAGTAAGGCGTAGTGTGAAACTCAACCCCCTCGCGCAGGGTGAAGCGATATTCAGTGGCATCGTCACTGACTGACCACTCGGTGGCCAGCGCTGCAACGAACCCTTGTTCTTCGTCACTATATTCAATCAGCCGGTCATAGAGCAGGCTGGCGGTCATATCCAGCGTGGTGCCAGAGGTAACCAGTTGAGGGTTAAAGGATTCCGGATTGCCTTCAGCACAATAGAGTAAGCCGTGATCAAGCATGCCGCTGTCCTCACTGCGACCGCACGCAATGACCATGGATAAGGTGCAGGACAGGACAATCAGTGTTTTTATCTGGCGCCATAAACGACTGGAACCACGTTCAGGTGATCGCATATTTGCTGCAGGTTGGTGGATCACATTATGCCTCGCTCTGCGCATCTAACAGTGCGTATTTTTTCAGGTAACCACGTAACTGATGGTAAGTAAGGCCAAGTTTTTCTGCGGTTTTCTTTTGATTGAATTGAGACTTTTCCAGTGCGCAGCGAAGCATTTTGACTTCAAACTCCTGAGTTAACTCTTTAAAATCGCAATTGTGGTTCAAATCAGGCAGTGGAAAATGCTGCATCGAGCCATTACTTTGCGCTTGCGCGCCGGCAGATGCAACCGGCTCAGCGTGAGTTGATGTTTGTTGGGTAGAATCTGATGACGCCTGGCCGCTCATTTGCTCACCTACAGAGCGTGTCAGGTTGCCGGTTTTTGGTGTGCGAGCGGCAGGGCGATATGGGCTATCGAAGGGGTCCAGAACCACGTCGTTGACGGGTAAGTGGGCGTTATTGACCCGGTACACACTGCGCTCAACCACATTCTTCAACTCGCGCACGTTACCCGGCCAGTGGTAATCCAACAGTGTTTGTCGTGCTTTACTGGTAAAGCCGCTAAATAACTCAAGCTCAAGCTCGCGAGCCATTTGAATCGCAAAATGATCCGCCAGCACCATAATATCATCACGACGCTCGCGCAGTGGGGGCAGGGTAATCACATCAAACGCCAAGCGATCGAGCAGGTCAGCGCGAAATTCATTGCGCTCCGCTAAGGTGGGTAAATCTTCATTGGTGGCGGCGATTAAACGGACGTCGGTTTTGATGGTGCGATTGCCTCCAACCCGCTCGAATTCACCATATTCGATCACCCGCAGTAACTTTTCCTGCACCAACGCCGAGGTTGTGGCCAATTCATCGAGAAAAATAGACCCGCCATTGGCGCGCTCAAAACGCCCCTCATGGCGTTTACTGGCGCCAGTGAAGGCCCCGGACTCGTGACCAAAGAGCTCGGTTTCAAGCAGAGTTTCATTAAGGGCTGCGCAATTAAGTTTGATATAGTTCTGGTCCCAGCGTTTGGACAGGTAGTGCAGGCGCGCCGCAATCAATTCTTTACCTGTACCGCGTTCGCCAATGATCAAAACAGGCTTGTCCAGGGGCGCAGCCTGGGATACATGGTCCAATACTTCGAGAAAACTATTGGCCTCGCCGATGAGGTTATCATTGCGTCGCGGTGTCATGGTTTACCTTGTTGGTTAGTATTTTTGACTAACTTTTAGTTGTTTTAGTTAATGTAGCAGTCAATAGCTAAGGAAGCCTATTATTAAAATCTTTATATATCAATAATTTATAATTATTTTACGAGTTGGCTCAATTCATGAATGGTAAGACCTGAACCAAATCACTTATTTCACCGAGGTAAAGGTTATGAGTATTTTTTCACGCTTTACAGATATCGTAAACGCTAATTTAAATTCGTTGCTGGATAAAGCCGAAGATCCACAAAAAATGGTGCGCTTAATTATTCAGGAAATGGAAGACACCCTTGTGGAAGTTCGCTCGAACTCGGCGAGAACCTTAGCAGAGAAAAAGGAACTGGCGCGCCACTTAGGTCAGCTAGAACGCGATGCCAACGATTGGCAGGACAAAGCCGAGCTGGCGCTGTCAAAAGACCGCGAAGACTTAGCACGCTCTGCCTTACTGGAAAAGAAAAAGCTGCAGGAAACCATGGACAGCGTGCAGCGCGAAATCGACCGTGTCGATGAGCATGTTGACCGCCTGAGCGAAGAAATTGGCCAACTGCAGGAAAAACTGGCTGACGCCAAAGCGCGGCAGAAATCGATTTTAATGCGCCAGCGCACAGTCAGCTCACGGTTGAGCGTTAAAAGTAAGCTGGACAGTGGCAAAGTTGATGAAGCACTACAGAAATTTGACCGCTATGAAGCTAAAATTGATGGATTAGAAGCTCAGGTTGATGCGTACGATTTGGGTAGAAAGACATTGGCTGACGAATTCAAAGCATTAGAGAATGAGTCAAAGGTTGATGACGAACTAGCTCAGCTAAAAGCCAAGGTGCAGGGAGCTCGTGCAGACAAGCAAGCGTCTGCCAACAAGGACAGTGACGCTTAATCGGCATCGCCGACTAATTGACGGCCTGCGCCGTGCTCAGAAAGACTGCGCAGCGTCAGCTTTGAATCGAAGAGGACTTACCCATGGGGGAGGACATACCAATGGAAGGCATGATCGCAATTTTGACGGCACCGATTTTTGTTTTTTTAATCTTTGTGGCGCCAATCTGGTTAATTCTGCACTACCGCAGCCGCAACAAGATTAACGCTGGGTTAAATGATGAAGAACGTGCATCGTTGCAGCAGCTGGCGGATACCGCTCAGCGCATGCAGGAACGAATTAAAACTCTGGAGGCGATACTAGAGTCGGATCATCCGAACTGGCGCCGTAAGCAGGGAGAAAGCAGCCATGACTACCAATAGTAGTTCGACGAAGAAGACATTTTACCGGGACCCGGTGCGGGGCAAGATTGCAGGTGTATGCGCCGGCATCGCGAACTACTTTGGCTGGGAAGTGTGGATTGTTCGCATCGTTGCCATTACCGCATTAATTTTTATGGGCAAACCCACTTTTATCGCTTACGTGATTGCCTGGATCGTGTTTGGCAAAGCACCTAAACCCACCGCGGAGCAGCGCCGGGTACTGAAAGAGACGACGACAGTCGAGAATACGCCAGACGGGCGCTCGATAGAGATCAAAACCCGTGTATGGGAAGCCGGCGAAGCGCCAAAAGACGCATTAAAAGACATTGCGCATCGCTTCCAGTCGATGGAGCATAATTTACGCGACATGGAACGCTACGTGACATCATCAGAGTACCGTGTGCGTCAGGAAATCAACAATCTGTAAGGGAATCAACGCCGCCGGTGGACGTCGCTTTCACCATGGCAAATAAACGTTACATAAGACACTGGTCCGAGAAGATGGCGCATATTGCGCCATTTTTTTTGTCTGTCTACTCTAGCGCAAATAATAACAATATTGAGAGTAGCATGAGCGACAAGTCTTCAACCGAGCAAGGTAAGCCCCAATCTTCAAGTGCTATGGCATGGCATCGCGACACCCAGGCGATCCATGGGGGTGACGCCCCGCTGGACCCTCACGGCGCGTTAGTTGCCCCCTTGTACCAAACCTCAACCTTTGTATTTGATTCCACAGAGCAGGGCGGCCAGCGTTTTGCCGGTGAAGAAGCCGGATATATGTATTCACGCCTGGGCAACCCGACGGTGAATCAACTTGAACAGCGGGTCGCACAACTAGAAGGCATGCCAGCGGGCGCTGCAGCGGCGACGGGCATGGGCGCCGTATCCGCAACCATGCTGGCGTTTTTGCAGCAAGGCGACCATGTGGTTGCCTCGGACGCTATTTACGGTTGCACCTTTGCCTTGTTTTCGCATCTATTCGAACGCTTTGGGGTGCAGGTTACCTTTGTGGATATGACGGATGAGGCGGCAACCGCGCGCGCATTTCAGTCTAATACCCAGTTAGCTTTTATTGAAACGCCAGCCAATCCGCATCTTAAGTTAATTGATATTGCCGCTGTTAGCCGCCTATGTAAGCAACATCAGGTGCGCCTGGTGGTGGATAACACCTTTATGACCCCCTTACTGCAGCGCCCGGGTGAGCTTGGTGCGGATCTGGTGGTTCATAGTGCGACCAAGTATCTGAACGGCCACGGTGACGTTGTGGCGGGCCTGGTCACAGGGCGTGTCGAGGACATTGAGCTGATTAAATTTACCACCTTAAAAGATATGGGTGCGACCATGTCCGCCCACGACGCCTGGTTGATCCTGCGCGGCCTGAAAACCTTACCGGTACGTATGCAGCGTCACTGTGAAAACGCGCATAAGGTGGTTGAGTATCTAGCGCAGCAGGCATCGATTAGTAAAATTTATTATCCTGGGCTTGAATCTCACCCTGGGCATCAACTCGTGGGCACACAAATGCAGCACGCGGGCGCAGTGATTGCTTTTGACATGGCTGGGGGCTATCAGGCTGCCACCCAGTTACTGAACAACCTACAGATGATCAAACTGGCAGTCAGTCTGGGAGACGCAGAAACCCTTATCCAGCACCCGGCCTCCATGACCCATTCGCCAATGACCCCAGAAGCCCGTCTAGCCGCTGGTATTGGGGATGGCCTGGTGCGTATTTCGGTAGGTCTTGAGCACGCTGATGACATTATTGCCGATCTGGCGCAGAGCTTTGCAGGTTTAAAATAGGGTGAAGGAGACCCATTTTTGCCGTCATTGGAAGATTAAGTTTACAGCGGCGAAGGGGAGTGAGTTTGCTGTCAGGCAACAGACTCGGCTAAGTTAGCATCATACATACAAGAACAATAACGAGCGATGAGGGCTACAAGCGTCATCGATATCGTTTATCACAGCAATAAGCGCAGGTGTATTATGGCGAAGAAACAATCTCAATACGTGTCCCGTGAACCGGACGCTGATGGCATTATTCACTGGAGCGATGAAGAAAACGCAGTATGGCAGGAGCTGGTGGAACGCCAGCTCAAGCTCATACCTGGGAAAGCCTGTGACGAGTATATTGAAGGGTTGCGGTTAATCGACTTTCCACGGGACCGTATTCCCCAGCTTGGTGAAATTAATCAGGTACTGGGTGACACGACTGGCTGGCAGGTCGCGCAGGTTCCTGCGTTGATCCCATTTGACGAGTTCTTTCGTTTACTCGCCAATAAGCAATTCCCGGTGGCGACTTTTATTCGCACCCGCGAAGAGTTTGATTATTTGCAGGAACCGGATATTTTCCATGAGATATTTGGACATTGTCCGTTGCTGACCAATCAGGCTTTTGCCGACTTCACCCATCTGTACGGAAAGTTAGGCTATGCAGCGACGCCTAAGGAGCGGGTCTACCTGGCTCGGCTATACTGGTTTACCGTCGAGTTTGGTTTGCTCAGCACGCCTGAAGGGTTACGCATTTATGGTGGTGGTATTCTTTCTTCACCGGGTGAAACTGAATATGCCGTGAACAGTGAAAAAGCGGAGCGCTATCCTTTGAAAGTACTGGATGCACTGCGTACGCCTTATCGCATCGATATTATGCAGCCGGTGTACTACACCATTGAATCAGTTGATGAACTGTTCAAGATTGGTGAGGAAGACATTATGTCGATGGTGCATCAAGCGATGGAGCTTGGTTTATATGAACCTAAGTTTCCACCAAAGCCAAAAACAGATGCCGCGTAAGAAATTTTTGATCCATTAAGTATAAAAACGACGTTAGGAATAGATATGAGCGAATTAAAGCAGCAAAAATGTGAAGCTTGTCAGGCTGATGCCCCCAAGGTAAGCGATGACGAGTTGAAGGCGCTGATGCGAGAGATCCCTGAATGGGTGCCGCAAAGCCGGGACGGTGTGTTGCAGCTTGAACGGGAATTTAAGTTCAAGAACTTTAAGAAGGCCTGGGCATTCCACGGCAAGGTTGCACAACTTGCCGAAGACGAGTTCCACCACCCGACACTGACCCTCGAGTGGGGCAAGCTGACCGTGACCTGGTGGACCCATGCTATTGGTGGATTGCACAAAAATGACTTCATTATGGCGGCGAAAACCGACGCGTTATTGGCCGAAATGGAGTAAGTGGGTCGAACTTACGCCCTATTAGGCGCCGGTCACTCATCGCAAGCAGCAAGAGTCTGAACGACTGTTGCTGCTTTTTTATATCTACCGCTGTATAATTTTATTTACACGATATTCAGAATCAATGAGACTTTATGCGTTTAGAAATCACATGTCAGGACAGGCTTGGCTTGTGCCAGGAGATCCTCGCCATTTTGCGTGAAAACGAGATCGACTTGCGCGGTATCGAGGTCGATCCCATTGGTAAGATTTTCCTCAACTTCCCTGCCATGGATTTTACGGATTTTCAGGCCTTAATGCCGAAGATCCGCCGAATTGCCAACGTGGAAGATGTGAAGACCACCGCATATATGCCTTCTGAACGTGAGCACTACGAATTTAATCTGCTGCTCAGCACCTTACCTAACCCGGTTATTTCCGTTGACGCGAAAGGTCACATTGATGTGATCAACAGCGCCGGGGCCGCGCTCCTCGACACCGACAAAGAGGCGCTGAAAGGCGAATTGATTGATGACTGGCTCGGTGGTTTTTCAGTGATGCGCTGGCTTGAGCGCAAACCACAGAATAGTGACAACGCACAGGTTAAGTGCGGACGTTCGGTTTACTATGCGAACTTGTTTCCGATCTGGTTGACCGATGACGAAGGGGAACCGAGTTTTGCCGGTGCCGTATTACATTGTCAGTCTGAACCCATTGCCGTTCCGAGCCTGGGGCCGCAAAGCAGTGCCGCGTTTGCCGGTATCCTGACCCAACACACAGGTATGCGTAAGCTATTAAAAGACGCCGAACGCATGGCCGCCCTTGATGTGCCGCTGTTGATAGAAGGGGAGACCGGGGTCGGCAAGGAACTGATTGCCCGCGCCTGTCACCGGGCGAGCCGTCGTGCCAAGCAAGCCTTTCTGGCGGTCAATTGTGGTGCGTTGCCAGATAACGTCGCGGAGAGCGAGTTGTTTGGCTATGGCGCAGGGACTTTTAGCAATCAAACTGAAGGTAAAAAGGGCATTTTTGAACAGGCTGCAGGGGGCGTGGTATTTCTTGATTCCGTGGGCGATATGTCCCGTGAACTGCAGGCCAAGTTACTGCGTTTTATTCAGGATGGTAGCTTTCGTCGCATCGGTGAAGAAACAGAAGTAAAAGTGGACGTACGGATCATTTGTTCGTCCCGTGGCTTCTTGCTCGATCGGGTTGAGAGCGGAGAGTTCCGCGAAGACTTATATTACCGCCTGAATGTATTGAATTTGCAGCTGCCACCCTTACGTGAGCGTCGTGGCGACGTGATGCTGTTGGCTGAACATTTTTTGCAGCAGTCATGTCAACGTTTAGGTCGCCCCCTGGTACGCTTAAGTCAGGGTGCCCGCACGTGCTTGAACCAGTACACTTGGCCGGGCAATATTCGCCAGTTGGAAAATACGATGTTTCGGGCTGTGTCCTTACTTGAATCCGACGTGCTCGACAGCGACGATATTCAACTCCCAGAGCTACCTGCTTTGCCCGCCGGTTTTGATATTGATCTGGAAGAGACCTCACTGGAAGAGGCGGTGAAAAGCTTTGAAGCAAGTTTGCTGCGGCGCATGTATCCGAGCTATCCGAGTACCCGCCTACTTGCGCGAAAGCTGGGATTAAGCCATACCGCGATTGCCAATAAGTTGCGCGAATACGGGATCGGCAAACAACGAAAACCTGCAGGTTAGCCTGCAGATTTTAACGATGTACATATTTCGGTACACCTAACCCCCACTAATGTATACATTAGTTTACGTTTATAGGGCATTCCACTAGCGCGGCTCTGGTCGTATAGATAACTGTACGACATGCTTGTTTTATACTCACCTGGTAGTACCTCTTTGCCGCTAGCCTTCACGCGCCAACCGCGTTAAAACAAAGCTAAGCAAAATTGTTTAATTGTCTGAACAATTCATTACAACAATAACCAAATACAATGCAGGTCTTTCTT
This sequence comes from Idiomarina sp., assembly GCA_020832105.1. Lineage (GTDB taxonomy): Bacteria > Pseudomonadota > Gammaproteobacteria > Enterobacterales > Alteromonadaceae > Aliidiomarina. The sequence goes on from JAFIFH010000061.1 coordinate 21,222, forward strand.
ACCGCCCCTGGCGCCCTAAGAACGATACTGAACAACGAGGTAATTATCATGACTGACAAGAATATTAATCCACTGGGTACCGACGGCTTTGAATTTGTCGAGTACACCGCTGCCGACCCTAAAGGCATTAACGACTTAAAAGAATTGTTTACGCTGTTTGGCTTTACTGAAGTGGCCAAGCATCGCCGCAAAGACGTATGGCTGTATAAGCAAAATGACGTCAACTTCATTGTTAACGCCCAGCCGTCTTCACAGGCTGAAGAGTTTGCCCGTGAGCACGGCCCAAGTGTTTGTGGCATGGCGTTTCGCGTAGCTGACGCCAACGTCGCGATGAAGCATGCGCTGGCTAATGGTGCGAAAGAGTTTCGTCCAGATGTCGGTGCCATGGAGCTGAATATTCCAGCGGTCTACGGTATCGGTGAGAGTGCCCTGTATTTCGTCGACCGTTATAAAGACGGCAAAAGCATTTATGACGTCGATTTCCAGTTTTATGACAACTGGCAAGCCGACATGGATAAGAACAGTGCAGGCATGGACTATGTCGATCACCTGACCCACAACGTGTTCCGTGGCAACATGGACGTATGGGCTGGTTTCTACGAGCGCATCGGTAACTTCCGCGAAGTTCGCTACTTTGATATTGAAGGTAAGCTGACTGGCCTGCTGAGCCGAGCGATGACCTCACCTTGTGGCAAGATCCGCATTCCAATTAACGAATCCCATGACGACAAGTCACAGATTGAAGAATACCTGCGTGAATACAAAGGTGAAGGCATTCAGCATATCGCTCTGAGCTCAGACGACATTTACAACACTGTACGTACGCTGCGTGACAAGGGCATGGAATTCATGACCACGCCAGACACCTACTACGACAAAGTAAACGAGCGTGTTGAAGGCCATACTGAAAGCCTGGAAGACCTGCGAGACCTGCGTATTCTGATAGACGGCGCACCAATGAAAGACGGCATCCTGTTACAGATCTTCACCAAAACTGTAATTGGGCCTGTGTTCTTTGAAATTATTCAGCGTAAAGGTAACGAAGGCTTCGGTGAAGGTAACTTCAAAGCCTTGTTCGAATCCATTGAAGAAGATCAAATTCGCCGTGGAGTGTTAAGCGATGCGTAAGTGGATTTCCTTTCCTCAAAAACAGGGAACTGCATCGCGCCAGGCGCATGCGGACTTCCCTGAGGAAGCGATTTATGAGCGGGAAGCGGGCCGTAGTGGCTTCTTCGGTCCCGCCACCCACTTTCATCACCAGCATGCACCCACCGGCTGGAGTGACTGGCAGGGGCCGTTGCGCCCGCGCCTGTTTGACTTTAATCAGCTCAAAGACATCAATCCTGAGTCGCCATGGGCGGTTCCCAGCTTGCTGCACAACGCAAACTGTAAGTTCCGCTTATGGGACATCAGCGAGCCGATGAAAAAGCTGGCACGCAACGCCGATGGTGACGAACTACTGTTTATTCATGACGGCAGCGCTGAGCTATTTTGTGATTACGGCCATATGAGCCTGCGAGACGGTGATTACGTGGTGATCCCACGGTCCACCAACTGGCGTCTGGTGCCGAATGAGCAGATGCGTATTCTGATGATTGAGGCCACCAACAGTGCGTATCAATTACCGGATAAAGGCTTAGTGGGTAACCATGCTATTTTTGATCCGGCAGTACTGGATGTGCCTGAAATTAACGATGCATTTAAAGCCCAGTACAGCGAAGACGAATGGCAGGTAGAGGTGAAGAAGCACGGTGAAATCTCGCTCGTAACCTTCCCATACAATCCACTGGATGCAGTGGGCTGGCATGGTGATTTAGCACCGGTGCGAGTGAACTGGCGTGATATCCGGCCACTGATGAGCCATCGCTATCATTTACCCCCGTCAGCACACACCACCTTTGTCGCCGACGGTTTCGTGGTCTGTACCTTTGTACCACGGCCAATTGAAAGTGACCCCGGCGCGCTTAAAGTGCCTTTCTACCACAACAATGACGACTATGACGAAGTCTTGTTCTACCACGCTGGGGACTTTTTCAGCCGCGATAATATCGACCGCGGTATGGTGACCTTTCACCCGGCTGGCTTTACCCACGGACCGCACCCGAAAGCATTTCAGGCGGGCCGTGAACACAAGAAAAAATTCACTGACGAAGTCGCTGTCATGCTGGATACCCGCCATTCATTGTCTGTTGGCAGCGCCGCAGACGGGGTAGAAGATCCAGAGTATGTGAACAGCTGGCAGGAGAAAAAATAAGATATGAAATTAGCCACTTATAGAGATGGAAGCCGTGACGGACAACTAGTCGTGGTGAGCAAAGATTTAAAACGTGCAGTGATGGTACCGGAAATTGCTGGCACCATGCAGTACGCCCTGGATCATTGGGACAGCGTCGAGCAGAAGCTGCGCGAATGCTACCTGGCGCTTAATAATGGTAAGTGCACCGACGATATCGCATTTCATCAGGACCAGTGCGAATCGCCATTGCCACGCGCTTATCAGTGGGCTGACGGCAGTGCTTACGTGAACCACGTAGAACTGGTGCGTAAAGCACGTAACGCCGAAATGCCAGCCAGCTTCTGGGAAGACCCACTGATGTATCAGGGCGGCTCAGACTCCTTCCTTGGCCCACGTGATGATATCGAAATGCCAACCGACGAATGGGGCATCGACTTTGAAGGCGAAATTGCCATCGTCACCGGTGACGTACCCATGGCCGTCAAAGCTGAGAACGCCGAAAAATACATTCGATTAGTGATGCTGGTTAACGACGTATCGTTGCGCGGCCTGATCCCAGGTGAACTGGCCAAAGGTTTCGGCTTCTTTCAGTCCAAGCCATCGTCAGCATTTTCGCCAGTGGCAGTGACCCTGGACGAGCTTGGCGACAGCTGGAAAGACAACAAGCTGCACTTGCCACTGCGCTCTACGTACAATGACTCGCTATTTGGTGAGCCGAATGCAGGCGTCGACATGACCTTTAACTTCTCGCAACTGGTGGAACACGCCGCGAAAAGCCGTCCACTCGCTGCAGGCTCCATCATTGGCTCTGGCACCGTGTCGAACAAGCAGGGTACTGACCATGGTAGTGCGATTGCAGAAGGTGGCGTAGGGTACAGCTGTATCGCAGAGGTCCGCATGATCGAAACCATCCGTGACGGCAAACCAGCCACAAGCTTCATGAGCTTTGGTGACACCATCCACATGGAAATGCTCGACACCAGCGGCCAAAGCATCTTCGGCAGCATCGAACAAAAAGTCGTCCGCTACAACGGCCCCGACGACGCTTAACGTCGCGGTAATGCCCGGCATCGAGGGGTGTGCCTGGGTTGGCTTCTGTGGCGGTGGGGCCATTCATTATTGGGGACGCCGTAAATACGTCCGTGTAGGCTCGACGGCTGCATCCCTGCAGCCGACGCCCCACCAACGCAACATGCCATACCCCACACGCCAGGCAACCGGCAATTTTGTAGGTCAGGCCCCGCCTGACCTACGACGAGCAGACACAAAAAAGCCGCTTTCCAGCGGCTTTTTTATATCGTGCGGCGATTAACAGAAGCGTAGGTCAGGCTCGGCCTGACGTTACGCTATTGTTCAACGGCAGGCAGAGCCTGCCCTACCATTAACCGAAATTTTTCGCGACGAAGTCCCAGTTGACCAGGTTCCAGAACGCTTCCATGTACTTAGGACGCGCGTTGCGGTAGTCGATGTAGTAAGCATGTTCCCACACATCAACGGTCATGATTGGGGTGACGCTGCTGTCTGTTAACGGAGTCTCTGCGTCATCGGTGTTAACGATGTCAACGCCGCCGTCAGCAGTTTTCACCAGCCAGGTCCAGCCTGATGCGAAGTTACCAATTGCTTGGTTGGTGAACTCTTCTTTGAACTTGTCAAAAGAACCAAACTTAGCGTTAATTGCGTCAGCAACTTTTCCACTTGGCTCGCCGCCGCCATTCGGGCTCAGGCAGTTCCAGTAGAACGTGTGGTTCCATACTTGTGCAGCGTTGTTAAATAAGCCACCACTTGAAGCGTTGATGATCTCTTCCAGTGACTTACCCGCGTACTCAGAACCTTCTACCTGGGCATTCAGCTTGTCGACATATGTCTGATGATGCTTACCATAGTGGTACTCAAGGGTTTCAGCTGAGATATGCGGCTCAAGGGCGTTTTTTTCGTACGGTAATGCGGGTAGTTCAAAAGCCATGATATGGTCTCCGTTCTTTTTTTAACAAAGCATGTTGCTAGAGGCATAAGCTGATGCCCAGCAACAACTCGAATAATAAAGTTGTCATCTATTCAAAGCAGTATAGCCCAAACCGCTACATGCAGAAAATGATGCGCGTATGTTCAGTACATGATGGCCAATGATTAAGATCTCAAGGGCTTAGCAAAAAAAAGTCTCAGTGTTATACTAGGTTTTTACCTTTAAGCTGTGACTGAGGTGGACTCGATGGAAGAGAACCAACAAGCACCACAAACTGAACAAGACGTGCATGATCGGATTCGTCAGCAAATCGCTGAAAACCCTGTGTTGTTATATATGAAAGGCTCGCCAAAGCTACCAAGCTGCGGCTTCTCTGCACAGGCTTCGCAGGCGTTGATGGGCTGTGGTAAGCCATTTGCGTATGTGGATGTGTTGCAAAACCCTGATATTCGCGCAGAGCTACCAAAAATTGCCGAGTGGCCAACTTTTCCACAGCTGTGGATTGGTGGTGAGCTAGTAGGCGGTTGTGACATCATTCTGGAGATGTTCCAGCAAGGTGAACTGCAACCCCTGGTTGAAGAAGCATCACCTGAGCAGCCAGAGCAGTAAAAACCAGGCTTTGGCCTTGATTTCCCTGACTATGCCCACATCTCTAGTGGGCCTTGGAAATTAATGGGTAACTGGGTTTATTTTCGGTTACCGACACTTTTTTCATTTTCATTTTCGTTTTAAATAAACGTTATTTTTATAAATAAATACGGAGAATATACAAATGGCTGTATTAGTAGGACGTCAAGCCCCTGATTTTACTGCATCAGCAGTACTAGGTAATGGTGAAATCGTTGAGGATTTCAACTTTGCAGATCAGATCAAAGGTAAAAAAGCAGTATTGTTTTTCTACCCACTGGACTTCACTTTTGTATGTCCTTCAGAACTGATCGCTTTCGACAAGCGCTTAGCTGAATTCGAAAAGCGTGGCGTAAAAGTCATCGGTTGTTCAATTGATTCTCAGTTCTCGCACAACGCATGGCGTAACACTGCTATCGACGACGGCGGTATCGGTGAAGTGAAATACCCACTGGTTGCTGACGTGAAGCACGAAATCTGTAAAGCATACGATGTTGAGCACCCTGAAGCGGGCGTAGCTTTCCGTGCATCTTTCTTAATCGACGAAGAAGGCCAGGTGCGCCATCAGATCGTTAACGACCTGCCATTAGGTCGTAACATCGACGAGATGCTGCGTATGGTTGACGCACTGAACTTCCACCAGGAACATGGCGAAGTATGCCCAGCTGGCTGGAACGAAGGCGACGAAGGCATGCAAGCTGACTCAGCAGGCGTTGCTGCTTACCTGTCTAAAAACTCAGGCAAGCTGTAAATTAAGCTATTGCTGGTGAAACACTTTCACTAGTAGATAAAAAGCAAAAAAGGTGGGGCTTCCCCACCTTTTTTTATGTCCAGAATTCGCATGCTGCAGTCATGGTTGCTCAGCGTCCTCGGCATCAGCAATCTCTGGCAACGGCCAGCCACCTAAGGTCTTCCAGCGATTGACCATCCAGCAGAACAGCTCAGCGGTGCGCTCGGTGTCGTAGATAGCGCTGTGCGCTTCGTTGCCGTCAAAGGCGATACCGGCGGTTTTACAGGCCTTGGCAAGCACGGTTTGGCCAAGGGTCAGCGCAGCCAAGGCGGCGGTGTCAAAGGTCACGAAGGGGTGGAAGGGATTGCGCTTAATACTGTGGCGCTCAGCCGCTGCCATAACAAAGCCATGGTCAAAGGTGGCATTGTGACCGACTAACACCGAGCGCTGACAACCCGCGGCCTTTTGCGCCTTGCGCACTTCTTTGAAGATGTTTTTTATCGCTTCACTTTCTTCAATTGCGCCACGAAGCGGGTTTTCCGGGTCAATACCATGAAAGTCGATGGCACTTTGCTCAATGTTCGCCCCTGCAAAAGGCTCTACCTGAGCATGATGGGTGGCGATAGGGTGTAACACGCCGTGTTCGTCAAAGTCGAGAATGACTGCAGCAATCTCCAGCAACGCATCGGTTTTACAATTAAACCCGGCGGTTTCAACGTCGATAACAACTGGCAGATAGCCTCGAAAACGCCCCTTCATTAGACTATCCTGATTCGACTCTGACATGCGGCTCCCGTATGCTTGACTGGTGTTTGACTCGGCCTTACAACGAGCGCGAGTCACTCTGTGCGATGTGGTTTTAAACGCGTCACAGTATGCCAGAAAGGGTCTTTAAATGCTAAAGCTCTAAGCCTGCGCGCCGATAGATAATGCATACTATTACTATGGGACTGGATCTATGCAAAAAACATTGCTCACCACCATCATTGCCGGTAGTGCGCTGCTCGTGCAGCCATTATTTGGCGATGCTAGAGCCGATGTCCGCGCGTATGGAGCGTCCCTGGATAACTCCGCCTGGCGGGTCAGTGAATACTCACCTCTGCAATGCACCCTTGAGCATGACATTCCGCGCTACGGCAATGTGCGCTTTAGCGCCGAGGCCAGTCGTGAGATGAACCTGAGGTTGCTACTCGATATGTTGCGGCTGCCTGACACCTATGGCGTGGCCTCGATTAAATCAGTGGCGCCGCACTGGCGACCTGGGGTGGCTTCCCGCGAACTTGGCAACCTGGAGTTGTATCGTCAGTTCAGTAGTGAGCTCGACAAGCCGATGGCGTGGACCATTTTGAGTGAGCTGGAAAAGGGCATGAAGCCGACTTTTTTCTACCAGGACTGGCACAATCAGCACGACCAGGTGATGGTAAGCATCTCTGCGGTAAACTTTCATTCGCGCTATGATGATTTCCTTAACTGCGTCGCTCAGCTGCTGCCTTATAGTTTTGATGATATCGCGTTCACTGTTCTTCAGTACCACGAAAGCTCTGACGACCTGACCAACCCCTCTAAAAGACGTTTAATGCAGGTAAGTGAGTATTTACGCCATGATCAGGATCTCGAATTAATACTGGTGGACGGCCATACTGATTCTTATGGCCCTTTCGATGAAAACGAGACGTTATCGTTGCAACGGGCCGAATCAGTGAAGCAGTTCTTATTGCAAGCTGGTGTCAGTGAGTCACAAATCGTAGTGACCCGTCATGGCGAACGCCGTCATGTGGCTGGTAACGATACTGAGATCGAGCGGGCGCAGAACCGCCGCGTTGTGGTACAGATGCAGCGTCCATTTAATCCACGCTTACTCAGTGCGCAGGCCGACTAATCGATTTCGATTTTGTCTTTAAATTCGCACAGATCTTCAATAATACATGAGCCGCAGCGTGGCTTCCTCGCTACGCAGGTATAGCGGCCATGTAGAATCAACCAGTGGTGTACGTCCACTTTAAACTCCGCTGGTACTACCTTGAGCAGCTTCTGCTCCACGTCGTTAACGGTTTTACCCATCGCCAGCTTGGTGCGGTTACTGACCCGGTAAATATGCGTATCTACAGCAATCGTCGGCCAACCAAAGGCGGTGTTTAATACCACATTCGCGGTTTTACGGCCGACCCCGGGTAACGCCTCTAAGGCTTCACGGTTCTCTGGTACTTCACCACCATGCTGTTCAACCAGAATGCGACAGGTTTTAATCACGTTCTCAGCTTTGGTATTAAATAAGCCAATGGTCTTGATGTAGTGTTTAACACCGTCGACGCCAAGGGCGAGCATGTCGGCTGGATTATTGGCCACCTTAAACATTGGGCCGGTGGCTTTATTCACCCCCACATCAGTGGCTTGAGCAGAGAGCAATACCGCAATCAGTAATTCAAAAGGATTGCTGAAGTTGAGCTCCGTTGTCGGGTTGGGGTTATGGGCACGCAGCCGGTCCAGCATCTCATAACGTTTTTGTTTATTCATTGCGAGGTGACCCTTGCTCGTTGTGCTTTTTGCGCTGGGGCTTGTTTGCGTTGTTGCTCACGGCGCTGATCAATCCAGTTCTTCGCCGCAATGATAAAGCCCATGCCAAGAAAAGCGCCGGGCGGTAAAATTGCCAGCAGCATCGGGTAATCTACTGCAAATAATTCAATTCTGAGGCTGGTTGCCCACTCGCCAAGCAAAAGCTGGGCACCATCAAAGAGCGTGCCCTGGCCAATGATTTCGCGCATCGCTCCGAGCAGCACCAACACCAGAGTGAAACCAAGGCCCATGATAAAGCCGTCATAGGCGGACAGCTGCCAGGGGTTTTTTGAGGCGTAAGCTTCTGCGCGACCAATGATCGCGCAGTTGGTGACAATCAGGGGAATAAAAATACCTAAAGCCATAAAGAGCCCATAGGTAAATGCATGCATAAACAGTTCAATTAAGGTGACAAAAGTCGCAATCACCATGACAAATACCGGAATACGAATTTCAGACGGGACGAAATTACGCACTAAAGACACGGTCACATTTGAGCCTATCAGCACCAGCATGGTTGCGATGCCAAGGCCCAGCGCATTGGTCACAGTACCGGTGACCGCAAGCAGAGGGCACAAGCCGAGCAACTGCACCAGGGCAGGGTTATTGTCCCATAAGCCATTTCGGGTCAAATCGGTGTATTCACCCCAGCGGCCAGTGCTTGGGGTGGTGTCGGTAGTGCCTTCGGCGGTGCTATCCGCCAGGCTGTCAGTAGCCGCTATGTTATCGCTCATCGTTATACTCCACTTGGTCACTTAACGGCCCGGAGATGTCCTGGTCGTCTTGTGGCTGGCAATTGGCAGGGGCGTTAAACAGCATGTCACGTTGCTGATTCGCAAAACGTACTGTGCGCTCTACTGCGTTCACCACCGCCCGGGGGGTGATCGTGGCACCGGTAAAGGCATCAAACATGCCGCCGTCGCGGCGCACTTGCCAGCGGGGATCATTGTCGCCGCGCACGCTTTGGCCGTCGAAGCTTAGAATCCAGTCGTCCCGGCGAATTTCGATCTTATCGCCGAGCCCCGGGGTTTCGCGATGGGAGAGAACCCGTACGCCTTGTACCACCCCTTGGGTATCCACCGCCACCAGCATATTGATGTTACCGCTGTAGCCATCAGGGGCGGTGGTGCGCAGTGCGAGGGCATTGGGCACCCCATTAAAGCGACTGCGATAGACAGGTTGCGGCTGGCTCAATCCAAGCGCTTCAGGGGCGCTCACCATCGTGCAGTCAGCATAGAGGTCATTATCATGCTGGTTAGGCGGAATCAGCGCATTTAAGGTGGTCATGAGTTCGCTGCGTTGCTGGCTTTCAATGCGATCCTGAGTCAGCCATTGGGTTAGCATCACCAAGACAATAGCGGCCAGCGCAAACCCTGCCAGAATAAGCCCGTTACGGCGCATTTGCGTTAACATCAGTGACCACCTCCGGCTGTTTTACTGCGGCCCTTGCCATGACCATAGGTCACCGGCTTGGTGTATTTATCGATGATAGGTACACACAGGTTGGCCAGCAAAACGGCGAACGCCACTGCATCCGGGTATCCACCAAAACTGCGAATCACGTAAATGAGTAACGCAATCAGCACGCCATATATTAGACGTCCTCGATTTGAGGTGGCTGCAGAGACCGGGTCCGTGGCGATAAAGAATGCGCCAATCATGGTCGCACCACTCAGCAGGTGAATGTCTAAACCAGGCAATGTGTCCGGGGCAATGGCGCTGCCCAAACCGGCAAATACTGCCAGTGCTACCAGGATAGACACTGGTATATGCCACTGGATAACCTTTTGCTGTAACAGGATGAGTCCGCCAGCCAGATAGGCAAGGTTGACCCATTGCCAGCCAAGCCCGGCGATGCCACCAAATATGGGCGCTTGCAGACTTTCACTCAAGGTTAAGCCCTGGCTCAGGTCACTGCGAATATGGTCAAGGGGTGTGGCCATGACCACCGCGTCAAATAAAGCGCCGGTATCCACCATCCGCATTTGCTCTACGCTATAGCCTTGACTGGTATATTGAAACAGCATCAGGTGAATGCTCTCAAATAAACTGATGTTGTTGCCGGTTAAATCCACTGGTGGTAGCCAACTGGTCATTTGTACCGGAAATGAGATCAGCAGCACCACATAGCCCGCCATCGCCGGGTTGAACAGGTTCTGACCGACGCCACCGTACAGATGCTTCACCACCACAATGGAGAACGCGACACCAATCACAATGACCCACCAGGGCGCAAGTGGGGGGATACTGACGGCCAGTAACAGCGCAGTCACCAATGCGGTGTTATCTCGTAGTCCTTGGATTGAACTGCGCTCGCGTGCTTGTAAACACAGCGCCTCAGCAGCGTAGGCGGTGGCCACGGCGAGGATAATCTGCAGCATCACACCCCAGCCAAAAAAGTACCACTGGGCGATAATTCCGGGGATCATCGCCAGCGCAACAATACGCATCAGGTCGCTGGTGGTGCGCCGTTGGTGGGCATGGGGCGATGACGCAATATAAAAACTCATTGATCGGACCCTTGTTTGTTGCGCGATGGCGATGGTTCACCTGGGGTAGCCTCTGGGGCAGGATCTGCCGCCTGCGCACTGTTGCTTGAATCTGGCAAGGACTCTGGTTTATTGCTGACTTTGCCTTCGCTATTTTCACTTGCTTGCAGTGCTTTGGCCTGCGCTGCTTTCTTCGCTTTGGCGCGGGCAATTGCAGCTTTTACCCGATCGTCCTTGCTCATTGGCGCCTGTTCTGGCTGCGGTTCAGGGCTTGATTCAGCAGCCTGGGCTGCTTTCTTTGCTTTCGCTCGGGCGACCGCGGCTTTGACCCGATCGTCTTTGCTCATTGGCGCTTGCTCTGGCTGCGGTTCAGGGCTTGATTCAGCAGCCTGGGCAGCTTTCTTTGCTTTTGCCCGGGCAACCGCGGCAGCAATGCGATCATTCGGCTTCTTAGCGGCAGGTGTAGCGTCGGTGGTATCCGTAGCTGGTGCAGCGGCTGCGGCAGCCTCGCGTTCGGCTTGTGCTTGTTTACGCGCCTCCGCAGCACGGGCATGACGTGCTTCACGCTCTTGCTTCTCGCGCTCCAGTCGGGCTTTTCTCGCCTCAAAGCGTTCTTTAGCGATTTCCGCCTTTTGCTTTTCAATATACTGCTCACGCATATCGGCTTTAGCCTGGCGATAATAATGCACCAGCGGGATTTCACTTGGGCACACGTACGCACAGGCACCACACTCAATACAGTCGGCCAGGTTGTAGTCGCGCAGGCCGTCATGATCATGGTCGCGGGCGAGCCAATAGAGTTGTTGTGGCAACAACGAGGCAGGGCAAACGTCAGCGCAGGCACCACAGCGAATACATGCCATTTCGGTGCCAGCTGTGGGTAGCTCTTTTCTGGCAGGTGCAAGAATGCAATTACTGCCTTTGATAACAGGCACATCCAGTCGCGGCAGGGTGAAGCCCATCATGGGACCGCCCATAATAACCCGCGCCTTCGGGTAGCCCTGATACCCGGCAAATTCGAGTAAGTCCTCAACGCCGCACCCTAGCGGTGCCCATACCGTACCCGGGCGGCTCAGCGCCTCACCGGTGAGGGTAATCACCCGTTCAAGTAACGGCTCACCAAAAATAACAGCACGGTACACGGCGTAAGCGGTGCCGGTGTTTTGCATCAGTACCCCAATGTCCTGGGGCAGGCCATTGCCTGGAACCTCGCGGCCGGTGAGGATCTGAATGAGCTGGCGTTCGCCCCCGGACGGATATTTGGTGGGGATCACACGCACCGACAAGCCTGCCTGACCGCTACAAGCGTCTGTCATAGCTTGAATGGCTTCTGGTTTGTTGTCTTCGATGGCGATAATAACCTGCTCAATGCCGCTGATGTGCTGCATGATACGGATCCCACGCACAATACCCGCTGCGTGTTCGCGCATCAGGCGGTCGTCGGACACGATATAAGGCTCGCACTCGGCCCCATTGATAATCAAATAATCCAGCTTGCCCTGGGCACTGAGCTTTTGGGCGGTGGGGAACCCCGCGCCACCCAGGCCGGCGACACCAGCGGCGGCAATATGGGCAATAAGCTCCGCGGCACTATGCTCGCGATAATCCGCGATGGGTTGGCGCTCTGTCCAGCTGTCTTCTCCATCGGTATCGAGAATAATCGTTGGTACCGGTAATGCGGAGGGGTGTGCGCTTGGGTGGTCATTGATGGCTGCAATCACTCCCGACGTTGGCGCATGCACCGGCAGGCCTGCATTCGGGCCCGGCGCGGTTAACGGCTGGCCTTTGAGCACCTGTTCACCGACCTGCACTAACAACGCACCTGGCTGACCGATATGCTGCTTCAATGGAACGTACAAGCGTTTAGGAATAGGCATGCGCGCAATCGGCCGCTGATTAGCCAGTTCTTTGCGCTCCGGTGGGTGAATGCCGCCAGGAAAGCGCCACAGTTTGCCAGCGGCAATCTCATCACGGTTGCGGGCTAAGTCGTCGCCGCTAAAGTAGGCGACGGATGCTTGCGAGATAGCGTTGGTCTGGCTCATGATTTGACCTCAGTGGCCAACTCGGTGGGAGATTCACTGACGTTGGTCACAGGGATTTGTTCGAGATCCCATTTCCAGCGCTCCGGGCCTTGCTGCAGGGCTATCATATCGATGCAGTCAACAGGACAGGGTTCGACACAGAGGTCACAGCCGGTGCATTCGTCAGCAATAACCGTATGCATCTGCTTAGTGGCCCCCAGAATGGCGTCAACCGGACAGGCCTGGATGCATTTAGTGCAGCCTATGCATTCGTCTTCGCGGATATAAGCGACTTTCTTCACTTCTTCAACGCCGTGCGCGCCATCAAGTGGTTTCGCCTCACGGCCCATCAGGTCTGCCAGCTGGTCGATGGTTGCCTGGCCACCTGGCGGGCATTTATTAATATCATCACCGTTGGCAATGGCTTCCGCGTAAGGGCGACAGCCGGGGTAGCCACACTGGCCACATTGAGTTTGCGGTAACAGGCTATCTATCTGTTCTACCACTGGGTCTTTCTCCACCCGGAACCTGACCGCGGCAAAACCGAGTAAGACACCAGATAGTAAAGCGAGTATCGCAAGGGCGGCGATGCCGATTAGAAGACCGCTAATAAAGCTCATGACAATGACACCAGACCGCTAAAGCCCATAAAGGCGAGGGACATCAAACCAGCGGTAATCATGCCGATGGCAGCACCCCGAAATGGTACTGGTACGTCGGCAGCAGCCAGGCGCTCGCGCAATGCGGAAAACAGAATCAGCACCAGAGAAAAACCAAGTGCAGCGCCAAAGCCGAAGACAATTGATTGCATAAAGCTATGTTGTTCATTAACGTTGAGTAATGCTACACCAAGTACTGCGCAGTTCGAGGTGATTAACGGCAGGAAAATACCCAATAGCCGATACAGTGTCGGACTGGTCTTATGAACCACCATTTCAGTAAATTGTACGACCACGGCGATGACAAGAATAAAGCTTAAGGTGCGCAGTGCCATCAAATCGAAAGGCTGTAAAATGTAGGTATTGACCAGGTAGCTGCTTACCGACGCAAGGGTCAACACGAAGGTCGTTGCTGCCGACATGCCGATGGCGGTTTCTAGTCTATTGGACACGCCCATGAACGGGCACAGTCCGAGAAACTGCACCAGTACAAAGTTGTTCACCAGCACCGTGGCGATTAATAACACAAGATAGTCAGTCATTGAGATCCACGTGTCTGAAGTCAGCCCCACAAAACATTTAAATGGCTGTATATTATCGGGGTTTCGGCGGCCAGACACAACTCTTAGGGCGTGACTCTCGTCAAATGAGGGCGCTTTACGCTATGATGGACTGTAAGCTGTGCTTTGCAGCATGATTATTAGACAGGAGAGTGAATGACCAGCATCTTCGAAAGTATTCGTCGAATGGACGAATTTACTTTTTATTGGTTATTCCGTTTCACCAGGTTGTGGCGCGATAGCCGCATGGCAATCTGGATGTCGCGTAGTGGCGATGGGCCTTATTATGCGGCTCTTGCCGGGGTTATGGCACTGGCCACTGTCGAAGGCAGTCTCATTTTTTTGCAGCGCGCGCTGATTGGTTTTGCGATTGAGCTGCCGGTCTATTGGTGGCTGAAGAATACCCTGCGAAGGGCGAGACCAGCATTAGAGCGGCTCTCGTTTCGCCCGGTGATTACCCCTGCAGATCGGTTTAGTTTTCCCTCTGGTCATTCAACTGCGGCGTTTTTATTTGCCGGCCTTGCGGCGGTGAGCTTTCCTGCCTGGGCCATGGTGTTTTATATCTGGGCCAGCCTGGTCGCATTATCGCGGGTCGCGCTCGGCGTGCATTTCCCCTCTGATATTTTAGCTGGTGCCCTGTTGGGCTCCGGCATCGCCTATTTCACTCTGCAATTACCAATAGCGTAGGTCAGGCTGCGCCTGACGGTGCGCTATGGTTAACGTCATCCGTAGGTCAGGCTGCGCCTGACGGTGCACAATGGTTAACGTCAGGCAAAGCCTGACCTACGACGGATCGCAAAAAATACCGATGAAGGCATCAGCACGTTTATTAAATTCAAACAGGGGGTGAAGCTAAATAAAGATGGCTCCCCAGGTTGGATTCGAACCAACGACACATGGATTAACAGT
>JAFIFH010000067.1 GCA_020832105.1 Idiomarina sp.
TGTCCCCACATCCCGCTACCCCACCACCCGCCAGCTCAACAAGGCATATGCCATGGCCCGCAAGAGCCAGGCATTTGCGCAATGTTTGAATGAGCAAGCATCGCTGAATGTCAGGCGTAGCCTGACCTACCGGTTAATCCACTCGATGAACTGTTTGGCGATGTCGGTGTGGTCCTGGGTGCCGCGGAAATGCTCGGCCCAAGGGCCAGCGGCGATAACTGGAACGTCTTCACCGGTGTGGCCGCCAGTGGTCCAGCCTGCGCGAGTATGGTAGTTGAGAATATCCAGAAGCACCTCATTAATAGCTTCGCGATGGCGGTCGCCTTCGTATTCGGCTACGTTAGCGATGGCCTCTTGTTGCTCGGTGCTCAACGGGTAGGGCAGATGAGTTTCAATGTACTCCTCCCAATCAATCCACGGCATGTCTTGCAAATCCGTAGCCATAGCACGCAATGAACGGCCCTGACGACGCACTTCTGCAGCACGGAACTGATAATGGCCGTCGGCACCCAGGGTCAGGCCACCGGTGGAATGGTCAGCGGTTACGACCAAAGCGGTGTCGCCGCGCTCCTCCACGTAAGGGATCAGGAAGTCCAGCAACTGCTCAAGCTCGGCCATTTCATGCATCGCGCAACCAATGTCGTTACCATGACCACACCAGTCAATCATCGAAGCTTCAATCATAATAACAAACGGGCGATCAGCGCTTTCAAGCAAACGCAGGCTCTGTTCGGTCATTTCTTTTAGGCGAGGCTGGTCATCAATTACGTATGGCATATTCACATCCGCCAACATCCCCACCAGCGGAAGTGACTGTGCTGATGCTAATCCCTGCAGGCTCTCCACCACTTGTACGCCGTTATTGCGAAAATGTTCAAGGTGGTCAACGGCTACATTGTCATCATCACCATCACGCACAAAGTAGTCACGGCCGCCGCCAACTAACAGGTCAAATTTCCAGTTCCCGTCATCGTCCTGAGTGGCAAACTGGTCAGCGATTTCATTTTGCTGACGTCGATTCTCGACTTTGGCAAAGAATGCCGCCGGGGTGGCGTGGGTAATTTGCACCGTCGCCAATGCCGCGGTGAGCATGCCCCGTTCGTTGGCGTATTCCATCATGCTTTTCAGCGGCTGACCGTCAACGTCAAGACCAATAGAGCCATTGTATGTTTTGTAGCCAGTCGCTAACGTAGTGGCGCTTGAGGCTGAATCTGTTACCAGGGTGTCGTCGGCTGGATAGGTTGATGCTGCACCCACCAGGTAGCGGTCAAAAGTGGTGTATTCGATATCCGCACGGTTGGTCATGCCACGACCATCTTTAAAATAGCGGTAGGCACTTAAGTAAGGAAAGCCCATACCATCACCAATGACCATGATCAGGTTGCGCGGCGCTTCCTGCTCTGCTGCGTCGGACGCAGTGACGCTAAAACTGGCACTGGCAAGTGCCAACACGACACTGGTTCGGAGTAGAGTTGAGCTAACAAGTTTTTTAAACATTTTCATTCCTGTAATAGTCATCGACAGCTAGCAGCAGTCATTGAATCAAATGAGACAAAGGTCAGAGAGCGGTTTACCGTCTGCGGTTGCGCTCTTTGTTGGCTATCTTAGCAGCCGAATTTTTCCGTATCATGACATAGGTACAACCTGCGCCTCCATGTTCCGGACGAGCCGAGTGAACGGCGAGCACGGGTTGCAGTTCGGGCAGCCACTGGCGACACAAATTCTTCAACAAACCCGGTCGCGGTTTACTTTGTTTACCAAGACCGTGAATGATCAGCGCATTGCGCACGCCGTTCTCAAAACACTCATATACAAATTTCGCCACAGCATGGCGAGCCTGGGGTGCGGTGAGCTGATGGAGATTGAGGCTGGCACCTGGTGTATATTGGCCACGCTTTAAACTACGAAACACGCCATCCTGAACGCCATCGCGACGCCAACTGATTGGGTCTGATGGCTCTATCCAGTCGTGGACAAATTCACTGAGGTCGTCTGCCGGGCTCGCCTGCTGTTCTGCAGCCGCCGCTCGCTGGCGTTCTCTTTGCGCTAACGTGGGCGCAAAAGTCTGCCGGATATTGGCCACCTTCTCGCCTTTCAGGGGGATTACATCATCCCCTAGCAGTTCATCAAAGGCTTCCTCTACATTGGGTTCGGGATTAGCATTATCGCGCATTACAACCTCCGCGTTTGCAAACTGCTGCGCTGGGTTGACACAGCATGAGCATAGTAACAAAAGTTAATGTGGCTTTTCAGCTCTGTGCTTTAGTTTACGTGAAAAAGCGGGGGGCGGCTCAATCCGCGCGGTGAAAGACCAGGTTAGTGTCGTGGGGAGAATAAAAAAGCCGCTGCAAGCAGCGGCAAACCAAACAAGTGTAGACAAGCTTGATGGGATGGAACGGCAGCAAGGTGCTGCCGCAAAAAACCTAACTAAAAATTATAGATGGCGGAAAACTGCAGGCGGTCCATATTGCCGTCTGCGCCACTTATCAGCTCACGGTTTGCGCGGCTCAGTTCGCCACCAATCACCAGGCGCTCATTGACCTGATACATCATATTGACTGCCATCCGTTGGGTGCTGTCATTGGCAAAAATACCGGTGAATTCTTCGGCATTGCCAATATCAGCGCGGGAGAAAATCAGGTTGGTGCGCCATTGGTCACTCCACACATGGCGGTACGCAAATGAATAGCCAGTGACGTCGAGGGCATCTAAATTAAAATCGTCGGTAATGACTGCACCATTGCTGACGTTGATACCCACGTAACGACCAAGGCCGCTGCCGTGCACTACGCTGGCGCGAATATCATGGGGGCCGATATCCCATTTCATCGCCAGGCTTGCACCAAAGGCGTTTTCGGTATCACTCACCGTGCCGTCTACGCCATTAATAATGGTGTTATAATTTTGCAGCTCAAGACGACGGTAAATACCAGCAATGCTGAAGTAAACATTGTCGACCTGTGTTCCCCAGCGCGCGGTTAGATCTGGCATCGCGGTATCACCAGTGGTGATTCGGCTGGTGTCACCCAGATATGGAGTGACCGTGGTTTCCGGCGCCTCTACGGATACCGACAGCCCGTTGTCAAAGGTATAGCGAACCTGTGGTTGGCGAGTAAATACGATACCGTCTGCGACCCCGACAAAATCAGGCGCTTCGGGGATAATTGCGGTTTCCTGGAAGTTACTCCAGAATTGACCCACGCGCCAGTTGCGATAATCAATGAAGGCATGGCGAACGCGAGGTGAATAAGAATTGGTAACCCGTTTATCGCCGCCAGGGGTGCCAAGGAAGTCAAACTCAAAGTACCCGGAGATGGTCTCTCCGTTGTCCAGCGTATGGCTGGTGCCGAAGTAAAAACGTGACTCCCGGGCATGGAAGTCGGTGACTGTATTGGAGGTGTCAGCCCCTACCGGCGTCAGGCCAGGAATGTAGAAATCGCGGCCAATGCTACCACTTTCAATGGTGCCGCTGTCGAAGCGACTTACCATAGCATCAAGCTTAATGTAGCCGCCGAAGCGAAAGTCCGTATCGCCAACACGAAACTCGGTATTTGCATTCGCGCTTGCGGCCATACCAAGCGCCGCTACACTGAATAAAGCGCCGGTCACTGCGTAAGAGATACGACTTTTCTGAATAGATTTCATCATGTTTCTGACCTTATCGGGTTTCAAAACGGAACCTATATACTCGGTTAAAGCCTTACTGTGAATCAATCTAGACTATGGTCTAATAGGTTTTGCACCCCCGAAGCGAGTACAAATAGACCCACATTTAAATGACGGAGGAGTTGTCATGGCTCAAGCTCAATATCCAATGCCTGCTGCACTGAAAGATGAAGCACGCCTGGACGCTGCCAAATATCAGGAGATGTATGATCAATCGATCAACGATCCACAAAGGTTCTGGGCAGAACACGGCAAGCGTATTACCTGGTTCACCCCATACACCGAGGTGAAAAACACCCGTTTCAGTAAAAGCGATGTGCAAATTGAGTGGTTCCGTGATGGTACCCTAAATGCCTGCTACAACTGTGTCGACCGACACTTAGCTGAGCGCGCCGACAAAACCGCGATCGTGTGGGAAGGGGATGACGTCGATGAGCAGAAACACATCAGCTACCGTGAACTGCATGAACAGGTCGCGCGTTTTGCCAATGGCCTGAAAAAGCTTGGTGTCGAAAAGGGAGACCGCGTCGCTATTTATATGCCGATGGTGCCGGAAGCTGCTTATGCGATGCTGGCGTGTGCTCGGCTTGGTGCGGTGCATTCAGTTATTTTTGCTGGCTTTTCGCCGCATGCGATTGCTGATCGAGTGAACGACTGTGGCGCAAAAGTGATTATTACCGCCAATGAAGGCCGTCGCGGTGGTAAAGGTGTCGCCCTGAAAACCAACGTCGACAAAGCAGTGGCAAATAATGCCTGCCCGTCAGTGAGCAATGTAGTGGTATTTCAGCACACCGAAACCAAAGGGGACTGGAATGATGACCTTGACGTGTGGTGGCACGAACTGATTGGCGATTGCGACAGTGATTGCCCAGCAGAGGTCATGAACGCTGAAGATCCGCTGTTTATTTTGTATACGTCAGGCTCAACAGGCCAGCCAAAAGGGGTGCAACATACCACCGGCGGTTACATGGTGTATGCCTCGATGACCCATGAATACGTATTTGACCTGCGCGAAGATGATGTGTACTGGTGCGCGGCGGACGTAGGTTGGATTACTGGGCACAGCTATATCGTTTATGGTCCGCTGGCCAATGGCGCAACCACACTGATGTTTGAAGGCGTGCCGACTTACCCTGATGAAACCCGAATTGCTAAAATCGTCGACAAGCACCAGGTCAATATTCTGTATACCGCGCCAACCGCCATCCGTGCGCTAATGGCCAAAGGCGATGCCGCAGCCCGAGGCTCGAGCCGTGAAAGTTTGCGGATTCTAGGCTCGGTCGGTGAGCCGATTAATCCGGAAGCCTGGGACTGGTACTTTAACAAGATTGGTAACGGAAAGTGTCCGATTATGGACACCTTCTGGCAAACCGAAACCGGTGGCATCATGATTACGCCATTGCCGGCGGTGAAAGACATGAAGCCAGGTTCAGCGATGACGCCATTCTTCGGCGTGAAACCTGCGTTGGTAGACAACGAAGGCAATGTTCTTGAGGGCGTTGCTGAAGGAAACCTGGTCATAGCAGATTCATGGCCAGGCCAGTCGCGTACGCTTTGGGGCGATCACGAACGCTTTATCCAGACTTACTTCAGTATGTACGACGGCTACTACTTTACTGGGGATGGTGCAAAAGTCGATGCTGATGGTGACTACACCATTACCGGCCGGGTGGATGACGTGCTCAATGTGTCGGGTCACCGTTTAGGTACCGCTGAGATCGAGAGTGCCCTGGTGGCCCATGAAGCGGTAGCCGAAGCTGCGGTGGTGGGCTTCCCCCATGACATCAAAGGACAGGGTATTTACGTGTATGTTACTGTGGTGGAAGGCACAGAACCGACCGACGAACTACGCAAAGAACTGATTAAGTGGGTACGCACGGACTTAAGTCCCATTGCAACGCCGGATCATATTCAGTTTGCACCTGGCTTGCCGAAAACTCGCTCAGGCAAAATCATGCGTCGGATCTTACGTAAAATCGCTGCCAACGAGTTCGAGAGCTTAGGGGATACCTCTACGCTTGCGGATCCAAGTGTGGTAGATTCTTTAATCGAGAATCGGTTAAATAAGTAAGGCCGTCAGTGGTTTGGGCGGCGCATGGATAGAGGCGTTATGACCAGACTACTAATCGCGGACGACCATCCCTTATTTCGCGAGGCGCTGCAAGGCGCCCTCGCGAATCACCTTCAAGATCTGCATATTGTGGAAGCAGAAAGCCTCGAGTCGACCCTTGAGGTGCTCAACCGCGACGATGATATCGATTTACTGTTACTCGACCTACATATGCCGGGTAGCGGCGACCTCTATGGTTTAATTCGCATCCGCGAAGACTTTCCGTTACTGCCCGTGGCGATTATTTCAGGAACTGAAGACCCTGCGGTGATCGGCCGCTGTATTGGCTTTGGGGCGCTTGGCTTTATTCCAAAATCAATGCCGTCACTACAAATTGCAGAAGCGATTAGCGTGATTCTGGAAGGTGATGAATGGGTGCCCGAAGGATTACGAGCGCAGCTCCAAAGCCTGCCCCAGGCCGATATTGAACTGGCTGATAAAATTGCGACCCTGACCCCGCAACAATACCGGGTGTTGTTTCACGTGCATGAAGGGCTGCTCAACAAACAAATTGCCTATCAGCTTGGTATCACTGAAGCCACGGTAAAAGCACATATGACGGCGATTTTCCGCAAACTTGACGTGTACAGTCGCACCCAGGCAGTGCTGCTTGCAGAACGCCTCCAGCTCGCTCCCCCAGAAGATGGTTAATCACGTTGTAGGGCAGGCTTTGCCTGCCGCCAAGCGATGGTTAACGGCAGGCGGAGCCTGCCCTACATCATGACCAGCTGGATTTTAATCACCACCGGCCTGGCTTACATCGCATTGCTATTTGCCATTGCGGTGTGGGGCGACCGACGCAAATCCCGCGGTTATCGCTGGAGCCTGCACCCCAGCGTATATGCACTGTCACTGGCCATCTACTGTACCTCCTGGACTTACTACGGCGCGATTGAAAATGCGGCGCAGTCCGGCTGGAGCTTTCTCCCAACCCTGTTAGGACCGATGCTGTTGTATATATTCGGCCTGCCCATTGTGCGCAAAATGGTGGCGGTGAGTAAACAGCAGAACATCACCTCCATTGCAGATTTTGTGGCCTCAAGATACGGCAAGCAGCATAAAATGGCGCTGGTAGTGACGATTATCGCTGCGCTGTCGATTATTCCCTACATCGCGCTGCAGTTAAAAGCGGTCGGCGTCAGTTTCACCGCAGTACTTGGCACCGAAGATGCCACTGCAATCTATTCGCTCAAAGAGCTGGCCGTGGCGCTGCTGATGGCCGCCTTTGCGATTATGTTTGGTACCCGCCACATCGATGTCACCCTGTACCGTAACGGCATGATGCTGGCCATTGCGTTTGAATCTGTGGTTAAGCTTTTGGCGCTGATTATCGCTGCCAGTGTCGCCTTTTTGCTATTTCGCGCCGACAGTGCGCTGAGTATCGGTGCGCAGCTGCAAAGCCTGCAGTTAGATGCTGGCTGGACCTGGCAAGGGGCCTTGACGCCAGTCTTTATGATTCAACTCTTTATGGCAGCAGGTGCCATTTTGTGTTTGCCGCGTCAGTTTCATGTCACGGTCATTGATAACGTTCACCTCAACCACCTCAACACCGCTCGCTGGTTGTTTCCAAGCTATCTGATGTTAACCTCGGTGGCCATTGCGGTGATTGCCATTGCCGGGGTCACCTTGTTTCCAGCGTCTGTGGACGGTAGCACCTATTCGCTATTGTTGCCGCTCAACGCTGGCTACCAATTGGTCACAGTATTCGTCTATGTCGGAGGTATTTCTGCGGCGACGGCGATGGTGGTGATAGCCACATTAACCCTAAGTACCATGGTCAGTAATGACGTGATCATGCCCTTGGTGCTCAAGCGTGACGTTACCCGCATGCCCCAGGCCCGGCGCTTTTATAAAAAGCTTTTATTAGTGCGCCGGCTGGCAATCACCAGCATTCTGATTATGGGCTGGCTGTGTTACCACCTGTGGCTTGAACAGCTCAACCTGGTCAGTATGGGCTTGCTGGCGTTTTCCGTGGTGTTGCAGCTTTTGCCTGCGGTGATTGGTGGGCTGTACTGGCGACGAGGCCATGCCCAGGGTGTGTATATGGGCCTGTGTGCAGGCTTTGCAATATTAGCGATGACCGTTGTATTGCCATTGATTGGTGGCAATCAGCGCACAGTGCCGGAAACCGAAGCCATTATTACCTATGGTGCGCTATTTAGCTTTCTCGGTAACGCTGTGACTTACATCGTATTTAGTTTATTGGCGGTGCCGAGCCTGATCGATCGCATTCAGGCCATGGCGTACGTGCGCCCTCGCGATAGCCAGATGCCTGCAGAAACCAAGCGTCAGCACCAGGCCCGTGGCCGGGACCTGAAAATGTTGATGCAAACCTTTCTCGGCCGTGAACGCACCGACCACTTGGTCGAAGAATACGGTCACCGCTATGACCTGCAGTTAAATGCGGTGGCGGATGCACATTTTATCGATTACACCGAGCGAGCTATCTCAGGTGTATTAGGGGCGGCCACCGCGCGCTCGCTGGTGAGCGCAGCGCTCGATGACCGTCAGCTCAATTTAGAAGAAGTCGTGCACTTTTTCGATGACACCACCCAGGCACTCCAGAACCAGCAGTCAATTATGTTTAGTTCATTGGAAAACCTGGCTCAGGGGATCTCCGTGGTGGATGCTGATTTGCGCCTGGTTGTGTGGAACAAACGCTACCTGGACTTGTTTGAGTACCCCGATGGGATGGTACAGCCGGGTCGGCCCATCGCTGACATGATCCGCTATAACGCTGAGCGCGGTGAGTGTGGCCCTGGCGAGATTGACGACTTAGTAGAAAAACGCTTACGCCACATGCAGCAGGGGTCCCCGCATCGATTTATTCGTCGGCGCAGTGACGGGCGGGTGATTGAGATGGTGGGCAAGCCG
Organism: Idiomarina sp.; assembly: GCA_020832105.1. Lineage (GTDB taxonomy): Bacteria > Pseudomonadota > Gammaproteobacteria > Enterobacterales > Alteromonadaceae > Aliidiomarina. The sequence goes on from JAFIFH010000067.1 coordinate 8,651, forward strand.
CTGCCCAATGGCGGCTTTGTCACCAGTTTTACCGATGTCACCGAGCATATTGAGACCCAGCAGGCACTGAAAGACGCGAATATTGACTTGGAGGCGCGGATTGAAAGTCGTGCCCGCCAGGTGCGCGAAGTCAACCGAGAACTCACCGAGGAAATCGAACGTCGCCGCGAAACCGAAGACGAACTAAAAGCGGCCAAAGCGGAAGCTGAAGCAGCCAACGCAAGCAAAACGCGTTTCCTGGCCCTTGCCAGCCACGATATTCTGCAACCGCTTAACGCCGCGCGTTTATATATTGAAGCGATTGATCACAACCAGCTGGACCCAAAAAATCATCAGCTACTGGGTAAAGTAGATAACGCGCTGGATTCAACAGAAAACCTGCTGTCGACTTTGCTGGCGATCGCAAAAATGGAGCAGGGTGCGCTACAACCCAAGCTTAAGCATGTAGATTTGAACACCATTTTGCAGCCTTTGGTGCACGAATATGCGGTACTGGCAGAGCAGCGTAATTTAGAGTTTCGTGCGTATTGCCGCTCGCAAGTGGTGGTGCATACCGACCCAACTTACCTGCGTCGGATCGTGCAAAACTTTTTATCCAATGCGATTAAATATACCGAGCGTGGGCGGGTGGTACTCGGGGTTCGTTTGCGTGGGCGGCTGGTGGAAATCAGCGTGTGGGACACTGGGCCTGGTATTCCGCAGCAGCAACATGAACGGATTTTTGAAGCCTTTATTCGCTATCATAAAGGCTCCACCAGTGGCGTTGGCCTGGGGCTGTCGGTGGCTCAGCGCATGGCGACTCAGCTCAATAGCCCGATCACCATCCGTTCTGAGCTGGGTAAAGGCAGTTGTTTTGCGGTGCGTATTCCGATGGGGGAGGCGGTTCATGTGGTGCGCCATAAGCCACAAGGTGTGAGCCGCATTCAAACCGAAAAAATGCATTTTTTGTGTGTCGACGATGACCCGGAAAATCTGAATGCGCTTAAAGCCTTGCTTGAGAAGTGGGGTTCGCATTGCACGCTGTTTACCCGTGCCGACGAAGCGTTGGCGTACGCACGCAACCACCCCAAACCTGATGGTGTACTGCTCGATTATCAGCTCGGTTATGGTTATGACGGCCTGATGCTTGCCGCACAGTTGCAGGATATTTGGGGTAAACCTTTGCAAGGTGCGCTGGTCACCGCCATGCGCGAACCTGAAATCAAGAAACAAGCGAAAAAGCTTGGCTTGCAGTTTGTTGCCAAGCCCGTTAAACCCGCCCAGCTCAAAGCCTTGCTGCAACACGTACAGCGCGCCAACCGGCGTTAACCCATCGCTCCCGCCATCTTTATGTGGTTATTGCGTTATGTCGTAAGTCAGGCTGCGCCTGACTTACGGTCTGACATCATACCCATACTGGACGCCTGGCGTGCGGGTATGGCATGTTGCGTTGTTAGGGCGTCGAGCGCAGGGATGCGCGAGCCGAGCCTACAGGGACGTATTTACGGCGTCCCCAACAAGGCATATGCCATGGCCCGCGTAAGCTAGGCATTTCCTCGGTGCGTGAATACATGGACAATGGTTAACGTCATCACTGCGTGACGCGGACGCAGCCTGACCTACAGTCGTTGAAGCGGAGCTTCTACGGTTGTGTCTGTCGGGTTGCACATCGCTGAATGTCAGGCGGAGCCTGACCTACAGTCGTAGAAGCAGAGCTTCTACGACTAACGTCCAATTCCCGTTTTTCCTGTCGCTGTTAAAGTCGCTAATGACCACATAACTATAACTTTCAATTAACAACAACTGGAGGGCGTCTTTATGGCATTTGAATCTCAAGATCATGCCAAAGCCTACTGGAAAGAAAATCTCGCGCTCATGCTCAAACTCTTGTTTGTGTGGGCGCTGGTTTCTTTCGGATTCGGCATTTTTCTCGTTGACGTATTAAACCATATCCAATTTTTCGGTTTTAAATTGGGCTTCTGGTTCGCGCAGCAGGGTGCGATTTACACCTTTATCGTGCTGATTTTCATTTATATCCGACAGATGAACAAGTTGGATAAGAAATACAGTGTCGACGAGGAGTAATCGATGGATATTCAAACTTTAACATTTATTGTCGTAGGTGCGACCTTTGCGCTGTATATCGGCATTGCAATCTGGGCCCGAGCTGGCTCTACCAATGACTTCTACGTTGCCGGTGGTGGCGTTCCTCCAGTAGCCAATGGTATGGCCACAGCTGCGGACTGGATGTCAGCCGCGTCGTTTATCTCTATGGCGGGTCTGATCTCGTACTTGGGTTATGACGGTAGTGTGTACTTAATGGGTTGGACCGGCGGCTATGTACTGCTGGCGCTGTGTTTAGCACCTTACTTACGTAAGTTCGGTAAGTTCACTGTGCCTGACTTTATCGGCGACCGTTACTACTCACAGACAGCTCGTACGGTTGCGGTATTTTGCGCCATCGTGGTGTCGTTCACCTATATTGCAGGCCAAATGCGTGGCGTTGGGGTGGTATTCAGCCGCTTCCTCGAAGTTGATATCACCACCGGTGTGTTAATTGGTATGGGCATGGTTTACTTCTACACCCTGCTGGGCGGTATGAAGGGGATTACCTATACCCAGGTTGCGCAGTACTGCATTCTCGCCTTTGCCTACACGGTACCAGCGGTGTTTATCTCGTTCCAGATGACCGGGCATTTACTGCCACAAACTGGTTTCGGTGCAACCCTGGCTGATGGTTCTGGTGCTTATTTGCTAGAGCGCTTAGACGGCTTACATCAGGAGCTTGGCTTTGCCGCCTATACCGAAGGTAGTAAGGCGACCATTGACGTGTTTGCGATTACGCTGGCACTGATGGTGGGTACCGCTGGTCTGCCGCATGTGATTATTCGTTTCTTCACTGTGCCGAAAGTAAGTGATGCGCGTCGTTCAGGTGGTTGGGCACTGGTCTTTATTGCTGTGGTATACACCACTGCACCAGCGATTGCTTCAATCACTAAGACCAATATCATTGACACCATAAACGGGCCAGATCAGCAAGGCGTGATGTATGAAAATGCACCGAGCTGGATTACCAATTGGGAACAAACCGGTCTGATTCAAATCAGTGACGAAGCACGTGCGGGTGAAGAGCCGATGTTCTTCTCTGGTGACGAGCGCAGCAATACTAACGTTGACGCTGACATTATCGTGCTGGCAAGCCCTGAAATTGGTAGCTTACCAAACTGGGTCATCGCGCTGGTAGCGGCCGGTGGTGTGGCGGCGGCTCTATCTACGTCGGCAGGCTTACTGCTGGTCATTTCGAGCTCAGTGTCGCATGACTTGCTCAAACGAACCTTTAAGCCCAATATTACCGATAAGCAGGAGTTGCTTGCAGCGCGGATTGCCGCGGGTGTGGCGGTGTTAATTGGTGCCTACTTCGGGATTAATCCTCCTGGCTTCGTGGCTGAGGTGGTAGCCTTCGCGTTCGGTCTGGCGGCTGCGTCGTTCTTCCCTGCGATTATTATGGGTATCTTCCATAAGCGCATGAATAGCACGGGTGCAATCGCCGGTATGGTGACGGGTATCGCGTTTACCCTGGCCTATATTATCTACTTTAAATTTATCAACCCGACGGCGGGGCCAGACGAGTGGTTCCTGCAGATTTCACCTGAGGGTATTGGTACGGTAGGTATGGTGCTTAACTTCATCGTTGCTAATATTGTGTTGAAGTTTACTAAAGACGCACCAGAAGAAATCCAGGAAATGGTTGAGTCTATCCGCTATCCACAAGGAGCGGGCGAAGCCACTGGTCATTAAACATGAACAGTACGTTGGCTAACTAAGACGGAACCCCTGGGTGTTAAACTCAGGGGTTTATTTTTTATGGCGCTAGATTTAAAAGACATGGCGGATTTTCTTAAACAGACCCCGCCCTTTGACATGCTCGACGAGCAACGTTTTGACTATGCCCTCGACCATGCTGAAGCGATTTATGTGAATGAACATAATACCCAGGAAGTGCTGCGCAGCGGCCACCCGTTACTGTACGTTGTGCGCAGCGGCACTTTTGACTTGAATGACAAAAATGGCAAACACATTGAACGCCTGGAAACCGGCGACGTGTTTGGTTACCCGGCATTACTGACCGGGCGTGCGATTACCAACAAAATTGATGTGCTCGCAGACGGCATTTTATTTAGTTGGGACGAGGCCACTTTTAATTACCTGCGGCGCTACAGCGATGCCTTTGAACGCTATTTCATGCAGGCGCAAAGTGAGCGCTTATTAACTGAGCAGCGTAGCGAGAATCAGGCTCCGGACTGGACCGAGCTGGACATTGGCAGCGTTATTAATCGCGACCTGATCTCCATTGACAGTGCGAGTACCATACAGAACGCCGCGATTTGTATGGCCGAGCATAAGGTGTCCAGTTTACTCGTGGTGGACGACGGTCAGTTACGCGGCATTCTGACAGACCGGGATATTCGCAACCGGGTAGTGGCGAAAGGCATGAGCTACGAGGTGGCGGTTTCAGCGGTGATGACGCAGATGCCCGAGGCGGTGTATGCCAGACAGAGCCTGTTCGACGCGTTGACGGTGATGAACCAGGCTAATATTCATCACTTACCCGTACTGGATGATGACGACACCCCGGTTGGGATGATCACCACCACAGATTTAATGAAGCAGCAGCGCAGTGAACCTGTGTTTTTAATGAACGCGTTGTTTAAAGCGCCAGATCGCGATGCGCTGGTGGCTGAAGCGCAAAGTATTCCGCAGTACCTGCGTACCTTTGCCAGCCGGGTGAAAGATATTAGTATGGTGGGGCGTTTACTGGCCTCGCTGACGGACGGTATGACGCGCAAATTGATTCGGCTATATGAACAGTCGCACGGCTCGGCGCCGGTGGCATACGCTTGGATGGCATTTGGCTCACAAGCGCGGGAGGACCAGACGTTAAGCTCAGATCAGGACAATGGCCTATTACTCGCGGATAATATTAAAGACGGCCAGCGCGCATATTTTCAGGATATGGCAGAATTTGTTTGCACTGGGTTAGGGGATTGCGGGATCAGGCTATGCCCGGGCGACGTCATGGCGATGAACCCTAAATGGAATAAAACATCGCTGGAATGGCGTGAGCAGTTTAAAAAATGGATTCAGTCGCCGACCCCAGATGCGATTATGCATAGTATGATTTTTTTCGACAGCCGGATGATCGCGGGCAATACTCAGCTGTATAAAAAACATCGCGAAGCCGTGGCGAAGCTGGCTCAACGTGATATTTTCCTGGGTAATATTGGTCGCCATATTGGCGAACTGAATGTGCCAATTGGTTTGTTTAATCGCTTGCGCACGAAAAGTGAAAAAGGCGGCGATTACATTGATATTAAAACCCAGGGTGTGGCAATTATTAACGATATTGTGCGTTTGTATGCGCTGGAGCAGGGCTTGACGATGCCGGCAACACCTGCCCGCTTGCAAGCCCTGCAGGGCAGTCGTTTGCTGACTAAGTCAGATAACCAGAACCTGCTTGAAGCCTGGCAGTTTTTGACCCAGCTACGTTTGTCTCACCAGCTTAGGTTGCAGGGAGATTCGACGGAGCCGGTGAACTCAGTGGACCCTGAAACCTTAAGCACGCTGCAGCGACGTCAAATGAAGGCTGCCTTCAGAATTATCAAAGACGCCCAGCAAGGCGTCGGCTTCAAGCTCGGTCGCGGAATGTGATGATATGATGACGTCGACACCGCAACGGGTTTGATGTAGGTCAGGCTGCGCCTGACACCGCGCGATGGTGGAATGTCAGGCACAGCCTGACCTACGAAAAAACCAGGGATCTATGATAAAGAAGTGGATTACAAAGCATAGCAAAAGCCTGCAGGGCAATATCATTGCCAGTAAAGGGGGGGATCGTCAGCAGCAGCTGCGCGGGCGCTGGCAGGATGCGCGCTATATTGCGCTGGATCTCGAGACCGATGGTCTTGACCCGGCCGTTGACGCCATTCTTGCGTTTGGTTGGGTGCCGCTGGCGCCACCGCGTATTCGCTTATTTGAAGCGGATTATGGGGTAGTAAAAAGTGAAAAATCACTCAGCCAAAGCGCAGTTATCCATCATTTGTCTGAGGGGGATATCCGCAGCGGCGAACCCATTGAGCGCATCCTTAAACGCCTGGCGGAGCACTTGGACGGTGCGGTACTGGTGGCGCACCATGCGCCTTTTGACTGGCAGTTTTTACAACAGGCATTTAATGAACACCAGATTCCGTGCCAACCTCTGGCACTTATGGATACCCTAAAAATTGAGCGTAATCGCCTGGCACGCAAAAAAGATTGGCTGGAGCAGGGGGAATTGACGCTAGGGGCCTGCCGCGACCGCTATGACTTGCCAACCATGCGTCAACACCATGCACTCAGTGACGCTATCGCCTGCGCAGAGCTTTTTCTTGCCCAAGCGTATCAGGTTGTGGGTAGTCACGAGGTCAGTCTTCGTGAGCTCTTGCGCTACGCCTGACGCCGAGCCATGGTTAATGTCAGGCAGAGCCTGACCTACACCGGTGGTGCTGATTTAGCGCACCGTCACCCGGTCATTGACCTGAATATTGCTACCGACCTGATTGTCACTTACCCGGCCTAGCGCCGATGAACGCTCGACCTGAGTCACATCCAGCTGATAAGGGCTCAGTACCCACTGTTCCCGATAAATACCCTGGTCATCCCAGAAACTACCGCGATGATAGATATGTAACCGCTGACCCTGTTGCAAGCCATGCTTGGTCCCAAGGTTAATGGTGATGTCGTTGCCGTTCACCTGTACCACTTGTCCACGAGGTTCTTCGCAGGCCAGCTGGTCGTCGATGCCTCGAACCAGGTCGCGCATCGAACGCTCGAGCGTATCGCCATATAGACTTTGCCAGAACTTCTGGCTGAAGGGGTCCACAGACTCCTGATATTCAAACTGCCAGGGTGCCTGTTCACGCAGGCTGGCGCGGGACAGTAATTCGCCACTGGCAGTGTCGAACAGCAACAAGGTTAAACCGATATTGCGGTTATAGTCCGGGTGGGTCCAGAACGTTACATTGCGCCCGGCCTGGACCGTGCTGATGTCATCAAAAATAGCGCCGACCACGTACTGGGCGTCAGTGTCTTTACCGATGTGACGGGCAAATCCAGCCATTTTCTGCTCATTGGCTGCGCCGCGCATACCGGCAAGACCAACTTTGCGCTCGATCCGGTGCTCAAGGAATAGACTTTGGCTATGTCGGCCCAGCAATTCTGCAAAACGCTGTGAGGCTGCCCGTTCAAGCTCCCATAGTTCGCCATGGCGTGCCTGTTCAGAGCGAGCCAGCTCAAACGGCACCACAGTCACCCCTTTGCGGAAATCTGCTGCCGCACAGCGACCGTGGGTTTGCCGGATATTGGCGCGAACAGTCACTTGCAGGCGGTCACCACTGCGGCGCTCACTCACCATATGGGCCTGTTCGATAGCCCCGTCAGCGCTCCATTCAAAATGACTGCCTTTGAGCACACCATCCACCACATGCTCAACGCTGGTGACCCTTCCGCCTGCAAAATCAAGGCTTTGGCGCAAGGCGTCCTCAACAGCACGGGCACGTGCTTTGGCCTCATTCTGGCCAATGATCGGCGCGCTACCGGTACTTTCATACCAATTAGCGTGGGCGGGTGCGAATGCGCTGACGGCGGCGAGTACTAACAGCCAGCTACACAAGCTGAGTAATGACGTTCGCATGGGCGTTTCCTCAGAAAATTTCTATTAAGTATGCAGCTTTTGTGCCGATACAAAGAAAACGTTTATTCGTAGCGAACTTCTTTTGGAGGCCATCATGTTCCGTGACTCATTTAATCGCGCGCTGAATGCATTTATGTCGACCCCGGCGACACTGTCGCTGCGCCGAGTAGCGCTGGCAGGTAGCGTGATCGCCTTGAGCGCATGCACCAGCATGGATCGTCATGTGGAGTACACCACGGTGCAGCCTGATCATTATCCGACCCTTAATGCAATTGGCTATGCACCGGTAGCCAAACAGCGTGGCGCCACAGAAGAGGAGCGTGTTCTGCAAGCGATGCGCGCTTCACGGCTGGAGGCTTATCGTGAATTAGTCGAACAGGTGCAGGGCGTGCATGTGAGTGGCGAAACCCGGGTGCAGGACATGATGTTGAGCAATGATGAGTTTCGTACTCAGGTCAGTGGCGTTATTCGTGGCGCTGAAGTAGTACGCAGCTATCCGGTTGGAGAATACTACGCCACTGAGTTACGCCTTGATTTTGAGCAGGTGCAAAACCTGTATATCGCAACAACCCGCCCAACGAAAGTCAGCCGCGTTTTTTATTATTAGAACCTGAGGTTAACCATTGCTATGTGTCAGGCGTAGCCTGACCTACGAATGACCTGAATCAGGCTTTAATGGAAGAACCGGACGGGCCTGACGACGTTTTACCCTTATTTGTATAGGTAATGGTGGTACCGCTTTGTGCAGCCTGCAGGGTTTGCTTGAGCTGTTGAATGCGACCTAAGGTCATGCGAACCAACTGGCCGTTCACGTCATTGTTGGACTGACATCTATTCATCAAGTCGATAATAGTTTTACGTTTGTCACGCAATGCAGGATGCGTTGAGATGATTTCGCGCTGGGGATGGTCTGCCACTTGATTATCTAAGGTCTGAATATGATCAAGGAGCTTTTCTTTATCCTGGGTAAGCACATCAAGCGCGGGGGCATCGCGCTTAATGAGTAATTCTTTTTCACTTGCCTGAAGTGTAATTAACGCCTCAAGTTGGGTGATTTGCTGGTCAAGAAGTCCAGCGAGCTGTTCTGGCATTGTTAACGGTCTATGCCGCCATTACCGAACATGTCAGCTTCAAAGCTGGCGATGCGTGCGGCAAGACGTTCCGCGTTAATTGAATAGTCACCCGCTGCCAGCGCTTGCTTGATCCGCTCAACTTTGCCCTCATCGACGCCTGAATCGTTTTCAGCGCGACGTTGTAGTTGATTCAGCTGCTGTGCTTGCGGTGTCAATGATACCGCGTCCTGACGAGGTGCAGAAGCATTCGCCTGAGCTGGTGCAGGCCGGGCAGATTGCTCGGACTGTTGCTGTTTCGTTGCTAACTGAGCGTTATTGACGCCCGAGTTAATGTTATTAATAGTCATGTGTATTGCCCCTTGGTTACTTACCTACGCTCAATGTATCGGCGATTTATCTATAAACTTTAGTCTAAATTCAATGTATAGCGTTAACATTGCGTAAAGAACATACCGTCGCACATCGCCGATTAGCGCACGCGAACTTCATTGGTCCCGGACACCACTGCCTGAACGTCATTATTTGAGCGGGAATTACGCACTGTGATGCGCTCGCCAAGCAAACCATCGCTTCTGGCCACGCCCTCTGCACGGATTTCCAGGCCACCGGCACCAGAGATAATGATAACATCCTGACCGCGACAAACGAAGCAGGTATGTCGCGCTTGTAACGGCTGATTGGCTGCCACCCGACGCTTAACCTGGGCGCCTATCAGCTCATCAATATTGGTATGTGCAGCGTCACGCAACTGATGAATATCAATATGACTCATCTTTATATCATTGCTGCCGATAACCTGACCAGGTGTGAGCGGGCGCGCGGTGACAACTACAGCACGCATCTGTTGAATGCGGACTGGAATAAACATGCGCCAGTTGTCACGGTCGTTGCAACTTAGCATGACCGTGGTCTGACGCTCGAGATTGGCGTTATTGGCCAGGCTGACCTCTAACGGACGCTCGCAATAGCGGGTCCCCATGCGCGGGTCAAGGTTACCGGCAGTGACCTGAACCTGGTCGTCATGGTCGTCGCTCATGAGTAGCTCGTTCACGTGAGCTTCGGCCAGCTCAGCAAGATCAGCCGGCTCAAAGGTGTCGGCGTGGGCGTTTCCCATAAGCAACACGTTGAATACCGTCAGTGACAGGCTCAACGAGAAATACAAAGCTAGTTTCATGGAACGCACCTCAAGTACATAAAACCGCGTTTCACCTGAGCTCCATCAAGGGTTTGATGGATGCAGCACTAGGCGCAACGGGTAAAAAAAGGTATAACCTAACCATCGTACGTCAAACTTTCGACGCGCGAACTTATAACTTCCCATGGGTATGCAAGACTTATGCCCGTGGCACAAGCATCACATCACGGAGAACAACATGGCAGGTATCCTAGATTCAGTGAACCAGCGTACCCAGCTTGTCGGTCAAAACCGCCTGGAGCTGCTGCTATTCAGACTGCGTGGGCGCCAGCGCTTTGGTATTAATGTGTTCAAAGTCCGCGAGGTGCTGCAATGCCCACGCTTAACCGCGATACCAAAACGCAACGCCTTCGTACGCGGCATTGCCCACATTCGCGGTCAGGCAGTGTCAGTGATCGATTTGAGCCTCGCAACGGGCGGGCCGGCGTTGGATGATTTAGCCAATCGTTTCATTATCATTGCTGAATATAACCGCACCGTGCAGGCGTTTCTTGTAGACGGTGTAGAGCGAATTGTGAATATCAACTGGGAGGCGGTGATGGCGCCGCCCAAAGGTGCCGGTCGTTATAGCTATCTCACCGCCGTGACAGAAATTGATAATGAGCTGGTGGAGATTCTCGATGTTGAAAAGATACTTGATGAAATCACCCCGGTTGATACTGAGGTCAGTCAAAGTATTCGTGATCGGGTGAGCGAACGGTCACTGGAAGATTTAACTATTCTGGTGGCAGATGACTCCACCGTGGCACGTAATCAGGTTAAGCGCGCACTGACATCCATTGGTGCCAACATTGAAGTGGTAAAAAATGGCCGTGAAGCGCTGGATTGGTTAAAGGCTAAAGCAGAAGAACTGGGTGGCGATATCTCGTCCCACGTGCCTTTAATGGTGTCTGATATTGAAATGCCGGAAATGGACGGATACACCTTAACCGCAGAGGTGAAAGCCAATCCGGATCTGAAAAATATGCATGTTATTCTGCACACATCGCTAAGCGGCGTATTTAATCAGGCGATGGTGAAAAAGGTGGGGGCGGACGATTTTATTGCCAAATTCCACCCGGACGAGCTCGCCAGCGCCGTACAAAAGTGGATGTTTACCGACGAGCCTGCAGCGCAAGCGGTGTAGGCGTAGGTCAGGCTCCGCCTGACGTTCCCGAATGTTCGGGGTTGACGCGTATACGCCTGACGTTAGCCATTGTGCGCCGTCAGGCAGAGCCTGACCTACAATAAATCGTATTAAAAAGGATTGTGGATTTTTGACCGATCGTGAACTCGACATAGCGGACTACAACCAGTTCCGTAAGTTTCTCGAAACCCAGTGCGGCATCGTACTGGGTGAAAATAAGATGTACCTGGTGAAAAGCCGTTTAGGTCCATTGATGAGCAAGTTCAATATTGCCAGCCTGTCAGAGCTGGTGCGCCGCTCCATGGCCATCAGTGAACGCGCATTGCGCAGTGCGGTATTGGACGCGATGACCACCAATGAAACCCTGTGGTTTCGTGATGTCTACCCGTTTGAACTGCTTAAAACCAAACTCTTCCCAGAGTTTTCAACGCTCAACCGGCCGCTGAAAATATGGTCAGCAGCATCGTCAAGCGGGCAGGAACCCTATTCCATTGCGATGAGCTTTCTCGAGTACAAGCAACAATCGCGAGCGGGCCTCGGCCGCGGCATTCAGATCATCGGCACCGACATTTCCAACAAAGTACTGGCGCAATCGAAAGAAGCCGAATACGACGGGTTGTCGTTAGCCCGCGGACTTAGCGAAGAGCGCAAGCGTCGCTTCTTTGAACCAGCAGAAGGCAATCGGATGCGGGTAAAAAAAGAAGTGTCGAGCATGGTTAATTTCCGCCACCTCAACCTGCTTGACAGTTACTCACTGCTGGGTAAATTCGACGTTATATTCTGCCGCAATGTGCTGATTTACTTTGCCCCAGACGTAAAGAAGAAAATCCTCGCCCAGTTCAGAACGGCGCTTAATCCAGAAGGCTATCTCATTCTTGGTGCTTCAGAGTCTATTTCCGGGCTCAGTGAAGACTATAAGATGATCCGCTGCAACCCGGGTATTATCTACCAGCGTAAGTAAAACTCGCAATTACATCTATAGTAAGTACAGCAGTCATTGTGAATGATCCGCTGTCGTTGTTGTATGGGGCCGCTTGTTTGCCCCAGCAGACCAAATAGATGCAAGGCTGGAGGATAAAGTTTGCCGCTAGTATTTCCAGGGCCACCGTTAGCGAGTTTATACCATTGCATCCCCTTACTGACCTGCCTCACAGGTCAGGTGGTGTTGCCGCTGGGTGACCAGGTTGCGGCTGCCAGCGCCGAACTGACAATCAGCGACCCAGCACAGGCAAAAGAGTTTGCACTGGTGGACGACGCTGGCGCTTTGCGGCCACTCGCAGCCAACGACAACGTGGACACCGGCGAGGCACCACCAAGCCAGGCAACCACCGCGGTGACCTGTGACTTTAGCGACGTGCGCTTCAGTGCAGAATTTCCCCAAGGGCGCTTTGGCCGCTGTGAGCGCGGCGACGATGGCCGGGTGATCATTCATCTGGAACCGGAAGGGACGCCGATCAACCCCAGTCCCTGGCATGCCTTTACTGTGGAGGCCGATAGCGAACGCACCATTGGTGTCGAGATTCGCAGCGAGTACGCAGACACCCGTTATTCCCCAAAGCTAAGTCATGACCGTAACACCTGGAAGGTCATGGAATACGAGCGCGAGGGCAGCGCGCAGTTTTTTACCGTGGAAGTGGGTGCGGAAAAGGTGTGGATTGCCGGTCAGGAGCTGTTTGACAACAACGACTATCAAATTTGGCTGGCAAAGCTAAAGGAGCAACACCCTCAGCTTGAGCGGATTGAGTTAGGTCAGAGTGAAGAGGGGCGCGAACTACCTGCACTGGTCCATTATGGCAGCGGCAACGAATGGCTGTTATTGCTCGGCCGTCAGCACCCACCGGAAATCACTGGCGCAATGGCGATGCGCACCTTTGTGGAAACCCTGCTGAATGATGACGAACTGAGCCCTGGATTTCTGGCCCGCTATAATATTCTGATTGCGCCGAACCTGAATCCTGATGGCGTTGCTGCTGGCAACTGGCGACACAATGCCAATGGGGTTGATTTGAACCGGGACTGGTTCTCACGCGAACAAGCGGAGACGCAGGCGGTACACAGGTTTATTAGTGACGTGACAGAGCCGGGCGGGGTGCTTGTTTACGGTATTGATTTTCACTCCACTTTTCGCGATGTGTTCTACACCACGCCAGGGGACTACCTGACTAAAGAGCCCGACTTTAGCTTTGACTGGCTGAATATGCTGGCAGCGGCGGTTGCGCCTAACGCCATTCGCGAACAACCCAGCGCCAACGCTGCGCAAGGTAACTTCAAACAATACATGGCTGATACCCATGGTACCCACGCTGTTACCTATGAAGTGGCAGACAACTCTGATCGCCTGACCATAGGGTTAATTGCCACCCATGGGGCGACAACCTTGATGACCTATATGATTGCACGACCTTTACCAGTGATTGATTCGCCACAGCAGTAAATATTGGCACAGCCTTTGCTTTACTATTTGCAGTAGACAACATTGTGAGGCAATCATGGCAATCAGTATCGACAAAGGCTTAGGCATTCATACCCACGCACTGTTAGCACGTGAAGCGCGCGCCAGTGTGATCGCCAGCAACTTAGCCAATGCAGACACGCCTGGTTATAAAGCCAAAGATGTGAACTTCCAGGACGCCTTAAATGCGGTGCAGAAGCGCTCTGGATATAGCATGTCGCGGACCCATGAGAAGCACTTCGAACTGAATTTACAAGCCTCTGCCCGCGAGCAATATCGTAATCCAGATCAAGCAGATACCGGCGATGGTAATACTGTAGACGTACAAGTGGAACGAAACTTGTATATGAGAAATGCAATGGAGTACCAAGCCAGTCTGCGATTCCTGACTGACCGTATTCAAGGAATGCAAAAAGCCCTGAGTGGAGGCCGTTAAACATGAGTTTATATAACGTATTTGATGTTGCTGGAAGCGCGATGAGCGCGCAGAACCTGCGTTTGAACGTGACCGCAAGTAACTTGGCCAATGCAAATTCCGTCAGCAGCTCAGCAAATGAAACATATCGTGCGCGGCACCCAGTGTTTGCCGCTCAGTTACAAGAGGCAATGGATGGCCGCCCTGGTCGCCAGAGCATGATGCGTCAGGACGGCAATGTGGGTGTACAAGTACTTGGCATTGTTGAAGACGAGAAGCCATTGATCGTGGAGTATGCGCCGAACCACCCAATGGCAGACGAAGAAGGCTATATCTATAAGCCGAACGTCAATGTAATGGAAGAGATGGCTAACATGATGTCAGCGTCTCGTTCGTACCAGACCAACGTGCAAATCGCCGATGCAACTAAACAGTTGCTCAGCCGCACGTTGCGTATGGGTCAGAATGCGTAGGTGAGGTAACCAAGCATGGTTAACAACGTAAACAATAATTCGAATCCCTTAAGCGACCTGTTCTGGACCCCAGAAGAGGAAGCGCGCGGGGCGACGAAAGACGATAGTCGTCTGGGTCAGGAAGACTTTTTCAAGCTGTTGACCCAGCAGCTGAGCATGCAGGACCCGACCAAGCCGGTGGAGAACGATCAGATGATCGCGCAGATGACCAACTTCACCATGGCAGAGGGCATTACGGGTTTAAGTGAACAGTTTAAAGAGTTCGCTAGCAGCATGACTTCCAATCAGGCCTTGCAGGCGTCAACGCTGGTTGGTCGTCAGGTACTGATTCCTTCAGATGTGGGTTATTTTGACGGTAACCAGTCAGTGGAAGGCATGATCGCGACTGACCAAACCACTCAAAATGTGACGATCCGTATCGAAAATGAGGCGGGGCAGGTGGTGCGGACTCTGGATATGGGCACCTTGCCAGCCGGTCAGCACCGTTATTCGTGGGATGGTATGAACGATAACGGCGAACCATTGCCGCCTGGTGATTACAAAATTGCAGCCAACGGCCGTGTCGGTGGCAGCAGTGAAGATTTAATAGCGCTAACCTACGCGAATGTAGAAAGCGTCAGTACAGGTGGCCAACGCGGTATCGTGCTTAACCTGGAGTCAATTGGACGCATCGACCTTAAAGATGTCATTCAGATTACCAACGGCAAGGGCTAACGTGCCTGGCTTTTGATTACTTAAGAGGTGACTTATGTCATTTAATATCGCTCTTAGTGGCCTGTCCGCATCACAACGCGACCTGGACACCAGTTCAAACAACATTGCTAACGTGAACACCACTGGCTTTAAAGGCTCGCGCGCTGAATTTGCCGATGTGTATGCGTCTTCTATTTTCACCAACAACCGTACTAAGGTTGGTGACGGGGTGCAGACCTCTCGGGTTGCTCAGCAGTTCTCGCAAGGGACACTGGACTTTACCGAGAATGCTCTAGACATGGCGATTAAGGGCAATGGGTTCTTTGTGACCGCGCCAGAGCCAGGTTCACAAGACCTAAGCTACACTCGCGCTGGTGCATTTAAGCTTGATCGTAATAGCTTCTTGGTGGACAACAGTGGCAGCTTCTTGCAGGCATACCCAGTTAACCGTGAAACGGGGCAGACCTCTTCTACTGCATTGAGTACTACCCGTGGTGTGGAAATTCCATCTACAGCGGGCCAGCCTCGTGCTACAGAGAATTTATTTCAGTCAGTGAATTTAGACTCACGTGAGACACCGATCCCGGAAGGTACGCTAAATTTTGACCCTGCAGATCCAACATCATACACCGACTCTACTTCAGCGACCGTGTATGACTCATTAGGTGAAGCGCATACCGTGACCAGCTACTACGTGAAACGTGGTCCTGTAGATCCAGGTGATCCAAATATGTGGGACGTATACCAGACGGTAGACGGCCAGCTTGTAGACTTTAACGCGCCAGCCGGCTACGAAGATGCAGAACCGACGACAAGTGGTGCTGATACTTATCAGGGTATGCGTATTCGCTTTGATGCTAGCGGTAACCCGTCTGACACTTCAGGGCCATTAACCCCGGGTGGCACCTTTCAGCCAGGCCAGTTTACCTTTACACCAACTAATGGCTCAGAGCCATTAACGGTAGACTTTAATTTCCGTAGCCAAGGCGGCGGTGACCGTCCAACACAGTTTGCCTCAGCCTTCGAATTAACTGCGCTGGATCAAGACGGTTCAACTGTAGGTCGCTTAACCGGTGTCGACATTGACGAAAAAGGGTTGATTGCTGCGACGTACTCGAACGGCCAAACTCAGTTCCTCGGCCAGGTGGCGATGGTTAACTTTAATAATGAGCAGGGTCTTGACCAGGCTGGTGGTACTAAGTGGAAAGCCAGTATCAACTCAGGTGAAGCGATTACCGGTATTGCTGGCCAGGGTACCTTTGGTGCGATTGAGTCTTCTGCACTGGAAAACTCTAACGTCAACCTGACTGAAGAGCTGGTGGATATTATCGTCGCCCAGCGTAACTACCAGGCGAACTCGCGTTCACTGGAAGTGAACAGCACCTTGCAACAGACTATCCTGCAGATCCGTTAATATTTGCTGCGGTTATGAGAGGGCGCTTCGGCGCCCTTTTTTGCGTTTTATTGCCGCATGCGTTGCCGCTTTGCCGTTATTTATTGTTGAGCGTTAATCGTAGGTCAGGCTGCGCCTGACGCCGCACAATGGTTAACGTCATCACTGCGTGACGCGGACGCAGCCTGACCTACCATTCCACCATTAAATCCAGGTTGGCACACCTCCTGCATATACCTTGGTAAGACAGCTAGTTTTACCGAGGCTACCAATGGATAACATGCTCTATATCGCCATGAGTTCGGCGAAAGAAAATATGAATGCGGTGTCCGTTCGCGCAAATAACCTGGCGAATGTGAACACCACCGGTTTCCGTGCTGATTTAGCCCAGGCCCGCTCTATGCAAGCCTATGGCGAAGGTCACCCGAGCCGCGTATTCGCACTGACTGAAAGCCCAGGGCAAAACTTTGCCGAGGGGGCATTGCGCACCACAGGGCGTGAGCTTGACGTTGCCGTAGTAGGTCAGGGCTGGCTGCACGTCTTAGATAACAACGGTGAAGATGCGATGACCCGAAACGGAAATCTACAGATTACCGAAGGCGGGATGCTGCAGAACTCCAGCGGACAGCCAGTGATGGGCGAAGCAGGACCCATCTTTATCCCGCTACCGATTACCAATATCACCATTGGCAAAGACGGCACCGTCTCTGTGCAGCCTCAGGGCGCACCTTCGGAAGTTCGCGAAACTATTGACCGCATTAGCGTGGTAAACCCAGCAAACGGTCAGGTAGAGAAAGGCACCGACGGCCTGTTTCGAATGAAAATGGGCCAGGAACTGCCGCTCGCAGACTTTAACGCACGACTTGAAGTAGGCGCGCTGGAAAGCAGCAACGTCAACGCGATAGAAGAAATGACTCAAATGATCTCGCTGCAGCGCAACTATGAGCTCAGTGTAAAAATGATGAAGACTGCTGAAGACAACGATCAACGTTCCGAGCAGCTTTTAAGAATAATGTAAGTTAGGTGGAGGTGGACTATGCATCCAGCACTGTGGATAAGTAAGACTGGTCTAGACGCACAGCAACGTGATATTTCAGTTATTTCAAATAACCTGGCCAACGCCAGTACCATCGGCTTTAAAAAAGACCGGGCGATTTTTGAAGATTTGCTGTACCAAAACATCAACCAGCCAGGTGGCCAGTCTACTCAGGACACTGAACTGCCTTCAGGTCTGATGATTGGTGCCGGTGCAAAGGTTGTCGCGACGCAGAAGAACTTCGGTCAGGGCAACATGCAAACCACCGACAACTCACTGGATATCATGGTGAACGGGCCTGGTTTCTTTGAAATCCTGATGCCTGACGGCAGCATTGGTTACACCCGCAATGGCCAGTTTACGCTGAATAATGAAGGTGATTTGGTAACGCCGGGTGCGGGCCATCCCCTGCAGCCAGCTATTAATATTCCAGATGACGCACAGTCAGTGACCATTGCCAAAGACGGTGAAGTGTCGGTGAAGCTTGCCGGTGAAGCGCAAAACCAGGTGGTGGGACAAATTAACCTGGCCATGTTTATCAATCCGGCCGGTCTTGAGCCGCGCGGTGAGAACCTGTACGTGGAAACCGCAGCCAGCGGCCAGCCACAGGTGAATGTTCCTGGCATCGATGGTACGGGTTCTTTGGTACAGGGCGCGTTAGAAACCTCTAACGTGAATGTTACCGAAGAGCTGGTCAACTTGATTGAAAGCCAGCGCGTGTACGAGATGAACTCGAAAGTCATCTCATCGGTTGACCAGATGCTTGGCTTCGCTACGCAACAGCTTTAATAGGTGAATGTTATGTTTACATCAATGTGGCAAAAAATAGCCTTAGCGGCAGCAGCGCTTAGCTTGGCGGCATGTGCCAGCACACCGCAGCCGACGCCCATGCCGGACGACCCCTATTACGCGCCGGTGATGCCCGAAGAGCAGCTTGACCCGCCCGTCCCCAACGGCTCGCTGTTTCGTGGTCAGAACATCAACGGCCTGTATTCAGACATTAAAGCCCGCGACTTAGGCGATATCATTACCGTGCAGCTACAAGAGCAGACCACGGCATCAAAGTCAGCGAATACCGGCTCGTCACGTAATACCAATATCGATTTGCCAACACCCACCCTGTTTGGTCGTGATGTCAGCTTCCGTGGCAACCCGTTATCGGCGCAGCTAAATGGTGGCACTGACTTCAACGGCGCAGCGTCAGCGGACCAGAGCAATCAGCTGCAAGGGGAAATCACTGTTGCAGTTATCCGGGTATTACCCAACGGCAACCTGATTGTACGTGGTGAAAAATGGCTGACCCTGAATAACGGCGAAGAATATGTACGCCTGACTGGCATTGTCCGGCCACAAGACGTGCGCTCAGACAACACCATTCAGTCGAACCGTGTTGCCAATGCGCGTATCGAATATTCAGGTACCGGCAGCCTGGCGAATACCCAACGTGAAGGCTGGCTGACCCGCTTCTTTAACGGACCTATCTGGCCGTTTTAATCAGCCCCATAGTTTTAAATAGAAAGCGCCTCAGGGCGCTTTTTTCTTTCCTGCTCGACCAATGTGGTGTAGGTCAGGCGGAGCCTGAGCGAGGGATTATCGGACATTCACATTTTCAAATTGCGTAATCTCTACATCCTGCCCATCAGGGAATTTAGCATGAAGCTCGAGCTTGCCGCCGAGTGCTTCTATGTATTGAGCGAGTGTACTTAATAGAACATCTGGACGAGACTCAATCTGGGAAACATTGGATTGCGCGATCTTCAATTCTTGGGCCAGCGTCGATTGGTTGAAACCTCGTGATTTTCGGGTTTCTGCCAGAGTCATCTGAGCTATGATATTGACGGCTTTAGCTCTGGCTGCGGCTTGAACTTCTGTCTTAATCTCTTTACGAAATTCATTTAATGATTTTGACATCTGTGCCTCCAAACTCTTCAACATGGCGTCTTGGTAAGTTACTCACCACTATTCCGTAAATGCAGTAAAAACGCATACTCGGCGATGGGGATCATACGTTTGTAGAAGAGCTTATCTTTCTTTCCATCCTTTCTCCCACCGCAAAGCAACACGGCGCGGCGAAATGGATCGAATGCATAAAATACTCGGTAGGGTGTCCCAGCATGCTGAATTCTAAGCTCTTTTAAGTGATGTATGCGTTTTGTAGCTTTGAGCGTATCAGCATAAGGTCGCCCCAAATTTGGTCCCTTAATCTCAAGTACATCGACCATTGCCTGAATATCTATTTGTTCGCCATCACTGAGTGAGCAAAACCATTCAGCATAAACGTCTGTAACCAGCACTTCCCATTCCATGGAATACCTATAGATATACGCTCAAGTGCATATATCGTCAAGCATATAATATTTATTTTGAGGAGTTTCGTATGATTCATACACAGTATATCGGTCGATACTTAATCAGCGCTGTTCTAACCGACATTTGCGACATATCCGCGCTATTTGAAATCGCTTTCTCATAGGTCAGGCTGCGCCTGACGTCGCACAATGGTTAACGTCAGGCGTAGGTCAGGCCACGCCTGACGCAGAGCGATGGTTGATGTTCCCGCAGGTCAGGCCCCGCCTGACGCCACACAATGATTAACGTCATGCGCAGCCTGACCTACCAACCTTGGCACGAAACGTGAATAGCTCAACCAGTGAACAGTATTTTTGAGGTTGGGGAATAACGATATGTGGTATACAAGCACAAAGTTTTGGCATGTAGTGGGGCTCAGCGCATTGCTGCTGATCACCAGTACGATGTCTCAGGTAGCCCAGGCACAGCGTATTAAAGACGTGGCCCAGGTGGCAGGTGTTCGGTCAAACCAGTTGATGGGCTATGGCCTGGTGGTCGGCTTACCGGGCACTGGCGAGCGTACACCATTTACCGACCAGACCTTCCGCACTATGCTCGGTAATTTCGGCATTAACTTGCCGGAGAACCAGCGACCGCAAATCAATAACGTTGCCGCCGTTGCCGTGCATGCAGAGATCCCCGCGTTTGCTAAACCAGGCCAGCAAATCGATATCACGGTTTCGTCGGTGGGCGATGCAGACAGCCTGGTAGGCGGCACCTTGCTGCAGACCTTCCTGAAAGGAGCAGACGGCGAAGTATATGCCGTGGCCCAGGGCAACCTGGTGGTTGGCGGCTTGGGCGCACAAGGCGCTGATGGGTCTCGCATTGTCATCAATACCCCGACTGTGGGCCGGATCCCCAACGGTGCCATGGTTGAGCGTGAAATCGAAACTGGTTTTGCGCAAAGCGAATTCATTACCTTTAATCTCAATCGCCCAGACTTCACCACGGCAAAACATATGGCAGAAGCGATCAATAACTTAATTGGCCCTGGCAGTGCATCACCTATAGATGCCGCTTCAGTGCGCGTGATGGCCCCACAAGACGTGGCACAGCGGGTCAGTTATTTGTCCACGCTGGAAAATATCCATATTACCCAGGGTCAGGCAGCTGCCCGCATTGTGGTCAATAGCCGCACTGGGACTATCGTGGTTGGCAATAACGTGCGTTTGCATCGCGCCGCGGTGGCCCACGGCAATATGCAGGTCAGCATTATGGAAAACTGGCAGGTAAGTCAGCCAGGTGCATTTGCCCAGGGTGACACGGTGATTACCCCCAATAGCACCATTGAGGTGCAACGGGATGACGCACGGATGTTCGATTTCGACCCGGGTGTATCGCTGAATGATTTAATCCAGGCTATCAACCAGGTAGGCGCAGCCCCAGGCGACATTATTGCGGTGTTAGAGGCGCTTAAACACGCTGGCGCCATCGACGGTGAGCTGGTTGTCATTTAATTGGTATTGAAATTGCATTGTTCTAAAACAATGCACGTAGGTCAGGCTCCGCCTGACGTCCAATAAAGCCATGGGGATACAATTAACCCCATGAATTACGGACCGTCAGGCAGAGCCTGACCTACGATAAACAAAACCATGGGGGCAACCCCATGATGCAAAAATCAAAACAACAGGTAATCCAAGCATGATCATGGACAGCTTCACCAACAACCATCTCGAGCAGGCACGCAGCAACTCTGTGTATGACCTGCAACAGCTGGATCAATTGCGCCAACGTGGCCTTAGCAACGACGAAAGCGCGTTGCGTGCGGCTGCCCAGCAATTTGAAGCCCTGTTCATGAACCAGCTGATGAAGAGCATGCGCCAGGCGAATAAGGTGTTCGAAGACGAAGAAAACCCGCTCAGTAGCCGCGATGTAGAATTCTTCCAGGACATGCATGACAACCAGATGACCAGCGAGCTTTCCAGCCAGGGCAGCCTGGGTCTTGCAGACTTGATGGTGCAACAGCTTAGCCCGCATGGCACAGCGAACCACACACCTGCGTCGATGCTGCCAGCAAACCGGGTAGGGGGCTCTGTACATATGACCGAGAACTCAAACCGAACCCATGCCGAAATCTCCGCCAGCATGCAGCAGCGCGAAGAAGCGTCAGTGCCTTATCAGGCGGCAACCGGCACACGCGACGAGGCAATCAATGGCCGCAGCGACCGAATGAATCTAAGTGGCAGTGAATGGCGACCGGCCAACCCGAAAGAATTCCTCGAAACCTTAGCGCCGTATGCGAAGCAAGCCGCAGAGCAAGCTGGCATCGCGCCTGAATCGGTACTTGCACAGGCCGCCCTTGAAACCGGCTGGGGCCGCCATGTCATCGCCAAAGGCGATGGCAGTACCAACAACTTATTCAATATTAAAGCCGACAGCCGCTGGCAAGGTGAACAGGCGAAAACCCTGACCACCGAATATTACGAAGGCAAGCCGCAACGAGAGAACGCTTTGTTCCGCGCCTACGATAGCGTGGCTGAAAGCTTCAGTGATTATGTCGAGTTTTTACAGGGCAACCCGCGTTATGAACAAGCCCTGCAAGTAGGCCGTGACGGTCATCAGTTTGTCGAAGCATTGCAGCAAGCAGGCTACGCCACTGACCCAAGCTACGCACGCAAGTTGCAAACCATTATGCAAAGCGATGCCATGCAAAACGTGCGTGAGAAGTTTGGTTTTTAAGGAGTCAGCATGTCATTTGATTTATTGAACATAGGTAAGAATGCCACGCTGTCCCATCAGCGCTCGCTGCAGATCACCGGTAACAACATCGCCAACGTGAATACCCCAGGCTACGTGCGCGAGCGTCCGGTATATACCGAAGCTAGCTTCGGGCCGGGGCTCAACCGCATGGAAGTTGAGCGCATGGTGGATCAGTTCACCCAACGCCAGGTGCGTATTGACACCTCCCGGGAATCTTTTACCACTGCCTATTTAGATCAAGCGCGTCGTATTGATACTGTACTTGGCAATGACACCGGTGCGGTGATTACTGCCATTGAAGACTTTTTTGATTTAATGCAGGACACCAATAATGACCCAGGGTCACTCACTTATCGAGAGCTATTGCTTACTGAGGGTGAATCTGTAACTGCGCGGATGCGTGATTTTGGCAGCTTCCTGGATAACCAGTACGATCAGTTCAACGAACGGCTTGAACTCGAAGTCGACCGTGCCAACAGCCTGGTACAAAGTATCTCTGAGATTAACCGCGAAATATCCAGCGTTGGTAGTGATAACAAGCTCAAGCAAGGCTCGATGAATTCGTTGATTAACGAACGTGATGAGAAGCTACGTGAGTTGTCACAGTACGTAGAGGTGAATGTCAAAGACTTCGCCAATGGCCGGCAAAACGTCACCTTAGCCGGTGGTCAGAGCCTGATTATGGAAGACGGCACTTTTAACCTGATAGCCTTACAAGGCAACCCAAACCCTAATCGCCTTGAGCTGACCACGCAGACCCAGAGCGGGGGGCAAACCATTAATATTCCGGTGAATATTGCCACCTTAGGCGGCAAAATTGGCGGCCTGGTAGCCTATCGCGACGAAGTGCTAGAGCCGACTCAGTTCAAGCTTGGCCAAATGGCGATGGGTTTTGCTGATGCGATTAACGAGCAGGCTCGTTTGGGCATGGACCTGGATAATCAGCTCGGTGTAGATATTTTTGACCTGAGCAATACCCAGATTCAGGCACTGCCCTTTACCAGTATCAATGGTTCGCCAAATCAAATTGTCAATGTGCGATTGGAAGCTGGTAACGCTGCAGAGCTCACTGCGCATCGCTATGAAATACGTATGTTGACCGATAATGAGTTTCAGGTGGTTGCGTTAGATACCAACGGCCGCATGATTGGTGCCGCCGCCGACTACCCCGTAATGGATGTGAATGATGCGGATGCTGACGGCTGGTTAGGTGGGCTAGGCATTGGTATGGAATTTAATTTCTCTGCCGCCAGTACCTTTAACGCAGGCGATCGCTTTGAAGTGAATTTTACTCAGAACGCTGCTGAAAATATCCGCATGGGCGTTACTCGCCCAGAAGATATTGCGCTCGCAGCACCGGTTCGTGTTGCCGAGGGTAGCGAGAATTCCGGTGGTGGAGTCATGGCCTTTAACGGCATGGCATCGGTAGATAACTTTTTTGATGGCAATGCCCTTGCCGATGACGCGCCGGTGCAATTGGAATATCTTGCGTTCGAAAATGGGCTACACAAAGTGGCTATTCGGAGTAATGATAATGGCCAGGTAGTGGGTTACTTCGAAGGCACCAACATGCGCGACGTGCTTGCCAACGCGGTGGCATGGGATGGGGGCGGCTGGGACCAGAGCGAAGCATGGGACAGTGGGACTGTTGCTGTAGATTTTGCTAATGACCCAACATTATATGATTTCACGCCAGACTACGATGTGTCCCTAACCGGTAACCCGGCGGCCCGAGATACTTTTAACATCGAATACAACACCAACGGCTTTGCCGACAACACCAACAGTGTTGCCATGAGTGAATTGCAGCGTGAGAAAACACTACGCCGCAACCCGATGGTGGAAGGCGAAAAAAACATGATGACCTTCAATGAAGGTTACGGCCGCTTAGTGTCTGACGTAGGTAACAAAGTGGCTCAAGCGCGTACTGCGGACGAAGCGGCAAAGTCGCTGCTTGAGCAGTCTACCGGCTTTTACGAGTCAGTGTCCGGAGTCAGCCTCGACGAAGAAGCGTCTAACTTATTGAAGTACGAGCAATCATATAATGCTGCCGCGCGCATTATTACCGTGTCACAAACCATCTTTGACACCTTATTGAACGCCACGCGTTAATTGTTTTGGCGCGTGCGCCGATAACGTAGGGCAGGCTTCGCCTGCCGCGGAACAAATGGTTAACGTCAGGCCGTAGGTCAGGCTCCGCCTGACGCAACGCAATGCCTAACGTCAGGCGTAGCCTGACCAACATTAAAAAAATATTGGCGTTAAATAATATACGCCCAACGAACACCATTCCCCACGTGAGGAGGAATAAACTATGCGATTATCCACCAGCCAAATTTACGACAAAGGCTTAAGCTCGGTTATTGACCGCCAGCAAAAGCTGGTCAAGGTGCAGGACCAAATTGCCAAAGAAACCAAAATCCTCACGCCGGCGGACGATCCAGCAGGCAAGGCCCAGGCCATGGCACTGACTGATCGTATTAAACAGAATGAGCAGTTTCAGAAGAACTCGCAGTTGGTGTTGAATGATCTGTCGCGGCAGGAGTCGGTGATGGCGAATATCAGTGAATCTCTATTCCGTGCAAAGGAGCTGTTCGTACAAGCAGGGAACGGAGCATTAGATCCAACTGATCGTAAATCTTTAGCGCTTGAAATTGAAGTCCTGCGTGACAACGCGCTTGATATGATGAACGCGCGCAATGAGAACGGTGATTACTTGTTTTCTGGTTACCAAACAGAAGCTCAGCCATTTGTTTTTAACCCAACGACTGGTGTTTACGACTACGAGGGAGACAGCGGCGCGAAGAATGTTCAGCTAACTTCTAGCTTGCAGGTTAAATCAAGCACGCCTGGAAGCGAAGCTTTTCAACAGACCCCCGTGCAATTAAAAGCGCGGGTTGAGGGTTCAGGCGGAGATGTTACGGGTGGTCGCAGTGCTATTGCCGACAGGGCAACTTGGAACAGTTACCATGCTGCAAATTTTGATAAACAGGATTCAGCCAATAATTTGTATACGGCATCCGTCAATGCAGGTACTTACTCCATCACTAAACCTGACCCAGACGGTGGTGCCCCTATTGAAGTCGCGAGTGGCGCATATACGCCAGGTGAACCTATCGAGTATCAGGGAATGGATCTTAGTTTATTAGGCGATGCCACCGACGGGACGCTTGAGTTCCGCTTAAGTCAGCCCAAGCAAAATGTGGCCACAATACTAAATGACATGGCGAGAGCCCTAAATGATCCTACCATCGGTGATGAAGGGTTAGCGCAGGCAGTAGAATTTGGTTTGTCAGATCTGGATTCTGCAGAAGTGAGTCTGGGTAGCGTGCGTGCGAAAACGGGTAGCCGCATGAACAGCGCAGAGACCGCTATTATGACAAATACCGACTTTGAAATTGCCAACAAAGAGACTCGCTCTCGTATCCAGGACGTTGACTATGCAGTGGCAATGACAGAACTTACTAAACAAGATACTGCATTACAGGCAGCACAGGCAACTTTCACCCGGATTACTCGGCTCAGCTTGTTTGATTACTTACGTTAATATCGCCTGAGCATCCTCCGTTGATTAAAAAGACCGCCTTCAGCGGTCTTTTTAATTGTAAAGATAGTTAAATTAGCTCAAATTTTACTTAAAGATACTCCAGCCCCTGCCGTTATATATATCAAGCAAGGCGCATAGCGCTAACTAAATTAAAAGCCCGTAGGGCTAGATATAAACCGCCATTATACGGCCAGGAGAATAACCATGTCTTTATATGTAAATACAAACGTTTCCTCATTGAATGCACAACGTCAGTTAATGAGTTCAAGCAACGGTTTAGACACTGCGTTTGAGCGTCTTTCTTCTGGCTTTCGTATCAACAGCGCGGCAGACGATGCAGCTGGTTTGCAAATCACTAACCGCATGACGTCACAGATTAACGGTCTGAATCAGGCAGTTCGTAACGCTAACGATGGTATCTCTGTTGCTCAGGTAGCAGAGGGTGCATTGCAGGAAACCACTAATATGCTGCAGCGTATGCGTGAGCTGGTCATCCAGGCGGATAACGGTGTCAATGATGACGCTGAACTATCAGCGATTCAGCAGGAAATTGATGAACTAGTGACGGAAATCGGTCGTGTTGCGACTACCACTGAGTTCTCTGGTAAGAAAGTTTTGGATGGTAGCGCGGACGGTGGCAATGGCGGAAACGACTTAAACTTCCTGGTGGGCGCTCGTGGTGGTGCAGATGAAACCATTAGCATCCGTATTGCAAGTATGGACAAAGATGCATTGGGAGCGGATGCGGATGGTGTCGCTCAGGCAACTTACGCGAACATTGAAGATATTGATGTGCAGAATATGGTAGCTCATGTTGATGACACTACTGAAAGTTCACAAAACATGCTTGCTGTGATTGACAAAGCGATTACTGATGTTGGCGAACAGCGCTCACAATTGGGTGCGATTCAAAACCGTTTTCAATCAACGATTGCTAACTTAAGCAACGTATCAGAAAACGTATCAGCTGCTCGCTCACGTATTATGGACACTGATTTTGCCGCAGAAACCGCGCAACTGACTCGCTTCCAGATCACTCAACAAGCATCGACCAGCATCTTGGCGCAGGCGAATCAGCGTCCACAGGCGGCATTGTCACTGCTGGGCTAAGTACAAAGTAACGTGAATATAGCGAATTAATGCGCTTCACCGTAGCAAGACTAATGAAAAGCCAGGCTCATGTAGACTGGCTTTTTCCATGCAAGAAGAATAATTTCTGATGCAAAAAAATAAAATCATTTAACTCAAGTATTTGCAACTCCTGCCGTTATATAAATCAAGCAAGGCGCACTGCGCTAATCAAATTAAAACAGCCCGTAGGGCTAGATTAAACCGCCAATACAAGGCCAGGAGATTAACCATGTCTTTATACGTAAATACTAACGTTTCATCATTAAACGCTCAGCGTCAATTAATGAGTTCAAGCAACGGCTTAGACACCGCATTTGAGCGCCTGTCTTCTGGCTTTCGTATCAACAGCGCAGCAGACGATGCAGCTGGTTTGCAAATCACTAACCGCATGACGTCACAGATTAACGGTCTGAATCAGGCAGTTCGTAACGCTAACGATGGTATCTCTGTTGCTCAGGTAGCAGAGGGTGCACTGCAGGAAACCACCAACATGCTGCAACGTATGCGTGAGCTGGTCATCCAGGCGGATAACGGTGTCAATGATGATGCTGAACTTTCAGCGATTCAGCAGGAAATCGATGAGTTGGTAACTGAAATTGGCCGTGTTGCGACAACGACTGAGTTCTCTGGTAAGAAAGTTCTCGACGGTAGTGCTGATGGTGATGCTACAGGAAACGACTTAAACTTCCTGGTGGGCGCTCGTGGTGGTACCGACGAAACCATTAGTATCCGTATTGCAAGCATGGACAGCGATGCTCTTGGAGCTGATGCAGATGGTGTCACTCTGGCAGCCTATGGGAGTATCGAGGGTATTGATGTGCAAAATATGGAAGCTCATGTAGATGGAAATTCGGAAAGCTCGCAAAACATGCTGGCTGTAATTGACAAAGCGATTAGCGATGTCGGTGAACAGCGTTCACAGTTAGGTGCGATTCAAAACCGTTTTCAGTCTACGATTGCTAACTTAAGCAACGTATCAGAAAACGTGTCAGCTGCCCGCTCACGTATTATGGACACTGATTTTGCTGCAGAAACAGCACAGCTGACTCGCTTCCAGATCACTCAGCAGGCGTCGACCAGTATCTTGGCGCAGGCCAACCAGCGTCCACAGGCGGCATTGTCACTGTTAGGGTAATTAAGCAGAGAATCTATCGCCTCCCGTAGCCGAATCTGACCCTTAGCTTTACCGAGGGAAAGAGCCGACCACCCAGGGAAAGGGGGTCTTATTATGGGGCACCCTGGGTGGTTGGTAGATTTATTGAACAAAAACCGAGCATTCGCTCGGTTTTTTTATGTCTTCCCTAAAGTCTGAGATTCTGCCGCCGACGACCTGTGTGTAGGGGAAAGTATCTATATGCATTCTGCATAAAAATACATACAGGCAGCAAGCGCAATGCTTGCGAAGGAGAGTTTTATGTCACTATATGTGAACACGAATGTGTCGTCTTTGAACGCACAACGCCAGTTAATGACCTCAGGTCAGGGGCTGGACACTGCATTTGAGCGTTTGTCTTCAGGTTCTCGTATCAACAGCGCAGCTGATGATGCCGCAGGCTTACAAATTTCAAACCGTATGACCTCGCAAATTGAGGGTCTGAACCAGGCTGTTCGTAATGCCAATGACGGCATCTCAGTAGCCCAGGTGGCTGAAGGTGCGTTACAAGAATCAACCAACATGCTGCAGCGCATGCGCGAGCTGGTGATTCAGGCTGACAACGGCGTCAATGGCGAAGCAGAACGCACAGCGATTCAGGAAGAAATCGGCCAATTACGTACCGAGCTTGATCGTGTGGCAGAAACAACGGAATTCTCCGGGCAGACTATTCTGATGGGTGACGGTGATACAGGTGCTGCAGCTGTTGACGCAAAAGAGTTTGATTTCCTTGTTGGCGCAACGGGAGCTGACGGAGAAACAATCACAGTGTCTGTCGCAGCAATGAATACCGATAATCTAGGCATTGACGGAGATTTGGCAGATATTAACGCAATTAATGTCACAGATCTGACGCAAACCTCGGCAGAACAACTATCTACTATCGACGAAGCAATTAGTGACGTTGGCGAAACTCGGTCTAATCTGGGTGCAGTACAAAACCGTTTTCAATCTACGATTGCTAATTTGAGCAATGTTTCCGAAAATGTATCGGCAGCACGTTCGCGTATCCAGGATACCGATTTTGCAGCTGAAACCGCACAGTTGACTAAGTTTCAAATCACCCAGCAGGCGAGCACGTCGATCCTTGCACAGGCGAATCAACGGCCACAGGCGGCGTTGTCGCTACTCTAAATTAAAATTCACTTTCCCCTTTCAGGAGCCGGGCACTGCCCGGCTTTTTTGTGCGTGGTCAACCCTGAAATATTTTGTCTTCGTTATTAAAAAACACTAAAGCTTTGTGCTTTAGGACCGATACAGCAGATGTAGGGGAAGTTGTATGCCGGGAGTGGTTGCCTGGAATACAAAAATTACAATTAGGCAGCAAGCTACGCTTGCAAAGGAGATCTTATGTCGTTGTATGTAAATACTAACGTATCTTCACTGAATGCTCAGCGTCAGCTGATGAGTTCAGGTCAGGGCTTAAACACTGCGTTTGAGCGTTTATCTTCGGGCTTCCGTATCAACAGCGCTGCTGATGATGCCGCAGGTCTGCAAATTTCAAATCGAATGACATCGCAAATCAATGGCTTGAACCAAGCGGTTCGTAACGCCAATGATGGTATCTCTGTAGCGCAGGTTGCTGAAGGTGCTTTGCAGGAGTCAACCAACATGCTGCAGCGTATGCGTGAACTGGTGATTCAGGCTGATAATGGCGTAAATGGTGGCGCTGAGCTTAAAGCTATCCAGGAAGAAATTGTCCAGCTACGCACTGAAATTGACCGTGTTGCTACGACCACTGAGTTTTCTGGTCAGAAAATACTGAATGGGACCGATGACTCCGGCGCTGATGGCGTTGCGGCTAAATCATTTAGCTTCCTGGTTGGTGCAACTGGTGGTGCCGGCGAAAATATCTCTGTTGATGTTGACGCGATGAATGTCACTAACTTAGGTCAAACTGCTGAAGTAGCTGCAGGCATTGGTGCAATTAATGTTGAGACAGATGCATTTAGTTCTGCAGAACGCTTAGCTTCAATTGACGAAGCTATTAGTCAGGTAGGCGCGCAGCGCTCAAGCCTTGGTGCAGTGCAAAACCGTTTCCAATCTACGATTGCTAACTTAAGCAACGTATCTGAAAACGTATCAGCAGCGCGCTCGCGTATTATGGACACTGACTTTGCTGCAGAAACTGCGCAGTTAACCAAGTTCCAGATCACGCAGCAGGCGAGTACGGCAATTCTTGCACAGGCGAATCAACGTCCACAGGCGGCGTTGTCACTGCTGTAAGCTTTTAAAGAACTCCCCTAACCGCGAAGCCGAGCCTAGTGCTCGGCTTTTGCGTTTTAAACATAAAAAAATATTAAAGATATTCAGGCATAGGCCGAAAACCTAGATGTAGGGGAAATTGTTTGTCGGGAGTGGTTGCCTGACTCACAAAAATTATAATTAGGCAGCAAGCTTAGCTTGCAAAGGAGATCTTATGTCGTTGTATGTAAATACTAACGTCTCTTCACTGAATGCTCAGCGTCAGCTGATGACTTCAGGTCAGGGCTTGAACACTGCGTTTGAGCGTCTTTCTTCAGGTTCACGTATCAACAGCGCTGCTGATGATGCTGCAGGTCTGCAGATTTCAAATCGAATGACTTCGCAGATTAATGGCTTGAACCAGGCGGTTCGTAATGCCAATGACGGCATTTCCGTCGCTCAGGTTGCCGAAGGTGCTCTGCAGGAATCAACTAACATGCTGCAGCGTATGCGTGAGTTGGTGATTCAGGCGGATAATGGCGTGAACGGTGAGGCCGAGCGGACCGCAATCCAGGAAGAAATCACCCAGTTGCGCACTGAGATTGATCGCGTAGCCACGACTACCGAATTCTCTGGCAAGACGCTATTAACAGGTGATTTTGCTGGAACAGATCCTGGCGTAGATGACCCTTTGTCTTTCCTTGTGGGAGCAACTGGTGGCGCTGGTGAAAATATTAATGTAGCTATTGGTGATATGCAATCAGAAGCGCTGGGCGTGCTCGATGCTGGTCAGCCAGCCGACATTGCTAACTTGAATGATATTAGCGTGTTGGCAGCAGGCGGCCAGTCTTCTGCTGACCAGTTGGCCGTCATCGACCGCGCTATTGAACAAGTTGGGTCTGAGCGCTCAAGCTTAGGTGCAGTGCAAAACCGTTTTCAGTCGACCATTGCTAACTTAAGCAACGTATCTGAAAACGTATCAGCAGCGCGCTCGCGTATTATGGATACTGACTTTGCTGCAGAAACTGCGCAGTTAACCAAGTTCCAGATCACGCAACAGGCGAGTACGGCAATTCTTGCACAGGCGAACCAACGTCCGCAGGCGGCGTTGTCACTGCTGTAAGCTTTTAAGAACTCCCCTAACCGCGAAGCCGAGCCTAGTGCTCGGCTTTTGCGTTTGTGCAAGATAGAAATACGGGAAGGGGATGCTTTGTTAGCGAACGCCGAAAAGCAAAAAACCAGGCAGGGGCCTGGTTTTTATGCTGCCTGACCCTTAAAAGGGAAAGAACCGGCTAGTCGGGAAAAGGAGGTTGTAGGGGGGGCATCCCAACTAGCCGGCAGACACAAGTAACTTTGCAGCAAGCGTGCCAATATTGTCATGGACTGACAAAATCTTTAAAAAAAGAGCCGTTAAGCAATGAGTAGCTTGAAAAATAGCCGCCAAATAAACCCAAAACAGTGCAGCTGAGCTAAAAACCGCGACAGTGAGACACCTAGCCGCTTAATTTATTCGGGAAACCGTCACGCAACGGCAGTGAATTGCCACTTAGAAGAGTATTGGCGGCAAACAATGCCCTGCTTACTGAAATAAAGACTAAAGCTTTGCTAAATACTGTCGATATATTAACCGAAGCTGGGGGGCTTTAAATAGAGTTTTTGCTATTTACACCGATCGGGTCAGGACATAAGCACCAGATTGCTTGGTTGGTTATCAAAATAGCGAAACACGGGAAGGTTGGCTTTCACTGATCCACGCTTTTCTCAGCGCTGTGTCAGTCAGTTGAGGTGCAAATGGCACTCTACGTAAATACAAATATTTCATCGCTCAATGCGCAGCGGCAATTATTGACCTCAACCCTGGGGCTGAATAGTTCGTTTCAGCGCCTTTCCTCAGGCTTTCGAATTAATAGCGCCGCAGACGATGCGGCCGGGCTGCAAATCAGCACTCGCATGACTTCCCAAGTTAATGGCCTGAACCAGGCTGCGCGCAATGCGTCTGACGGCATCTCAGTGGCTCAGGTTGCAGAAGGGGCTATGCAGGAAAGCACCAATATGCTGCAGAGAATGCGCGAGCTGGTGATTCAGGCAGACAATGGGGTTAACAGTGATACCGAGCGTAGCGCTATCCAGCAGGAAATTACCCAATTGAGCCTCGAGCTCAATCGCATCGCGGAAACGACCGAGTTCTCTGGTAAACGTTTACTAAATGGGGACGCAGCCGGCGGCCTTAACTTTTTGGTCGGCACCCGCGGTAGTGCGGCGGAGCGAATTCAGATCTCAATTCAGGACATGCGAACTGATACCTTGGGTGTTGGAGCAACTGTTGATGGTGTGGCCGTGGGAATCACGAGTTTAAGCGAACTTAATGTGAGCTCAAATCAGTCGTCAGCAGAGCAGTTGGCCGTTCTTGATCTTGCTATCCAAACGGTGGGATCGCAGCGCTCACGCCTTGGTGCTGTGCAAAACAGATTCCAATCCACCATCAATAACCTGACAAATATTTCAGAGAATGTATCAGCAGCACGCTCAAGGATTATGGATACTGATTTTGCTGCTGAGACTGCGAAGTTGGTGCGTTTTCAAATCATGCAACAGGCAAGTATTGCGATATTGGCACAAGCGAATCAAAGACCGCAGGCGGTCTTATCGCTGTTAGGATAAACTTTACAGGGTATTTTTAAAGTTGGCGAAAATCTCGCCGATATATGTTTAATATACAGGGGATGGGCCTGATACAGCAGGGTAGCTGCATAAGCGTTTCAGTCGAAACGTAAGGCCACGAGCTGCGTATCAGAGGGGGCTATATAATGAGTATTGAATTTTCAGGCGCTGGTTTTTCACCAGAGCCAATAAAACAAGAACAGCCAAAAGAGGCTGATCTCGAGCAGACCATGCAAGCAGTGCGTGATGCAATACGGTCTGATACCGCTCAACAAAATGAACGAACTAGCGAGTCACAACAGTTATCGGCAGACGACATCGCCGAAGCTGCAGAGGCATTTGCTGAATTGGCACAGAATATGAATCGGGATTTAAGGTTTAGCGTGAGTAATGACCTTGAGCAACCCATTATCCGGGTGATTGACCGCAGTTCTGGCGAAATGATTCGTCAGATCCCAAGTGAAGAAGTGGTTGAATTAGCGCTCAAAATCCGCCAGTTCAACTCTGATGAGACTTATGACAGTGCGACAGGTCTTTTAATCGACAGCAGAGTGTAGGAGTCAGTTATGGGTATGTCAGCAATTGGTGTAGGGTCAGGCCTGGATTTAGAAGGCCTGGTTCAGCAGCTTGTCCAGGTAGAACGAGCACCGCGCCTGCAACGTCTTGATACACGTGAAAAACAGGCTGATGTGCAGTTGTCCGCATTTGGTCGGTTGAAAAGCACGCTGAATAAGATTAATGACTCTGTGAGTGGTCTTGCAGATCCTAAAATCATGTCTGCGCGGACCGCGACCGTTACAGGTCAAAATGAAGATAATCCGTTAATCAACGTAACAGCGAATTCAAAGGCCGCTCGCGGTTCTTACAACATTGATGTACAGGCGCTGGCACAAGGGTCACGATTACAAACCCAGGCAAATACGTTTACCTCGAGTGATAATGAAGTGACGGCAACTGGCGGTGTGCTCACCTTCAACGCGGGCGACAGTACTTTTGACGTTGAGGTTCAGGCTGGCGCTACGGTAAGTGAGGTGGCAGCAGCAGTAAACCAGGCGGCGGAAAACTTTGGTGTGAGTGCCAGTGTGGTCAACACGGGTGGCGCCAACCCGCAAACCTACCTGGTATTTAACTCATCAGTGACGGGCGCAGGGAATGACCTAACGATAGCATCAAGCGCGCCAGACATGGATATGCTGACCACTATGGACGAGGTGCAAACTGCCGACGATGCAATGATTATTGTGAATGACATTGCTACTTACAGTGCCACTAATACGTTTGAGAATGCAGTAGAAAACCTCGAAATCACGGTGAACCGAAAGGATCTCAATAATGGTCCGGTCAGAGTTGACGTGGATGTAGACAAAGAGGGTGTTAAGGAAAACATTGAAGCATTTATGGCGGCCTACAATGGCATGATCGATGAAGTGAACCGACTGACCCGATACAACCCTGAAGGCGACAACGGAGCGCTGATAGGGGACTCACTGGTCCGCTCTATTCGTGGTCAGTTGTCTGGTATGTTGACTCAGCCTGTCGCCGGTGCCGCTGATGGTTTAAACACGCTATTCCAGTTGGGTATCACCCAGGACAATGACGGCAAACTGCAATTTGATACGCGTAACCTCGGTGGTGGCACCGGTGAACAGCGTTTTGAGAGAGCTATTAATGAGCAGTTCGACGACATTATTGCTCTATTTTCGGGTGAAAATGGCGTCGCTACACGCCTTGAGTCGACACTGAAGCAATATACAAAAAGTGGTGGTTTGATCGAAGGCCGTGAGAATGTAGCTAAAAATCAAAAAGATAGCGTGTCTCGCGAGCGTGAGAACTTCGAGCGGTTTATGGAGCAATATGAACAGAACCTGCGACGCAGATACACTGCTTTGGACGGAACCATTGCACGTCTGAACCAAAGCTCAGACTTTCTCTTCCAACGCCTGAACCAAATGTAACACCAGCAAGCCAGCTAAAGTATCGGTGCGGGTCGCCGATACTTGTAGTAGCGACTAGCAAACACGAAAGGGTATAAGACATGTATAAGAAAGGTATTAATGCGTATCAAAGCGTCGGTGGCCGTGACCAGGCAACGACAGCGGACCCGTATCAATTGATTCAGATGCTGATGAACGGTGCATTACAGAAGCTGGCGGTGGGTAAAGGCGCGATCGAGCGTAAAGACCTGTCTGCTAAATCTGAAAGCCTGACTAAAGCACTGTCTATCGTTGGAGCCTTGCAAGAGAGTCTGGACCTGAACGTGGGTGGCGAAGTTGCAGGTAACATGTTTGATTTGTACGACTACGTGAAGCGCCAAATTATTGATGCAATGACCAGCACGTCGACTGAGGCTGTAGAAAACAGCTTGATGGTGATGCGTAGTCTGAAAGAAGGCTGGGACTCGATTCCTGTCGAAGCACGTAACCAGGCCTTTGCGCAAAAACAAGCAGCGGTTGCTGGGTGAGCGAATTAGTCGCTCAGGCGCAGGTGCTTGAAGCGGAGTTCCTTGGCTTGCTAGAAGCCGAGGAGCTCGACGATGAGCGTTTAGGCGCTGTGGTTGAGCGTCGCAATGCGCACCTTGAAGCCATGGGTGCGGCAATGGATGAAAACCCTGAGCTGACGCAGGCCTTTAAGCCAGTATTTGAGCAAGCACTGCAAAATACCAGGAAGCTACAAGCGCGCTGCGAACAAGAGCGTGACGACGTACAAAAAAAACTGATTACACTGAATACCTCAAAAAAAGCACGCAAGGCGTACTAATTTAGCCCTAGAGCGTTAGATGAATACCCTTGCTGAAATGCATGTGCTGTGTGCTCACAACTCCGTCTCTCCCGATATCTCCCGATATCTCCCGATTTCCGTTAAATCTCCGTAAACAAATCCAAGCTCAGGCAACTGCCTATGTACCTTGGCGACGCGAAGCGTTAGTATTTTGCTCATAAAAATAGTCAGCACACCCAGTTGGGTAACGGATTATCACCATGAGCACATTACTTAGCTATCTCTCCCAATTCACTGACATCGCGCAGCCGCGTGTGCACAGCTATGCCACCCATGTGCATAGTACGCTGACTTTTAAAGCCGTGGCGAAGCAGGCACAGGCCTTACGTCAGCAATATTCTGAGATTGCTGGGGCGCGGGTGGCGGTGACCTTAACCGCGAACAGTGATGCGCTGACCTTGTTGGTCGCATTAGACGGCTATGTCGGCGAATTGATTTTATTGCCGGTTGACCACCCGGTTCCAGTGGGCTGTCATTTCCACCTGACTGAGCGCGGCCACCTGCGGACCCTGAGCGATTTCACCGCCGATAACCTGCCGGTAGTCACGCAGTGGGGGCTGTTGGATGAGCGCCATGAGCTGATTACATATACGCTGGATGAACTTGCTACCAATGAACTGGTAATGACCGGGAGTCACGAACATCCACTGCGCTGGGGCGTCATGCAGGAGCCGGCAGAGCTTGCTGGATTACTGGTGTGGCTGCGGGCACTTAAAAATGGCGAAGATATTGTCTTAGCTCAGGCTGATAGCCTGAAATCCCTCGCTGATATGTTTAGCCATGCGCAGGTGAGTGCAATTGCAGCGCCGACAAGGTTATGGCGAAATTTGCTGGCGGGTGCTGATGTTTCGCGGCTGGAATTAGAGCTTGCGATAGTGAATGGTGGGCTGGTGGACGAACCAACGTTGCAACGCATTCGCAATATTTTTAGTGATGCGTTGGTGGCTCATTCCTTCTCTCACACGGGGGCGGGTATGAGCTGGTTAGTGACCGATGGTAAACCCGGTTTGCCGCCAGTGCTATTTGCCGAGGCGGACAATCAAGTGGTGCTGGCTGTCAATCAGGGGCGGCTCGATATTGCGTTCACCGGCTCAGGTGCGACGATTCACACAGACTACCTGGTGGAGCAAGGCGACGATGGCCGGGTGATGCTGGTGGGTCACCAACAGAGCATTGTCTCGGTGGGGGGCCGTGAGGTCAACCCTGAGCAGGTGGAAGTGGCGTTGATGGCGGTCCCTGGCGTCATGGACGTACAGGCGTCAAGTATGCCAGACCCTGTGCTGGGCGAACTGATTAGGGTCGATGTGCTTGCCCCTGGCCACCGCAGTGTGGCCGAGCGCAAGGTATTCAAGCAAGCTTTGCAGGACCATTGTCGCGAGGTATTAGAGCCCTGGCAGCGGCCGGCTCGGTATTATTTTCACGGCTAATATATGTTGACCTGAAATGCGTTCGATCAATATGTCATTTGTCTGCTTGCCTAATAATCGCGAATGGTTAACTATACCTTTGTATACTGATAAACTGTCCGCCCCGCGACCCCTGGAGTACTTTTGATGGCGCAAAGCGCAGAGCAACTAATTGAGCGATTTTCTCAATTAGGTGAGCCGACCACTTTTGACATGCCGGACTTTCCAGAGTATCAACTTGATACGGCTGAGATTCCTGCAGCGCTCTCATTAACCCGCGCGCCTCAAGCAGGCGAGAACAAATTCGTGGCTGCCCACGCATTTATGGCACTGACCCAGCGCCGTGATGAGAAGCTTCTTGGCGAGCTGCTACAAACGGCAGATGAAACGCTGCTATTGCGACTCGGTGAGTTTGTAAGCACCCATGCGATACCCTTTTATGACATTGAACTGGTGGGGGAGCTGGATACGATTGTCCGCCACCAAGGGTTAAGCCCTGTCCGGAGGCTCTTCGCTGCGCAACTACTGCAAGAATTCGCGCTTCTGCATCCGGAATATTACGGTCGCACGATTAAAGTCATTGCTGCATGCTTGCAGTCGTTTGCGACGAACCCGAGTAAAGTTAATGCCGAGCTGATTGGTGCATGCGTGACGTTGCAGGCGGATGAATTGATGCCAGTGATTGAGCAGGCCTATGCAGCTGACAAAGTCAGCGGTAGCGACTATGCCGCGGCAACTGATGTCCAAGCGGCGATGTCGGTGCCGGAGACTGCCTTCGAGCAGGGGCTTGAGCAGTTTATGCATACCAAAGAGTTGGATGAGATTCGCCATGAACTTGATCAGGTATATGCTATTCGCACCTGTGCAGCACCTGCTGGATTAGAGTTGCCAATTGGTAACCTGGCTGAGCTAGATGGTTTTTTGCATGCATTGGCATTAAGTCCAACGCCGGTTGCCCGGTCGTTGTGGATTGAGCAATTAAGCCCGGGCTTGTTGGCCGAGCAGGGCGGCCTTAGCCAGGAGCATCGGCTGGAGAAAATCACTACCTATTACTCGGTGGTCAAAGAATCATTGGTGGTTGGTGAGTGTGCGCCAAACTTTGAACTGAGTGTTGAAAGTACGGTGATGAATTTGAATTCGATGCAGCCCTGGGCTCGCGGTTTCTTGCTGGCAGCTGAACTGTGGACAGAATCTGATATTACCCAGGCCGAAGCGCATGAAGCCTATATTGAATTAAAAGAATTTTTACAGGCGATGGCCGAAGATACGCCCTTGCCTGAACAATATCAGTCGCTGGCCAACAGCGATTACAGCATGATATTGCAGTTGATGGTGCAGCGTGTTTTCTTCGAACTGAATGGAATGGATGATGCCCAGCTCGGCGCATCAGACATCTCCGACGAAGACGCAATGCAGGATTTTTTCGATAATTTCTCGTAGGTCAGGCTACGCCTGACGCCCAGCGGTGGTCAACGATTCCTAGGTCAGGCTAAGCCTGACGCCGCGCGATGCCTAACGATTCGAAGGTCAGGCTACGTCCGCGTCACGCAGTGATGACGCCCAGCGGTGGTCAACGTCAGGCGTAGCCTGACCTACAAATAACCGCATCATGACCAATAACCAAACCCAAATAAAACACCAACCTACACGAACTGAACCCATGACCTATTCTGAACTAGAACTCGCCTACATGTTAGTCAGCGCCAAAGGCACCGGCCTTGAGGTGAATGCGTATGTTGAGCGTAGCACCGGCGAAATCCATATTGATAATATTGAGCTCAATGAAGGTGATGAGATCCCGCAGGATCTAGCTCACGGTGCTAAATACGCTCAGGTACCAAGCCAAGAGGCGTTACTCAATGAGTTGGAGTTGATGCGGCTGTTGGTGGAGCGGCAGCTTAGCGGCGACGAGCAAGCTGAATTTGATAAAGCGACCATGGATATGGGTGACGACGAAGCGGTGAAGTCAGGCATTCACTACCTTAACTCCATTGGCAAGCTCGCCACCTGGCGCAAGCTAGTCAGCTCAGTACAGGAAAAAGCCCTACGCAATTGGGCCGCTGAAGAGGATCTGCTGCTGTAGGTCAGGCTACGCCTGACGTTAACCAATGGCGCAGCCTGACCTACCGAAACATCAACCATGGCTGTGCGTCAGGCAGAGCCTGACCTACGACAAACCCCAGGCACAAAAAAACCGGCGAGAGCCGGTTTTTGCTAAAGCGTTCACAAAGAATGCTAAATTAAGCCATAGCTTTAATTTGAGCGTTCAAACGACTCTTATGACGAGACGCTTTGTTTTTGTGAATCAGGCCTTTAGATGCAGAACGATCTAGGATTGGCATCAGAGTTACGAATGCGCTCGTTGCTTTTTCCTGCTCGCCTGCAGCAATAGCTGCGTTAACTTTTTTCATGTACGTGCGCATCATTGAGCGACGGCTCGCGTTGTGCTGACGACGTTTCTCGGATTGAACCGCACGTTTCTTAGCAGACTTGATGTTAGCCAAGGTAAACTCCTAAATTCTGTAGATTGTCTGACGATTGTGTCTGATAGCATTAACTGAATTGAGTTAAATGCTTCGCATCTAACGTCATCATTAAAGGCCGCGGACTATATCCGAAAATAGACGCAAAAGTCAATTACGTTGATAAATTTTGTGCGCGTATTCTACCGACGGAGCGTCTTTATCGCAACAGTTATTTGTATATCATTTGCACGCTGAGGCTATGCCTGCGCCGGGTGATACCGTAAACTAAATGCCATCTTGTTGATCGCGCCACGCAAAAATGAAAAACGGGCGCGGTATATGGCATCAAAAACACGCAGGGACACCTTTTGAGTCAGTCAGATACGCCACATTCCCCATCCCCGGAACAGCAGCAACCAAAGCACAGCGGGACAAGTAAAGGCAAAGACTTACCGCAGCATGCCCCGCGACTGATGCGCTCGGGCATGGTGGTCAGCGCGATGACCTTTATCTCGCGTGTGCTTGGCCTGGTTCGCGACATCGTAATCGCGGCCCTGATGGGCGCAGGTCAAGCAGCTGACGTATTCTTCTTTGCCAATAAAATCCCAAACTTCCTGCGTCGCTTATTTGCCGAAGGGGCATTTGCGCAGGCGTTTGTGCCGGTACTGACTGAGTACCATCGAGGTAAAACTGTCGACGAAACCCGGCTGTTGATTGCGCGGGTGGCGGGGACTCTGGGCACCATCATCACCATAGTCACCATCTTAGCGGTGATTGGATCGCCTGTAGTGGCGGCACTTTTCGGTTTTGGCTGGTTTCTCGATTACTGGCAGGGTGGCCCGAACGCCGAAAAATTCGAGCTGGCCAGCCTGCTGCTTAAAATCACCTTCCCCTATTTATGGTTTATAACCTTTACCGCTTTGGCGGGCGCGATACTTAATACCATCGGCAAATTCGCGGTGGCTGCGTTTACCCCGGTGTTTCTAAACGTTGCGATTATCGCCGCGGCGTTGTGGTTAGCGCCACAACTGGCGCAGCCCGAGATTGGTCTGGCTATCGGGGTATTCGCAGGTGGTCTGATTCAGTTTCTATTTCAGCTACCATTTTTAAAGCGCGCCGGTTTATTGGTCAGGCCGCGGTGGGGCTGGAACGATCCTGGTGTGAGACGTATTCGAATTCTCATGTTACCGGCTATTTTTGGGGTCTCAGTGAGTCAGATAAATCTGCTGTTTGATACGCTGATTGCGTCTTTTCTGATGACAGGTTCCATTAGCTGGTTGTATTACGCAGATCGATTACTTGAGTTCCCGCTAGGGCTGTTTGGTATTGCCATCGCCACAGTGATATTGCCGGCGCTGTCGGCGCGTCACGTAGATAAATCGCTGGATCACTTCCGCTCTACCCTGGACTGGGGTGTGCGCACGGTGAGTGTGCTCGGCCTGCCTGCAATGGC
This sequence comes from Idiomarina sp., assembly GCA_020832105.1. Taxonomy (GTDB): domain Bacteria; phylum Pseudomonadota; class Gammaproteobacteria; order Enterobacterales; family Alteromonadaceae; genus Aliidiomarina. The sequence goes on from JAFIFH010000067.1 coordinate 50,045, forward strand.
GGGCTTGATTGTTTTGGCACAACCAATGTTAATGGTCCTTTTTATGCGCGGCGAATTCAGCCCTGATGATGCGCGCATGGCGTCTTACAGCCTGATGGCATACGGCAGTGGTTTACTTAGTTTTATGCTGGTGAAAGTGCTGGCGACTGGCTTCTTTTCACGTCAGGACACCAAGCGGCCAGTTAAGTACGGCATCATTGCTATGGCGGCAAACATGGTGTTCAACATTATCTTCGCAATCCCCTTTGGTTATGTGGGCCTTGCCATTGCAACGGCGTTATCCGGAACCGTGAATGCGTTTTTGCTGGGTTTTGTGCTATATCGTGAGGGTATTCTGATACTGCCCCGGGCGACCTGGATATTCTTTATCCGGATCAGCGCAGCCACCTTGTTGATGGTGGCATTTATTCTTTATCTGTCACCTGGTATCGAAGGCTGGCTTGAGGCCACAAATAGCCTGCGTAGTCTGTGGTTAACTGGCTTGGTTGTAGGCGGAGGCTTTGTTTACCTGGTGAGCTTCTTTATTTTTGGTGGCAGGCCCCGTCATTTACGCCATTAAAACCGCCTGATCAGCGCTTATAGTGGGTGAAATCCGGGCGGGGTTTGCGCTATACTCGGGCGCTTATGGAATTAATTCGTGGTTTACATACATTAGCGCCAAAGCATCGCCATTGTGTCCTTACCATTGGTAACTTTGACGGCGTGCATTTAGGTCACCAGGCTGTGCTACAGCGGGTGCGGGCGCGCGCGGCTGAGTTGCAGTTACCGGCAGCGGTGATGACCTTTGAGCCGCAGCCACTGGAATTTTTTCGACCCGAGATTGCCCCCGCACGCCTGACCACCTGGCGTGAGAAGTTACCCTTATTGCAGGCTGAAGGCATTGATCGCATGTTGTGTGTGCCTTTTAACGCAAAATTTGCCGGGCAACAGCCGGACGATTTCGTCAAAAACATCCTGGTGGGCAAGCTTGGGGTTAAGTTGTTGGTGGTGGGTGATGACTTTCGCTTCGGCAAAGACCGTGCAGGGGATTTCGAACTCTTGCAACGCGCCGGTGAGCGTTATAACTTCGCGGTTGTGGACACTCAAAGCTACCGCCAGGAATCACGTCGTGTGTCTTCAACATTGATTCGTGAAGCCCTGGACCAGGGGCATTTTGGCGAGGCTCAGGAGATGCTGGGTCGCCCGTATACGTTGACCGGGAAAGTCAGTCACGGGGCTAAGAAAGGGCGCACGATTGGGTTCCCCACCGCGAATATTCCGCTAAAGCGACTGCGTTCACCGCTGCAAGGTGTCTACGTGGTGCAGGTGGAAGTAGCGGGCAAGCGGTATAACGGTGTGGCCAATATTGGGCGGCGGCCGACGGTGGATGGGCAGGGTATGCAGTTAGAAGCGCATCTGTTTAATTTTGCCGGTGATTTATATGGCCAGCAAATGCAGGTGACCCCATTGCACAAGATTCGCGACGAAGTAAAGTTCGAGTCGCTCGAGGCGCTCAAACAGCAAATACATACGGACGTGATGCACGCCCAGGCATACGCCAGCCGGTGATGTGATTGTTGTAGGTCAGGCTTCGTCTGACGCCGCGTGATGGTTGAATGTTTCGTAGGTCAGGCACAACATAACCTAACGTCAGGCGGGGCCTGACCTACGGGTGACGCACAATATAACCGAACGTTAGGCGGAGCCTGACCTACGGACCAATGCACGGAACAAATTAAAATCCAACGGGCGGAAAACACCCCGCGACGAGCAAAATTAAACATTAAAATTTAAGCGACGGACTAAATAAGCATGAGCGATTACAAGCACACGTTAAATCTACCTGATACGCCTTTCCCAATGCGCGGTAACCTGGCGCAGCGGGAACCTAAAATGCTTGAGCAGTGGTATGCGGCTGATCTTTATGGCGAGATTCGTAAAGCGCGTGCTGGTCGTGACAAGTTTATTCTGCATGATGGCCCTCCGTACGCCAATGGCCAAATTCATATCGGTCATGCGGTCAATAAAATCCTCAAAGACGTGGTGGTGAAATCAAAAACCCTGAGCGGTTTTGATGCCCCTTACGTGCCAGGCTGGGATTGCCACGGCCTGCCTATTGAACTGGTGGTTGAAAAGAAACACGGCAAGCCAGGCGTTAAACTTACCGACGCTGAATTCCGTGAAAAATGCCGCGAATTTGCGATGAGCCAAATCGAAGGCCAGCGCGAAGACTTTAAACGTTTAGGCGTATTTGGTCAGTGGGACAAGCCCTATATGACCATGGCCTTCACGCAGGAAGCCAACACCATTCGTGCAATGGGTAAAATCATCGAGCGCGGCCATTTGCAGCAAGGCTTTAAGCCCGTGCACTGGTGTACGGACTGTGGTTCGGCACTGGCTGAGGCTGAAGTCGAGTACAAAGACAAAACCTCACCTGCCATTGATGTGAAATACCCAGTGCAGGACGAAGCCGCATTTGTGAATGCATTTGAACACCCCGAGGGGCATGACGGCGAAGGCCCTTTGAGTATGGTGATCTGGACTACAACGCCGTGGACCATTCCAGCGTCTCAGGCAGTGACCCTGGCAGCAGACCTTGAATATGCGCTGGTACAAATCGAGGCCGGTAATGACGACAAGTCAGTTGAGCGTTTGATTATTGCCTCGGACCTGGTCAACGACGTGATGGCGCGCTTTGGCGTCAACAAATACCATAAGCTTGGTTTTTGCACAGGAGCGGCGCTGGAAAACCTGAAGTTGCATCACCCGTTGTTTGAGCGTGATATTCCGGTCATTCTTGGTGACCACGTGACCACTGAATCGGGTACTGGTTGTGTGCATACGGCACCAGGCCACGGTGTTGACGACTTCATTGTTGGCAAACAGTATGGCCTTGAGGTGTATAACCCAGTGAACGATCGCGGTGTCTACAAAGAAGACACCCCTATGTTTGCTGGCCAGCATGTATTTAAAGCCAATGATGTTATCACCGAAGCGCTGAAAGACGCTGGCAACCTGGCTCATCACGAAGCCTACCCGCACAGCTACCCACATTGCTGGCGCCACAAAACGCCAATTATTTTCCGTGCTACCCCACAGTGGTTTATCAGCATGGATCAGCAGAACCTGCGCGCTGACGCTCTTGAGCAAATTAAACAGGTGCGCTGGGTACCAGAATGGGGTCAAAGCCGAATCACCAGCATGGTGGAAGGTCGCCCAGACTGGTGTATTTCACGCCAGCGTACCTGGGGTACGCCACTGACCTTATTTATTCACCGCGAAACCGATGAGTTGCACCCTCGCACTCTGGAATTATTGGACCAGGTTGCAGCGAAAGTGGAAGAGGCCGGTATTCAGGCATGGTTTGATTTAGATCCTGCAGAGCTGATGGGTGGCGAAGCGAGCGAGTACCGTAAGCTCACCGATACCATGGACGTGTGGTTTGATTCAGGTGTGACCCATTACTGTGTGTTAGACCAGGATGAAAACCTGGCATGGCCTGCTGATCTGTATCTGGAAGGTTCAGACCAACATCGCGGTTGGTTCCAGTCATCTTTGATGACCGGCGTTGCCACTAAAGGTAAAGCACCATACAAGCACGTGTTGACCCACGGTTTTACTGTCGATAAAGACGGTCGCAAGATGTCCAAATCGTTAGGCAACGTGGTTTCGCCGCAGGAAGTGATGAATAAGCTGGGTGGTGACATTCTGCGCTTGTGGGTGGCATCCACCGATTACACCGCCGAGATGACGGTGTCCGATGAAATCTTAAAACGTGCCGCAGATGCGTATCGTCGTATTCGTAACACCGCGCGTTTCCTGCTCTCAAACCTGAATGGCTTTGTGCCGGCTGAGCATGCGGTGGCCACTGAAGATATGGTTGAGCTGGACCGCTGGATTGTGGGGCGCGCGAAAACCCTGCAGGACGAGATTATCAATGCCTATGACAACTATCAGTTCTTAAGCGTGTCGCAAAAGTTGATGCACTTCTGTTCTATTGAGCTTGGTAGCTTCTACTTAGACATTATTAAAGACCGTCAGTACACCGCCAAGCAAGACAGTCTGGCTCAGCGTTCTTGCCAGACCGCGTTGTGGCACATTGTCGAGGCACTGGTGCGCTGGATGGCGCCAATTACCAGCTTTACCGCCCAGGAAATCTGGGAGCAGATGCCACAGGTAGATGGCCGTGATAGCTATGTGTTTACTGCTGAGTGGTACCAAGCCTGGCCACAGCTAGACGTTAAAGCTGAGCTGAGCGATGCCGACTGGCAGCAATTGCTTGGGGTGCGCGGTGAAGTCAACCGTGCGTTAGAACAGGCACGTCGCGACGATCGCATTGGTGGCTCATTACAGGCGAATGTGACGTTGTATGTGAGTGACGAGCTGAACGAGCTGCTGGTGAAGCTTAAAGATGAATTGCGTTTTGTGCTGCTCACCTCGCATACAGACACTGCACCTTTGGCGCAAGCCCCGGCAGACGCAGCGATGACTGAAATTGATGGGCTCAAAGTGGTAGTAATGAAGTCGCCACACGCGAAGTGCGGCCGCTGCTGGCACCACCGTGAGGAGGTTGGCACCATGAGCGAGCACCCGGAACTATGTGGTCGTTGTGTGACTAACGTGGATGGCGAGGGTGAAGTGCGTGACTTCGCCTAAGCGCCCGGCTCGTTGGCAGGACAGCGGTTGGCACCTGTTTTGGGTGCCGTTGCTGGTGATTGTGTTGGATCAGATCACCAAACAGGTCATCCTGGCGACGATGTCGCTGTATGAACGAATCAATGTACTGCCGTTCTTTGACATTGTGCATGCGCGTAATTATGGTGCGGCTTTTAGTTTTTTAAGTGACGCTGGTGGCTGGCAACGTTGGTTTTTTACCATTCTGGCGATTGTGGTGTGTTCGGTGCTGGCCTTTTGGTTGCGTAAGCATTCGCGTCAGGAATGGCGCCTGAACTGGGCCTTTGCGCTGGTAATTGGCGGGGCGATTGGCAATGTTCTGGATCGCTTACAGCACGGGTTTGTGGTGGATTTTCTTGACGTATATGCACGAATTGGAGATTCAACCCATCACTGGCCCGCTTTCAACGTCGCCGACAGCGCCATCGTCATTGGCGCCGCCTTAATGATTTGGGACGGTTTCAAACGCCCCGCGTCATGATGTAGGTCAGGCCGCGCCTGACGCCGCGATGGTTAACGTCATCACTGCGTGACGCTGACACAGCCTGACGTACGACGCATCATGCAGGATGCACCGCACCAACCCCGTAATTAAAAAGAGATGAATATGAGTGATTTAGCAGTAATTGGTCAGAACAGCCGCGTAGTGATGCATTTTTCTATTAAGCTGGAAGATGGCAGTGCCGCAGACAGCTCGAAGGTGCATGGTAAACCTGCGCGTTTTCAAATGGGCGACGGCAACCTGACACCAAATTTTGAAAAGCACCTTATTGGTCTCAAGGCGGGTGACGAGCGCGAGTTCACCTTAGAGCCTGCAGAAGCCTTTGGTGAGCCTATTGACGAGAACATTTATCAGGTTGATAAGACCAAATTTAGTGACGAAACGCCAGCAGACATAGGTTCGATTATTGCTTTTACCCAGCCAGATGGCCGCGAAGTGCCAGGTATTGTACGTAAAGTGGACGGCAACTCGGTGACCATCGATTTTAATCACCCGTTAGCTGGCCAGCGCATTGTATTTGCCGTTGAGATTCTCAGTGTGGAGGATGCATGAAAATTGTTTTAGCCAACCCGCGGGGTTTTTGTGCCGGTGTTGACCGCGCCATCACTATCGTGGAACAGGCACTGGCGATGTTTTCACCGCCCATTTATGTACGCCATGAAGTGGTCCATAACAAATATGTGGTAGACGGGCTGCGTGAGCGCGGCGCCAGGTTTGTTGAAGAACTTGAACAAGTCCCCGACGACAGCATCGTGATCTTCTCTGCCCATGGGGTGTCAAAAGCAGTACGCCAGGCCGCCAATGATCGTGGTTTGAAGGTATTTGACGCCACCTGCCCACTGGTAACCAAAGTCCACATGGAAGTGACCAGGGCGAGCCGTCGCGGCCATGAGTGTGTGCTAATTGGTCATGCTGGTCATCCCGAAGTGGAAGGCACCATGGGCCAGTACCTCAACAACGACGGTGGTATTTACCTGGTTGAATCGGTGGAAGATGTGGCCACTTTGCAGGTTAAAGACGCCGATAACTTACATTATATGAGCCAGACCACACTCTCAGTGGATGACACCGCAGATGTGATTGACGCACTGCGTCAGCGCTTTCCAAACATCAATGGTCCGCGCAAAGACGATATCTGTTATGCCACCCAAAACCGCCAGGACGCGGTGCGTGAGATGGCCAACGAAGTCGACGTGATGTTGGTGGTCGGTGCACGAAATAGTTCCAATTCCAACCGCCTGCGCGAGCTGGCTGAGAAGATGGGCACCCCCGCACACTTGATAGACGATGCCAGCTGCATGGACAAGAGCTGGTTTGCTAATGTCAGCGCAGTAGGGGTGACCGCAGGTGCCTCTGCGCCAGACATTCTGGTGCAAAACGTGGTTAAGCAGCTGCAGGACTGGGGCGGTGAGGCCGTGGAAGAGCGCAGTGGGCGTGAAGAGAATGTCACGTTCTCGATACCCCCAGAACTGCGAGTTACCCAAGTCTCTTAAGGTAACGTCAGCGATTGCTGATAATGCTCTCAAAGTATTCAGAAAAGCCCGCATGAGCGGGCTTTTTTTATGAACTAACACATACTGAAAAGTGAGCTGAAGGCGCTCAATGACTAGTTAAAGAGCCACACCATAATCGCACCACAGAAACGGACATAGGGGGTCGCATGGGTACGGATACTCAACCGCGCAGCGCGTCAGCGCAGTGCAATGCAAAGCGTGGGTTTACCTTAATTGAGCTGATGGTGGTACTTATTATCATCAGCATTGTTGGCGGCAAGGCATTACCAGCTATCGCGGATGGCTGGGACCAGTTTATGCTGCGCCGCATCGCCGCAAAGGTACTGGCCACTATTAGTGTCGCCAGGCAGCACGCGATAGCGGACGAGCGTGCAACGCTGGTGAAGTTTGAACACGATGCCTGGTGTATTCAGTATCAGGATGAACCTGAACAGGCGTGTTCACTGGGCCGGGGCAGTCTGCCGCCGCGCTACTCTTTTAATCATAATTTAGGTAGCCAGTTTCAGCTGTTGTATAGCGCAGGGCGAGGCTTTTCACCGCTAAGCGCCGGTGCCATCCGGTTATATTCAAGACCCGGCCTGAGGCATGTTCAGTTTATTAACAGCTCAGTGGGCCGCATCAGGCTATGCAGCGGGCAGCGGATACCAGGGATCCCCTCATGTTAGCCCGGCAGCGCGCTCACGGCTTTACTCTGCTCGAGTTGTTACTGGTCAGTGGGTTAAGCGGGATCATACTGACCACCTGGATTGGTAGTCTTAGTCAGCAGCTAGTCGCACTGGATAAACGCCTGCAAACCGCTCGCAAGACACAGCAGTTTAATCAACTTGGGTTCTGGTTAAGCCATGAGTTAGAGCGTGCCCGGGATAACGGTGACTATGCCTGGTTGTGGGCAGAGAATTGTTTGATATACGGCGAGTCATCCGGGGTCAGGGTTCAAAACGGGTTGCTGCAATGGCGCGGAGGGCCGAGATTGTGCACGGACTCTGGCTGGGTCAGCCTGGGTGATCCTGAAGATTATCAAATCACCCACTTGTCAGTGACGCACGCTCCAAGTTCCGATGGCAACGGATACCTGCAGCTCAGCGGAATCATTGAAGGTGAGCCTGTAACATGGGAGTACCGCTTTAATGGTAAACTATACTTTACTCCCTAGCAGGGATGCTGTGTGCAGTCGCCTTAGGTGCGCTCTTCAACAGCAAGGGGTCGCACTTATTACGGCGATTTTAGTCATGCTCGGTCTTGCCTTGCTGGTATTAAGCCTGTCGGGCCAACAGGTACTGACACATTTTCAGCAGATAAGCCTGGACGAACGTCGGCTGCATCGGCAGCTTGCCACTGAACAGTTATTTGATGAAGTCGCATTAAGCTTGGAAATGAATGGGCGTATGCAACTGGAGCAGGGGCGGGGCTACGTCGCCCACGCCTTCAACCAAGGTAGTCCGGGCCAACGGGTACTGTACAGCGAAACGCAAGATGTGCCCTGCCCACACGACTTCTTTACCCTTAGTATGTGCTGGCGCATTCAGGTGCGACAGTCGGGGTCTGGATTTATTCGCGAGCGCATGTTGGTGATTCCGGAAGCCAGCTGTGCAAGCTCTTATTGGTTTCCACCGGAAGGACGAGTGGTCAGTGCGCCGGTGTTACCGCCTGCGGATGCTCCCCCGGAGTCTGACCCGCCACCAGAGCTGATACCAGAGCCGACACCAGAGCCGACCCCACCACCAAGACCAGGCGGGGGGCTAAGACCATGACTCAACGTATACAGGTTCAAGGATTCAGCTTGCTGGAACTGAGTATCGCCAGTGCCATTTTGAGTGTCGGAACTTTGGCAGTGTTTACATTAACTTTGTACTGGCTCGAGGCGCCAGAGCGCCAGAAGGCTCGTTACGAAGCCCTGGTTCAGGCTGTGCTTGAGCGGCCCCAGCCCATGTATATCAGGCGATTCGCTACATTAGAATGCGAACGTGAAAAGGAGTAAGCAAGCTGGCCTGATAATTGAATACTAGTAACCTAAGACACGCGTTGACGCTTTCTTGACACTTTCTTTACGTGCGCGCCATTCACCGCAGCGCGCACACAGGGTTGGTCAGGCTCACGTGCAGTGGATAATTTATTAGGGTTGGTAGTTGCATGCAGCAGTACGGCGCGCTGAAAGACTTTTATCAGAACAATTGGCGACATATCAAAGGCATCGGCACGCCTATATTCGTGCTTGCGGTGCTGGCTATGGTTATTTTACCGATGCCACCCTTCCTGCTTGATACCTTGTTCTCGTTTAACATTACCTTATCGATGATCGTGCTGCTGGTGGCGGTTTACACCAAACGCCCGCTTGAATTCGCGGCCTTCCCCACTATTTTGCTGATAGCCACCTTGTTGCGTTTGGGCCTGAATATAGCCTCAACCCGGGTGGTTTTACTGCATGGTCATGAAGGGCCAGATGCGGCAGGTAACGTAATCGAAGCCTTTGGCAGCGTGGTTATTGGCGGCAACTACACGGTTGGTTTAGTGGTTTTCGCAATTTTAATCATTATTAACTTTGTGGTGATTACCAAAGGTGCAGGGCGGATCTCTGAAGTAACTGCTCGCTTTACCCTCGACGCGATGCCCGGTAAACAAATGGCCATTGATGCGGACTTAAACTCTGGCCTGATCTCTCAGGAAGATGCGAAGGCACGCCGTCAGGACGTCACCCGTGAAGCGGATTTCTATGGCTCGATGGACGGTGCCAGTAAGTTTGTGAAAGGGGATGCCGTCGCGGGCATCCTGATCCTGCTGATCAACCTGATCGGTGGGTTTATCATTGGGATGGTGCAGCATGACCTGAGCTTCGGTCAGGCAGTTGAGATATACACCACGCTCAGTATTGGTGACGGCCTGGCCGCGCAAATCCCTGCATTGTTGCTCTCCGTAGCAACTGCCATCGTGATTACTCGCGAAAATTCTGAAACCCAGCTCAGTGAACAGATGAACCTGCAGCTGATATCGAATCCGCGAATTCTAATCATTGCCTCGTTTATTCTGTTCTTCATGGGCGTGGTGCCTGGGATGCCGCATTTTGCGTTCCTCAGCATGGCGCTCGTTCTTGCGGCGATGGCGTACTTACGTATCCGCACGATGAAGGAAGAGACCCAGACCGAACTGGTGGTAGCGCAGAATAAAACCAATGCAGAGCACCTTGAGCCTGCGCAAAAAGAGATTGGCTGGGACGATGTGCATCAGGTCGACACCATTGGGCTCGAGGTTGGCTATCGACTGATCCCGATGGTAGACAAGTCTCAAGGGGGTGAACTGCTGGCACGAATCAAAGGGGTTCGTAAGAAGCTGTCTCAGGAACTTGGCTTTTTGGTGCCAGCGGTACATATCCGTGACAACCTCGATCTGGGCCCTAACCAGTATCGCATTACGCTAATGGGGGTGACCTTTGGTGAGGCCGAGATTCGCCCCGATTGGGAGATGGCGATCAACCCGGGCCAGGTGTTTGGTGAGCTGAAAGGCGAAAAAACCATGGACCCCGCATTTGGTCTTGAGGCCACCTGGATTCGTCCGGAAGAACGAGAACATGCGCAAACACTGGGTTATACCGTTGTTGATTCAGCGACCGTGATTGCCACCCACCTTAGCCAAATTCTGACCAACAATGCAGCGCAGTTGCTGGGTCACGAAGAAGGTCAGCAATTGCTGGATATGCTTGGCAAACAAACGCCTAAGTTATCAGAAGCGCTGGTGCCGGATACCTTGAGTCTTGCCGCTGTGGTAAAGGTACTCCAGAACCTGCTGAGTGAAGGGGTGCCGGTACGTGACTTCAGAACGGTTGCCCAGACCCTGGTTGAATACGGCGCGAAAAGTCAGGACACCGACGTGCTCACAGCGGCTACCCGTATCGCCTTGCGGCGTTTGATTGTGCAGGAAGCTGCTGGCGGCATGGACGAGTTACCCGTCATAACCTTGGCGCCAGAACTGGAACAGATGTTGCATCAATCCATGCAGGCTGCGGGCAATGAAAGCGCCGGTATTGAACCTGGAATGGCAGAGAAAATTCAGCAGTCGTTACAGGAAGCACATCAACGTCAGGAAATGAATGGGCAGCCGTCTGTTTTACTGACCTCAGGGGTGCTACGCAATACGTTATCGCGCTTCATTCGCAATACGATTCCGGGCATGCATGTGCTGTCTTATCAGGAAGTACCGGACGATAAACAAATTCGCATCATGAGCTCAGTCGGCCAGTAGTGGATTGGGGGAGAAGTTAAGTGAAAATTAAACGCTTTTTTGGCAAAGACATGCGAACAGCCCTGGCTCAGGTCAAAGAGGTGCTAGGGCCTGACGCTGTTATTATGTCGAACAAACGGGTCAATGGCGGTGTTGAGATTATGGCCGCTTTTGATCAGGAACCGGCAGCCAAACCTGCTTCGCGGGCAGCCCAACCACGCAATGGCGATGGTGAGATTCGCGGTGGCCGCATGAAACAGGAAGAAATCGCAGATTCACTCCAGGCATTACTCGCCCGTCAGCAACAAGAAGAACAGAATACGGAGCATACCCCAGCGCCCTCAGAACCGGCCAAGCTGGCACCGCAGCACGACGACCGGGATCAAGCCGGGCGCAGTACAAGGCGCGCATTTGATCAGGATGAAATGACCGGCCAGCGTCAGTTTGAGCCCAAAGCAGACAGTCAGTTCTCGCAGCGCTTGAGTGCACAGGACGCAACCATCAGCTCAATGAAGTCCGATATGTCGGCGATTCGACAGCTGCTTGAAACTCAGGTTTCCGGGTTGATGTGGCAGGATATGGAACGCCGCGAACCAACCCGTGCCATGCTGATCAATAAACTCAGTAAGCTTGGCTTTACCGATGAAGTCGCTGATCAGATCAGCTGTTTTATCCCTGAAGGCCTGAGCGAAGAAGACGCCTGGGAGCAGACCCTCGATCTTATCCAGGGCCAGATAGGCACCACGCGCAATGACATTTTAAGTCAGGGCGGGGTGGTTGCGCTGGTCGGCCCTACCGGAGTTGGCAAGACAACCACGATTGCCAAGCTGGCGGCGCGCTATGCGCAAATTCACGGGCCTGACAGTGTTGCCCTGGTGACCACAGACACCTATAGAATTGCGGCAAGTGAGCAGTTACAAACCTACGCACGAATTATTGGTTGTCCGATTAAAGTGGCGCGTGACGCAGAAGAGCTGAATGCTGTGTTGCTGCAGTTCAGACAGCGCCGGCTGGTGTTAATTGATACCGCAGGGATGGGCCAGCGCGACTTACGCCTTAGCGAGCAACTGTCGACGCTGATGGAGAACTCAAGACTACGCATTCGCCCATACCTGGTGCTTTCTTCTACTGCGCAGGCATCAGTGCAAAACGAAATTGTTCGCCAGTTTAAAAAAATACCACTGAGTGGGTGCATCTTTACCAAGCTTGATGAGTCGTTGAGCTTAGGTGAGGTCATTAGTACAGCCATTCATAACAGCTTGCCGATTAGTTACCTGACGGATGGTCAGCAAGTACCAGAAGATATCCAGATCGCCGATGCGCGCGTCTTGGTTCGTCAGGCTGCGGCCATGGAGGCCAACAGCAAGGAAGGGTCGCGTTACCAGGCGACAACTAAATCTACGCAGCAGTTATAAGAGATAATGTGATGGATCAAGCAAGCGGCTTACGCAAAATGATGAAGCAAAGCATGGTCAAAGTGATTGCTGTGACCGGCGGCAAAGGTGGCGTGGGTAAAACTAACGTCTCGCTTAATATGGCCGTGGCGATGGCTCAGCAAGGGCAACGTGTATTAGTCATGGATGCCGACCTTGGGCTTGCCAATGTCGATGTGATGCTCGGTATACGCGTGCGCCGCAATATCGCGCATGTGCTGGCCGGAGAGTGTGAACTGGAAGATATTCTGGTGCAAGGGCCTGCTGGCATTCAAATCGTGCCAGCGACCTCGGGGGCACGCAATATGGTGGAACTGAGCGCTGCGGAACATGCGGGGCTGATTCGCGCCTTCAGTGCCCTGCAAGATGACTTTGATGTATTAATTATTGATACCGCAGCGGGTATTTCAGACATGGTGCTGAGTTTTTCCAGGGCCGCCCAGGACGTTGTGCTAGTGGTGTGTGATGAACCCACATCGATTACCGATGCCTACGCACTGGTCAAAGTATTGAGCCGTGAGCATGGTGTATTCCGCTTCAAAGTCATTGCTAACATGGTGCGTACCATGCGCGAAGGTCAGGTGTTGTTTAATAAACTGACCAAAGTCACTGACCGCTTCCTGGATGTGGCGTTAGAGCTGGCCGCTATCGTGCCGTTCGACGAGAACCTGCGTAAATGTGTGCGCCGCCAGCAATTGATTGTAGAAGCGGCACCGAAATCGCCATCATCACTGGCCTTTAAAGCCCTCGCTCACCGGGCGGCCCGCTGGCCAATCCAGGCCCAGGCGAGCGGTGATCTAGAATTCTTTATTGAAAAATTGGTACAAAAGCCGAGTGTGATGAAAGGGGTAGCTAATGAATAAAGCAGCAGCCTACGCAACAACGGCGGACAATCGCACGCAGATAGTAGAGCAGCATACCAACCTGGTGAAGCGCATCGCGCACCATATGGTGGCGCGTTTGCCTGCCAGTGTGCAGGTCGATGATTTAATTCAGGCGGGCATGATTGGTCTACTGGAAGCCTCAGGCAATTTTGATCATGGCAAAGGCGCGAGTTTCGAAACCTTCGCGGGGATCCGAATTCGCGGGGCGATGCTGGATGAAATACGCCGCGGAGACTGGGCCCCACGCTCGGTGCATCGTAACGGCCGGATGATCGCTGAAGCCATTCGAGCTGTGGAAGCACAAACCGGCCGCGATGCCCGTGACGTGGAAGTGGCGGAAAAGCTGGAGATGGGGCTGGCCGAATATCATCATATTCTGAACGATGTACGCTCCGGGCGAATGATTGGTATTGAAGATTTAGGCGTGACGGACGATGTATTACTATCGGACAAGCAGGACGCGTCTTTTGATGGTCCGTTTAATGATATTGAGCAAGATGCCTTTCAAAACGCACTGGCAGGCACAATTCGGACTTTGCCTGAGCGCGAAGCACTGGTATTGTCCCTCTACTATGATGAAGAGCTTAACCTGAAAGAAATAGGTGAAGTGCTTGGTGTCAGTGAATCCCGGGTCAGTCAGATTCATAGTCAGGCCATGGTGCGGCTAAAATCGCGCATGCAGGACTGGACCCTGTAACGCATGCTTTGCATGGTGCACAATAATAATTACATTTCGTGGGGTACCTTCGGTGCCTTGTTGCTTTTGATCAACGGCATGCCATGCATGCCCTACCAATATGACCTCAGTGGAGGGTACTTTGAATAAAAGTATGAAAATTTTGGTCGTGGACGACTTCTCCACGATGCGCCGTATCATTAAAAATCTTCTGCGTGACCTGGGCTTTAGCAATATCGATGAAGCGGATGATGGCACCACCGCATTACCGATGCTGCAAAATGGTGATTTTGATTTCGTGGTGACCGACTGGAACATGCCGGGTATGCAGGGCATCGACTTGTTGCGAGCTATCCGCGCAGACGATGAATTGAAGGATATCCCGGTGTTGATGGTTACCGCTGAAGCTAAGCGTGAACAAATCATTGAGGCAGCGCAAGCCGGCGTCAACGGATATATAGTAAAACCTTTCACTGCAGCCACTTTAAAAGAGAAGCTGGAAAAAGTTTTTGAGCGACTGGGGTAATCTGTAATGGGGGATACAATAGGGACTGACTCCGAGTCAATTACGCTCGAGCAGGCCAGACACCTGGTTACCTTGTTAGAAGCAGGAGATCAGGAAGAGGCAGATCAGTACTTTCTTGGTTTGAGCGATAAATCCAGCGAAGGATTGTTCAACTCGGTTGGTCGCTTGACCCGGCAACTGCACGACTCCTTGCATGACTTCCAACTCGATCCGCGTATTGAAAAAATGACCGCGGATGATCTTCCTGACGCGCAGAACCGTTTGCAGTACGTTATTGAGCGTACTGAAGATGCGGCAAACCGCACCATGGATGCTGTGGAGGCGAGTTTACCGCTTGCCGACAACCTCAGTACCAGGTTGAATGACATTGCCCCAGAGTGGGAAAAGCTAATGAGCCGGGATATTGAGCTCAGTGAATTTAAAGCTCTGTGTCATCAGGTCGATAAGTTTATGAAGCAGGCTCAGGGTGACGCAACACACCTGCAGGGTTTACTCACGGAAGTGCTCATGGCACAGGATTTCCAGGACCTTACCGGTCAGGTGATTCGAAGAGTGATTGAGCTGGTGCAGGAAGTGGAAGTTAGCCTGATAGAGCTGCTAAGGGTCTTTGGCGATCAGGAACGCGCCAGAGCAGAGCGAAGTCATACAGATAATAAGAAAATAAGTAGCAACTCAACTAAGGCTGAAGGGCCGATAATTAATCCTGACGAACGCGACGATGTGGTCACAGGACAAGATGAGGTTGACGACTTATTGTCCAGTTTAGGATTCTAGGAGCAGCGAGCGCATGACCTTTGATGTAGATGAAGATATTCTACAGGACTTTCTAATTGAGGCGGGGGAAATCCTCGAACAGCTCTCAGAACAGCTGGTTCAACTTGAAAATGACCCGGACAATCGTGATCTCCTTAATGCGATTTTCCGCGGCTTCCACACCGTCAAAGGCGGTGCTGGATTTTTGTCACTGACTGAGCTGGTGCATACCAGTCACGCCGCTGAGAACGTATTTGATACCTTGCGCAACGGCCAGCGCAGCGTTAGCGCTGAGCTGATGGACGTGATCCTGCAGGCATTGGACACCATCAATGCCCAGTTCGCTCAGGTGCAAGCCCGTGACGAGCCAGTTCCGGCAACCCAGCAATTGATTGATACCCTGGAAAAGCTGAGCCGCCCTGAAAGTGAAGATCAGGCTGCGCCAGCAACCGCCCAATCGACACCCGTAGAGACTGACAGCAAAGTGTCCGGTGATGGGGGGGTTGATGATATCACCGATGATGAATTCGAATCCCTGTTAGATGAATTGCATGGTGCCAAAGGAGCGCCGGGTAAATCAGCGCCTACCAATCAACCAGCTGCGCCTGGCAATACAGCGACTAAAAGCTCGGGCCAGGAAGATTTCACCGACGACGAATTTGAAGCCCTGCTTGATGACCTCCATGGCAAAGGCAAGATAGGTTCCGTCGAGGCTGCGCCAAGCAAGCCTAGCGCAACTGTAGCAAAACCAAGCAATGGCAACGAGAATGAAATTAGCGATGATGAATTTGAAGCATTGCTGGATGATTTGCATGGCAAAGGCAGTTTTAAAGCCGCGGCAGTAAGCGCTGACAAGGCGAGTAAGCCAGAGCCTGCGAAGGTCAGCAAAGCAGAACCTGTACAGCCGGCAAAAACCGCTGCAGCGCCTGCACCTGCCAAACCCGCCGCGGCTAAAACAGCAGCGGCTGGGGGGGAAACCACGGTCCGTGTAGATACCAAACGCCTCGATGAAATCATGAATATGGTGGGCGAGTTGGTGCTTGTGCGAAATCGTTTATTGAGTATCGATAGTAAGCAAAACATCGAAGACGAAGAACTGAGTAAAACCATTGCCAACCTGGACGTGGTCACCGGCGACCTGCAAGGCGCGGTGATGAAAACCCGGATGCAGCCAATTAAAAAAGTATTCGGCCGTTTCCCTCGGGTGGTACGTGATCTGGCGCGCACATTAAAGAAAGAAATTAACCTTGAGCTTGCCGGTGAAGACACTGATTTGGACAAAAACCTGGTGGAAGCACTAGCCGACCCATTGGTTCACTTGGTGCGCAACGCAGTGGATCATGGCATCGAGATGCCAGACGTGCGTGAAAAATCAGGCAAGTCGCGAGTGGGCAGCGTGATGTTATCGGCGTCCCAAGAAGGTGACCATATTCTGCTCACCATCGCAGATGACGGTGCTGGCATGGACGCGGATAAGCTTAAGCGTATCGCTATCAGTAAAGGGGTGCTGGACGAAGACACCGCCTCACGGATGAGCGATGAGGAAGCCTATAACCTGATTTTTGCCGCCGGTTTCTCCACTAAAACCGAGATCTCGGACGTGTCTGGCCGCGGTGTCGGTATGGACGTGGTAAAAACTAAGATCAATCAACTCAACGGTTCGATCAGAATTGACTCTGAGATGGGGCGGGGTACGACCTTACAAATCAAGGTGCCATTAACCCTGGCAATCCTGCCCACTTTAATGGTGCTGGTTGCTAAACAGGCATTTGCGTTGCCGCTGGCACAGGTCAGCGAAATCATTGGTCTGGATAAGAACCTGATCAATACCGTTGATGGTCAACGCACGATGATTGTGCGCGAGAAAGCCATTCCGTTGTTTTATCTGGAGCATTGGCTGAAGCGTGGTGCAGATCGCTCAGTACGGCCGTCAGTGGGTCACGTGGTCGTAGTACAATTAGGGCCGTTGCAGGTAGGTTTTGTGGTAGATGGCCTGATTGGCCAGGAAGAGGTGGTGATTAAGCCGCTAGATAAATTGCTGCAGGGCACGCCGGGTATGGCGGGCGCGACCATTACCAGTGACGGTGGTATCGCACTGATCCTGGATACTCCGAACTTACTTAAACACTACGCGAAGCGTTAAGGTTAGCCATGACCGTTCGTGTATTGGTTGTTGATGATTCAAGTTTTTTCCGTCGTCGGGTGAGCGAAATCTTAGCCGCGGACCCGGATATTGAAGTGATTGGCACCGCCGCTGATGGTGCGATTGCGGTGGAGCAAACCAAAGCGTTACGCCCCGATGTGATTACCATGGACATCGAAATGCCGGTGCTCGATGGGATCAGTGCGGTACGCCAGATTATGGCGAGTTGTCCAACGCCGATTCTGATGTTCAGCTCATTAACCCACGATGGTGCTCGCGCCACTTTGGACGCATTAGAGGCCGGCGCGCTCGACTTTTTACCGAAGAAGTTTGAAGACATTGCGCGTAATCGCGATGAGGCCACCCATGTATTACAACAACGGGTTAAGGCCATTGGGCGTAAACGGGTGCAAACACAGCGGCCTGCCCCAGGTAGTAGCTCGCTGAGTCAGCGCAGTCCGGTACCGCCAACGGCAGCAGCCCGCAATACAACTGCCTTTGGTTCGCGCCCAGCGACGCCTGCGCAAAGCAGAACCGCAGCGCCACGGCCGTCAACCTTGGCGCATACCAGCCAAAGTGCGGCACTAAGCCGCCGGGGGCAACCTGAGTCACGGGCCACGGCAGCGTCTGTTCATTCGGCTGAGCCCGCGCACAAGCTGACTCAGTTAACTGGCAACAGTCGTTATAAATTACTGGCCATTGGCACGTCAACCGGCGGTCCGGTGGCACTGCAAAGTATTCTGACCCAGTTACCGGCTAACTTTCCTTATCCGATAGTGCTGGTACAGCATATGCCGGCGGCGTTTACCAAGGCATTTGCCCAGCGGCTCAACGGTTTGTGCAAGATTGAAGTATGTGAAGCCGCAGACGGCGACATTTTACGCCCCGGTGTGGCGTATCTGGCCCCCGGTGGCATGCAAATGCTGGCCGACGGGCGTAGTGCACAGGCACGCTTGCGCATCCGCAGTGACGATAGTGACCGTATTACCTACCGGCCAAGTGTAGATTTAACCTTTGCATCGCTGAGTAAGGTGTATGGAGGGGACGTGCTTGGAGTAATCCTGACCGGCATGGGTGCCGATGGCCGTGAAGGCTGCCGGATGCTGCGTGAGCGGGGGGCGACCATTTGGGCGCAGGACCAGGAGTCATGCGTGGTGTATGGGATGCCGCAAGCAGTGACCAGCGCAGGGATAGCCACCCAGAGTTATCCACTGAACCAGATGGCGGCAAAAATTTTAGCCGAAGTCGGCTTTAGCGCGGCGTAAACACTGAGCAATTCGATACAGGAGCATAGGGTGATAGTCTGGGCAATAGCCAATCAAAAGGGTGGGGTAGGAAAAACCACCACCACAGTCAGCCTTGGCGGGATGCTCGCCGAGCGTGGCAAGCGTGTGCTTTTGATTGACACTGATCCCCATGCCTCACTGACCTACTACTTTAATATTGATGACGAAGATGGTGGCGCCACGCTGTACGACTTATTCATGCTTGGCAAAGATGTCAGCAAAGAGCAGGTAGCAGAAGCGATTCGCCCGACCCGCTTTGATAACCTGGCGGTGATGCCGGCAACCATGGCTTTGGCCACGCTGGATCGTAAATTAGGACCACAAAGTGGTATGGGGTTGCTGCTGCGCCGGGTGCGCAAACTTCTTGCCGACGAATATGACTACATTTTAATTGATGTGCCACCGGTGTTAGGGGTGTTGATGATTAATGCACTGGCGGCGGCGCATCGGGTGATTGTGCCGGTGCAAACGGAGTTCCTTGCTTTGAAGGGGCTGGACCGAATGATGAGCACGCTGAAAATGGTGCAAAGCTCGAAGGGGCTCAACCACGCGGTGACCATAGTACCGACGATGTACGATAAGCGCACCCGGGCATCGCTCGATGCGTATCAGCAGTTGCGCAAAACCCATGGGCGCCTGGTTTGGAACGGGATGATCCCCACCGATACCAAGTTTCGTGATGCGAGTACCGCACAAACCCCAATTTCACTGTATGCGAAAGGCTGCAGGGGGGCATTTGCGTATAACGGGTTGTTGACCAATTTGCTGGCCCAGGACGCGCAGGTGCTGGTTGAGAATACGTATGGCGCCGATACGAATACGCCGACGACTCGCTTTGATGCCGTACGTGGAGGTCAGTCATGACCCGTCCTGATCAGAACCAGGCCATGCATGAGTACCTCGACGCACTCCTGTTTGAAGACGAGGACGAGCCCTCATCGCGGGCCACTCAGGTTGCCGACACCGAGCAATTAGAACGCTTGCTATCGAGCGCGACCGTGGTGGGCAAGAGTGTGCAGCCGTTGGTGGACACCACGCCAGTGACGGTCACTACAAAGCTTGATACGGCTCAGCAAGAAGCTGAGCTTGAGGCCGAATTTGCACGCGCCGCTGCACTTGAACGTGAAGCACAACTTGCGGCTGAACAGGCATTGGCAGAGCAGTTGCAGGCCGAGCAGCAGGCACAGGCATTGGTGGACGTGCCTCCGCCGCCGGTAAGCAATATGCAGGATTACCAGGCCGGTGATTTCCAGGCGTTGTTTTTTAGCGTCGCCGGGCTGAAACTGGCAGTGCCGTTGAAAAGTTTAGGTGGCATTCATCAGTGGAAAGAGCCAAATACCATCTTTGGAAAACCTAAGTGGTATCTGGGGATGATGACCAACCGTGAAGAAAAGCTGAATGTGGTCGATACCGCCTTATGGGTGATGCCGGAAAAATATACCCCGGCAATGGCCGAGGCGATAGAATACAAATACCTTATTATGCTGGGTGAAAGCCAGTGGGGGCTTGCATGTGAAACCCTGGTGACCACCGAGACACTGTCCCCGGACGATATTCAATGGCGCAGAAGCAGCAATGGCAAACGGCCATGGCTGGCTGGGGTAGTTCGAGAAAAAATGTGTGCGATATTAGATGTGGATGCACTGACACAGATGCTGGATCAGGGGTTAAACAGTCAGGATTAAAAGTACGCGATGCGTGCCTGACGTAATGGAGTAACGGTGAATAATATGAATGACAAACACGATAACCGCAGCCTGAAGAATCAAACCGCAAAAGAAGGTGATGATCAGATCCTGCAATGGGTGACCTTTCAGTTAGAGGAAGAAACCTACGGTATCAACGTGATGCAGGTGCAGGAAGTACTTCGCTATAGCGAAATTGCACCGGTGCCGGGTGCGCCGGATTACGTGCTGGGCATTATTAACCTGCGCGGCAATGTGGTGACGGTGATTGATACCCGCACGCGCTTTGGTTTACCGACCAATGAAGTGTCTGACAATAGTCGCGTCGTGATTATTGAGGCGGACCAGCAGGTGATTGGTATTCTGGTAGACAGCGTGGCTGAAGTGGTTTATTTACGCAGCTCAGATATCGATAGCGCACCGAATGTGGGCACCGAAGAAAGTGCTAAATTTATTCAGGGCGTGAGTAACCGCGACGGCGAATTACTGATTCTGGTTGACCTCAACAAGTTATTAACTGACGATGAGTGGGACGAAATATCCCGCATTTAATCGCACTGCGCCTGCTATTATCAATGTGTGGTGTCACGTAGGTCAGGCCCCGCCTGACGTTAGACAATGTATGATGTCACGTAGGTCAGGCTCCGCCTGACGCCGCACAATGCTTAACGTCATCACTGCGTGACGCGGACACAGCCTGACCTACAATCAACCCAGCAACAGGTAACCATATGAACATATTGTTTAATCACTGGTTGAGTTTAAGCGTTGCGCTAGCTGCGTTAGCTGGGGTGATTGTCGTGGTCATTGCGTTGGTGCGCCAACGTCAGGACTTAGCCGCAACTGCAGACTCAATAGCGCAGGCGGCAGCACGTTCAGCTGCCAATGCTGCCCGCGATGCTGCGGCAGAAGCCGCCTCTGAGGCTGCGACTCGTGAGAGTGAAAAACTGACCAAACCTTTGGCGCGTGCACACAAAGATATTTTGCAGCAATTTGCTACGTTGGAGCAGCGTCAGGAAGAGCTGGACACCGGCTTTGAATCGCTGCGTAAGCAGCAGGTACAAATAGCGGAACAACAGCAGCGCCTGGCGGAGCAGCAGCAACGATTAAGTGAAGCACATAAGTCGTTGCAAGCCCGTCAGGACGAAGTTGAAGAACAAACCCCGGAAAGTCGCTTTTATCAACGGGCGGCGAAACTGGTAGAAAAGGGTGCTAGCGTCGAAGAGCTCATGACCGAATGCGAAATCCCCCGCAACGAAGCCGAACTGCTGATTTCGCTGCATCGTTCGTGAAGCATAGGTATGTAAATTCGGCGTAGGTCAGGCTACGCCTGACGCCAGGTAATGGTTGGCGTTTCATGTTGTAGGTCAGGCTACGCCTGACGCCGAGCGATGATTAACGTCATCACTGCGTGACGCGGACACAGCCTGACCTACCACCTCGCACAAATTGACATCAGGCCTTAAGATCGAGCCAGGTGGCAAAGGCGATGAGTTCGGCGATGATCACGTACAAGGCT
This sequence comes from Idiomarina sp., assembly GCA_020832105.1. Taxonomy (GTDB): domain Bacteria; phylum Pseudomonadota; class Gammaproteobacteria; order Enterobacterales; family Alteromonadaceae; genus Aliidiomarina. The sequence continues at coordinate 71,831 of JAFIFH010000067.1, forward strand.
TCGGGAATCTCATCACCGACTTCCAGGCGTTGCAGAAAGTCGGCAAGATCAGGGTCTTCGTGGACCAGAATGTCATGCTCTTTGGCCAGCGCGATAATCTCTTCAGCAAGATCATTGTAACCTTTAGCAACCACCGTCGGTGCACCCTCAGCGCCGCCATGCAGTTTCGCATAGCCCAAACCCACCGCAGTTTTATCTTGCTTAGCCATAGGGCCCTCGCTGTTGTGTTTTGCTTTTAACCAGTTCGTGGGCAGTAGGTGCCAGACTGTCCGGAACCACACCCAAATACACTTCATGCTGAATATCACCAACCCCAGCTTTGCTTAACCGCTGAGTAAAGGTATCCAGCGCAGTTTTAAAGCTGGCCACGGCCGCTTCCCCTGTTTGTTGATGAACGTCACCTTGTAAATAAAAGCGTAATTCAGTTACTGGCTGCTGGCCTTCGCGCTGCTTCACCACGCCGCTGTAGCGCCCTTTGACTAGAATCGGGCCATAGCTTTGGGTAGCAAAGCGCAGGCTGAATTGCCAGCTCGCCGCTGCCGGCTGCTGCGGCGTCCGCGCTTGTTTTTTTAATAACCATTCTAAAACATGGGCCTTGTCACCCACTTGATAGGGCAACACCAGATAATACTCTGGTTGCATCTGGCCGCTGGTATCGGCCAGATGCACCTGGCTGAGCCGAATGTCTTGCATACTGCCGAGCAACAATGCGCTTAACGCAGCCAGTGTCGGCGGCGTGATATTGACCGCAGACGGCGCAGCGTTGCCGGCTGTCGCCTGTTGTAGCAACTGGGTCAGAGGCTGATGGCTACTACGCTGCACGAGCAGCCACTGCAGCATAGGCCCCAGCTGACTCATCCAGCTCGCACTAGCGGCTGGCGGTGGGCTACTTAGCGCCTGGCCGGGATGAAAGGAGAACCATTGGCTAACCAGTTGCCGCAGTTGTAACGGATTGAGTTGTTGACCGGGGGTTGCCAATTGTTGGGTTAATAGTGGCAGTAATGCACTTAGCAGTTGGGCGTTGGCCGGGTTACTTGTTGACGCTGTGCTCGCCCCGGCTGGTTGGCTGATGGTGCTTTGCAGAGCACGTAGTTGAGGCAACAGCTGGTGCAACTGCGCATGCTCCGCTAGCAACTGGCGCAGCGCAGGGGGCAGGTTAATCTGGGTATTGGCGCTGGCAGCCAGGGTGTTAGGCATCGCCGTAACCTGGTGTGCGGGACCCGCAGCTAAGAGACTTGTCTGAGTGCCAGGGGGCGAAGTGCGAGAGCCCTGGCTGGCACGTAGCAAATGCTGCAAAAGATCGGCTTTGATGCCAGCGGTTAATTTGTCCATATGTTGAGCATAGTGCATGCCTTTACTCGTGCTGTAAAGTCGCGCTTTGCTATAGAGTTATGGTAAAATAGCCGCCATTTTGGCAGAGAGTACTAAGCGTGCAGATAGAGCAACCAGCGCAAACAAAGGCCCAGACTGAGCCACCACAGGCCACATCAGCAGCCCCCTTGTTGGAGATCTGTGAGGTGACGTCGGTGCGCGGTGAACGCACGCTGTTCACTGACTTTAGTCTTAAGGTCAGCGCTGGCGCCATGTACCAGATCGAAGGCCCGAACGGGGCTGGTAAATCAACGCTGTTGCGTATTGTGGCAGGGTTGTTGGCACCACAGGCTGGCGATATTCGCTACAAAGGTGAGCTGAGTCAACATGTGCGCAGAGCGTTTTTGCGAGACTTACTGTTTATCGGCCATAAAGCGGCGGTGAAGCCCGAACTTACCGCCTTAGAGAATTTGCAGTTCTTTGCCGCAACGCAGGGCGTGCCTTGCAGTGAGCCGCCGTTTGCGTTGCTCGCCAAAGTTGGTCTGGTAGGGCTTGAAGATGTGCCTGCGGGGAACTTGTCAGCCGGACAGCAACGGCGTATTGCGTTAGCGCGGTTATGGGTGACCAATAGTCAGCTATGGGTGCTTGATGAGCCTTTTACGTCACTGGATGTAGCGGGCATTGACATGCTGCACCAACGATTCGCTGAACATTTACAGGCTGGGGGCGCCATTGTGCTGACCTCACATCAGGCATTAGATTGGGCGAGTGCCTCATTGGTGCGCATACAACTGGAGTACAACTGGTGACCAAGAAGCTGTCCAACACCAGTATTTTAAGCCAGCTTATTCGTCGTGACATGCGTGTAGCCATGCGTCAGCGCAGTGAGTTTCTTAATCCGATAATATTTTTGCTGGTGGTCATAACTTTATTTCCTTTGGCGGTAGGGCCCGGGGCTGATACCTTGAGTCGCATCGCGCCGGGGGTTATCTGGGTGAGTGCGCTACTTTCGGCGATGCTCGGCCTTGAACGAATGTTTCGCGATGATTTTCGTGATGGTGCGCTGGAGCACATGATGTTGCTGCCATGCCCCATTGAATTGTCAGTACTGGGCAAGATTATTGTTCATTGGCTGGTCACCGCCGTGCCGCTGTTGCTGATTTCTCCGCTGCTGGCATTGTTACTGAACCTGTCAATGCAGGCATTACCCGTTTTGATATTGACCCTGTTACTGGGTACGCCCGTATTAAGTGCGGTGGGTGCGATTGGTGTCGCGCTGACCGTGAGCCTGAATCGTGGTGGCGCGCTGCTAAGCCTGTTGCTGCTGCCGCTTCTGATTCCGCTGCTGATTTTTGCTACCGCCGCAGTTGAAGCTGCGAGTATGGGGCTGTCAGCAGGCGGTCCCCTGGCTTTCATGGCCGCATTTTTAGTATTGGCTTTAGGATTATCACCGCTGGCAGTCAAAGCAGCTTTACAAGTGAGTGTGAATTAATATGTGGCGTTGGTTACACCCCTATGCAAAACCTGAGGCAACATACCGCCTGAATCGCAAACTATTACCATGGTTCGCCATACCGGGCATCATTCTGATGATTGTCGGTATGGTTTGGGGCCTGGTGTTTGCCCCTGCTGATTACCAGCAAGGCGACAGCTATCGGATTATTTTCATCCATGTACCAAGTGCGATGTGGGCGATGGGTTTTTATGTCGGCATGGCCATTGCCGCGCTGATTGCGGTGGTCTGGCAAATACGGACTGCGGAATGGGCGATTATGGCGATTGCCCCGGTGGGCGCTGTGCTGACTTTTATTTCGTTATTTACCGGTGCCATTTGGGGCCAGCCCATGTGGGGTACTTGGTGGATCTGGGACGCACGACTGACCTCGCAGTTAATTCTGCTGTTTCTTTATCTGGGGGTGATGGCGTTGTATGTGGCGTTTGAAGATCAGCGCACTGGCGCCAAAGCAGCGGGTATTCTGGCGATGGTTGGGGTTATTAATATTCCCATCATCCACTACTCGGTATACTGGTGGAACACGCTGCACCAGACATCAACGATTACCCAGATGGTCACGCGTTTAGAGGCACCGGCGATGCCGCCAGAGATGCTGTGGCCCTTGCTGACCTGCGTGTTTGCATTCCTGCTGAGCTGTTCGGCGCTGATTATTATGCGTTTGAATAACGAGATTCTACAGCGTGAAGTTCGCCGCCCCTGGGCGATTGAAATTTTAAAAGGAGGTAAGTAATGGGCCAGTTTGATTCCTTTGCTGACTTTCTCGCTATGGGCACGTATGGCATGTATGTCTGGAGTGCATTTGCTGCAACTTTTCTGTGCTTGGGCGTACTAACCTGGCACACCTTTTATGTACGCAAGGTGCTGCGTCGCGAGGCTCTCAAACAGCTCGCCCGCATCGAGCGCATTAAAGCCGCCCGCGCCGGTAGGTCTGGCTCCGCCTGACCAATGGATTTGGGGGCATTGTTGGTGATGGCTCCTGTGGGGGAGGCACATACCTTGATGGGGACGCCGTAAATACGTCCATGTAGGCTCGGCTCGCGCATCCATGCGCTCGACGCCCCCTCAAGGTAATATGCCGCCCCCACGCGCCAGCACCACCAATGCCGCGAGGCTTGGTGGTAATGAATGTAGGTCAGGCTGCGCCTGACCTACGTGGCGCGACGAAACGAATTTAAATTTAGCTGATGAAGATGTAACTATGAACCCAAGACGTAAACGCCGCCTGACCGTGGTTAGTATCATCCTGATGACCTTAGCTGGCGCTACCGGGCTCGTCCTGTATGCGCTGTCACAGAACATTGACTTGTTTTACACACCAACAGAGCTGGTGGAAGGGAAGGGCGCTGCGCAGGTAAAACCTGAAGTCGGCCAGCGTTTGCGAATTGGTGGTCTGGTCGTGCCGGGCAGTGTGCAACGCATTGGTGACGGCTTAACCGTCGCTTTTGATTTGATTGATGAAGGCCCGGCGCGGGTCACCGTAGAGTTCACCGGGATCTTGCCGGACCTGTTTCGCGAAGGACAAGGTATTGTCGCCCAGGGGGAACTGGTAGGCCCGAACCGTATTCGTGCCAGTGAAGTGTTAGCTAAACATGACGAAGAGTATATGCCAGCGGAGCTTGCTGAAGCGTTAAAAGGCATTCGCCATGTGCCACCATCTGAATGGCAGAACGAAACAAGCAGCGACTATAACTCTGATTATCAGCAGCGCGGTGGTTACGATTACGGCTCTGAACAACCAAGTGACAATGAACAGCCGGAAGAGGCTGACAATAGCAGTGGTTACGGCTCAGGTGGTTACAACCAGGGAGGGCGTTCATGATCGCTGAAATTGGTCACTTTGCGCTGGTTATCGCCTGCGCGTTTTCAATCCTGTTAACCGTTATTCCGCTGATTGGTGTTGCTCGCCGTCATGGTGGGCAGATGGCAATGGCCCGTCCGCTTACCCACGGCATGTTTATATTCACCTTAATTTCTTTCATTGCGCTGTGCTGGGGTTTCCTGGTCAGTGATTTTTCTATTCTTAACGTTGCGCAGAACTCAAATACTCAGCTGCCTGCGGTCTATCGACTCACCGCCGTATGGGGCTCCCATGAAGGCTCCTTCCTGCTATGGATGTTGGTCCAGGCGAGTTGGGCTGCGGCGCTGGCAATCTTTTCCAAGCGCCTGCCGTTAGTGTTTGCCGCCCGCGTGCTGGCGGTGATGGGCATGATCGGGGTCGGCTTCTATTTCTTCATGCTGATGACCTCGAATCCATTTGACCGCACGATTCCGTTAATTCCGGTGGACGGCCATGATTTGAACCCCCTATTACAGGACCCTGGGATGATCATTCACCCACCGTTACTGTATATGGGGTATGTCGGCTTCTCAGTGGCTTTTGCGTTTGCCATTGCAGCCTTGTTAGGCGGCCGGCTTGATGCCTCATGGGCACGCTGGTCGCGGCCCTGGACTATTGCAGCCTGGATTTTCCTGACGCTGGGTATCGCCTTAGGTAGTTGGTGGGCGTATTACGAACTCGGCTGGGGTGGCTGGTGGTTCTGGGATCCGGTTGAAAACGCATCCTTTATGCCCTGGCTGGCGGGTACTGCATTGATGCACTCGTTGGCGGTGTCTGAGAAGCGCGGTAGCTTCAAGTCATGGACCGTATTGCTCGCCATCGCAGCCTTCAGTTTAAGTCTGCTAGGAACATTCCTGGTGCGTTCCGGGGTGTTGGTATCGGTGCATGCATTTGCCACCGACCCTGAGCGGGGTACTTTCCTGCTTGCCTTCCTTGGCGTGGTGATCGGCGGCTCGCTGTTACTGTACGCGATTCGCGCGTCAAAAGTGGTCAGTCACTCACGGTACGAATTGTTCTCCCGTGAGGTGATGTTGCTTGGCAACAATATTCTGTTGGTGGTGGCGACCATGGTAGTGCTGATTGGTACCTTACTGCCACTTGTCCATCAGGAGCTTGGCCTGGGCACGATTTCGATTGGTGAACCCTTCTTTGACGAAGTCTTTATGTGGATCACGGTGCCATTTGCGTTAATGCTTGGTTTAGCACCCATGGTGCGCTGGCGTCGGCAGAAATGGCCGGAACTACAAAAAACAGTACTGCTTGCCTTTGCGCTTGCGGTGGGTCTGGGTTGGGCGTTGCCAGCGATTTTCGCCGGCCATGTCAGCGGCCTGGCGGTGCTCGGTTTGATCCTCGCATTATGGGTACTGTTCGGAACTGTTGCAGAGCTGCACATGCGTGTTGCACACCAGGAAAACAAGTTCAATGGGCTGGTCAAACTTGGCCGCAGTCATTGGGGTATGGTGCTCGGCCACGTTGGTTTTGCGGTGATGATTATCGGTGTGACCATGGTGCAAAATTATGAAGTTGAGCGCGATGTGCGGATGTCACCGGGCGATACATTCAGCGAGCAGGGTTATACCTTCCACTTTGAAGAAATGCGCGAAGTGCAGGGGCCGAACTATGTCAGCGACAAGGCGGTGATTCGGATCAGCCGCAATGGGCGTGATATTGAAACGGTGTTCACTGAAAAACGTTTTTATCATGTACGCCGTCAGGTGATGACTCAGACCGGGCTGCAGGTCGGCTTATTCAGAGACTTGTATGTGGCACTGGGCGACGAGCTTGGCGATGGCAGTTATGCGTTTCGCATTCACTACAAGCCATTTGTCCGCTGGATTTGGGCAGGTGCGCTGATTATGTCGATTGGTGGCTTGTTATCCATCACGGACCGCCGGTATCGGATGCGCAGACGACAGTCCCGGGTGATGAGTATGCAATCTAAGCAGCGCCAGGTTGACGGAGGTCAGGCATGAATCAGAAAGTGAAAACCACGATCTTCCTGCTGCCATTGGTTGCCTTCATGGGCATGGCTGTCTTTTTATACAGCGGCCTGTTTTCTGACCCGAGCAAGCTTGAATCGGCCTTGGTCGGCAGGCAGGTGCCATCGTTTGAACTGCCGGACCTGTATACGCCGGATCGCACCCACAATGAGTCGATTATTGGCGGCCGGCCGATGCTGCTAAATGTATGGGCCACCTGGTGCCCTACCTGTTACGCAGAACACACGTTCTTAAACCAACTGCGTGAGGAAGGGGTCTATATTATTGGCCTGAATTATAAAGATGATTCCCGCCGTGCGGCGGTGAACTGGCTGCAAGAGCTGGATGACCCCTATCAGATTAACCTGTTTGATGAGACCGGCATGCTGGCTTTGGATTTAGGCGTGTATGGCGCCCCTGAAACCTACGTGATTGACGCCGACGGGGTGATTTTACATCGCCATGTAGGGGATATGAACCAACGAGTGTGGGACACCCAGGTGGCGCAGCTTTACTATCAGGCGCGCGTTGCTGCGGGAATGGATGTTCCAGAGCAGTATCAACACCTGGTGGTCGACGGAGGTAGCCAATGACTCAGCGTATCGTACAGAGCTTTTTACTGACGGTGGTGGTGGCATTGAGCAGTATCGCGCTGAGCGCCCTCAGTACCCAGGCGGCGCTGGCCAATAACGCGGCCTATACCTTTGAAACCGAAGCGCAGGAACGTCAATTCAGGCAGTTAATCAACGAAATACGCTGCCCTAAATGTCAGAACCAGACCATTGCCGAATCGGATGCCCCCCTGGCGCTGGACTTACGCGAGCGGGTGTATCAGATGACCGTGGACGGCTATAGCCGGGCAGAGATTCTCGACTTCATGCGTACTCGCTATGGCGATTTTGTTCATTATAAACCGCCGCTTCGGGCCAGTACGGTGATTCTGTGGGCCGGGCCGGGGCTGGCGCTGTTGATTGGAGTGGTCACCGTTATTGGCATCACGCGCCGTCAACGTCGGGCTGAAGGCCTGAGCGCCGAAGAACAAGCACGCCTGAACACCTTGCTAGACGATGAACCATCAGCAGCAGATTCGTCTCATTCCGATGAGGCCGAATCCGCTAAGACAAACACAAAGGAGCGAGGCGAATGATGTGGTATATAGCGCTAGCTATTTTATTGATAGCCGCCGTCCTGTTGATGCTGCTGGTCAAACGTCAGCAACATACAGCCTATAGTATTCAGGCTGCCAACCGAGAGCTTTACGATTCGCGGTTGGAGGAACTTGCTGCCGATAACGCCGAAGGTTCGATTACCGATGAAGACTACCAGGCCGCTATCCTTGAGTTGAAAAAATCGTTCGTGGCAGATAACGCGGATGACGAGCGACCGATTTTAGAAAAACCTGCGAATATGCTGGTGCCGGTGCTGCTGTTGGTTGGCATCACCCTGGTGTTGTACTTCTGGATGGGTGACAGCTGGCGTCAGCAGCAACGCGCTGATGACGCGCTGGCGCAGCTCAATGAGTTGTCACAGCAAATCGTCGGCGACAACGCGATGCAGGCGTCCGCTGAAGACATAGAAACCTTTGCGTTAGGCTTGCGTCAGCGCTTACAGCAGAAACCCGATGCAGGGGCCTGGATGTTGTATGGTCGCCTGATGATGCAAATGCGTCAGATAGAGCAGGCCACCGAGGCTTATGAGCGCTCACTGAGCCTTGACCCTGGGCGTACCGCTACCTTGATAGCGCATTCCCAGGCCCTCATTATGCAAGGCAGTGACGGCGATCTAGCGCGTGCCGCACGCAATATCCGGCGAGTACTTGAAAATCAGCCGATGAATGCAGAGGCACTTGGGTTGCTGGGGATTATCGCTTACGAGCGCGGTGATTTTGAGCAAGCCGGACAGGCCTGGAGTATTGCCTTGCAGCTGATTGACGAGAGCGATCCACGGTACGCGGCGATAGAGAACTCTCTGCGTAGTGTTGAACAGCGCCTGTCTGGGGACCTTATTTATATTACGGTCACTGTCAATATTAGCGACGAGCTGCGTAATGAACTGCCGCCACAAGCGAATCTATTTGTATTTGTGCGTGACCCGGACGGTCAGCGCGCACCGGCAGCGGTGGTGCGACAGCCGATTTCTGATCTACCGGTAACTTTGACATTATCCGAGGAAGACGCCATGGTAGATGGCCATACATTAGCAACTATCCAGAGCTGGCTGGTTGGTGCCCGCCTGACGACAGGGGATACTATCGATATTCGCCCAGGGGTCATGGAAGCCCGACCGCGCTTAGTAGAAACCGAATCTGGACAGCAAATTGAGCTGACTATTACTGAGATGCATTAATGAAACCATGGTTTAAGTTACCGATGATCGCGATCCTGTGTTTGGGATTTGCAGCCTGTTCTTCGACGCCGAATGGCGACGCGGTGGAGCAGGCTGAGGATGATCAGATGCAGCCTGAACATGCTGCTGAGCCAGACTTTGACTTTCGCGATGAACGTGACCCATTCGAGGGTTTTAACCGCAGAATGTGGAGTTTTAACCGCAACATTCTTGACCCGTACCTGGTAACGCCTGCGGCAACCGCATACTCTTACGTACCTGGCCCGCTGCGCTGGGGCCTGTACAATATGACCGAAAACCTCACTGAGCCGGCGTCTGCAGTGAATAACCTGCTGCAAGGCAAGGGCAAGTCGTCACTGATCAGCGCCAGTCGCTTCGTGCTCAATAGCACCGTGGGTTTATTCGGCTTTTTCGATGTGGCGACTGAAATGGGCCTCGAACAGGATCGTGAGACCTTTGGTGAAACCCTGGCTATTTGGGGCACCCCAGACGGCCCCTACGTGATGCTGCCGGGCTTTGGCCCAACGGTGGTGATTGACCGGGGTGGTGACTTTGTCGATGATTTCTACTCGCCAGCGGCGTTTTTTAATATCTATATCACAGCCGCACGGTTTGTGGTGCGCGGTCTCGAGCAACGCCTGGAACTGCGTGAAGTAGAACCGATGTTAGAAAACTCCCTCGACGAATATGCGTTCGTTCGTGACGTCTATTTCTCCTACTGGCAGGATAAGGTTTACGACGGCGAACCCCCGCGGCAAGACCGTTGGGACCAGGACCTCGATGATTGGGATGACTGGGACGATGAAGGCTGGGCGCAGATTGACTGGTCCCATCGTGGTTGGGAAAATGACGATGACGCCTGGGCCTGGCAAAGTGTAAAACGCCAGCGCTAGTGTATATGACAGTTGCCATAGTGATAATTTCTTTTGGGCTTTAACGTTGACGAACTCCGGTCGCTCTACAATGCTTATGCGATGAAACGAGAGCAACTGGAGGCAAGCATGCTCAGTACACGGGTACTGCTGATTGAGGACGACCCGGTTTTCCAAGGTTTGGTTCGTCGCTTTTTAGAGCAGCGTAGTTATCATGTGGTCTGTGCGGATGATGGTGAGCAAGGTCTCAAATTAGCCAAGCGAGACGAGATTGACGTCGTACTTTGTGATTTAAACCTGCCTGGCATAAGCGGACTGGAAGTCTTAGAGGCACTACTACATAGTTTTTCGCAGCTACCAATTATAGTGATTTCCGCATCGGAACGAATGTCTGACATTCGCGAGGCGGTCCGGCTTGGTGCCTGGGACTACATGGTTAAACCCATAGAGCAGTTGGAAACGATTGATATCGCCATCCAGAACTGTCTCAATCGCTCGACCCTGGAACATAATTGGGAAATGGAACGGTGGGAGCTGGATGATCATATCGACGTGCTGTTCGACAGTGACGAGATGGTGCAACAGCTTGCTGCTGACCTAACGCCGCACGAGCCTTTGCAGTTAGGTTCATTTGAAGTATCGCATCAGGTTGCCGAAGATGACCACGACAGTTATTGGGTGGACTACCATCGGTTACCTGACAATCAAGCGATTGTGGTGATAGCCAGCGCTCAGGCGTTGACCGGGCAAAGCTTATTGTCGCTACTGGTGCTAAAAACCATCTTTAACCCTATCGTACGCAGTGCAAGCTCAAACCATCCGCGCATGCTGCAAGAGCCCCATAAAATTCTTGAGCGGCTCAACGTAGAGTTATGCCACTCTAAAATGAAATCAGCTTTCGATATGGTGCTGTTATGGCTTGATGGCGACAGTGGCACGATGCACTGGGGCCATGCCGGTGACAGCCTGCGCATGAGCCTGGACAGTAAACCCGACCTGGCATTGGGCATCTGGGCCCATGCCAACTATCAAGCCCACCAGGGTAAGGTGCAAAGCGGTGATCAACTGAGTATCGGCGATGACACCAGCTTTGTTCGTATTCTAAACCGCAAAGCCGTCTCAGCGGCCTGAATTTTGCTCGTCTTCCTGGCTACTGCCTGGTTCTTCCTGTTGTGCACGAAAGTCCTCTGCAGCTTGAGGCAGATAGGGCAGAGCAAGGTTTAACGTCAATGGGTGCAGCAGTAGTGGGTAGAGCAGCCCAGCTGCCAGCAGGGCAAGGATACGCAACGTCCAGCCTTCGACACTGACCAATTGCCAGAACAAGACGATAAGAACAAGCAATTTTAAGGTATTGGTAAAAAAACGCCGCGGCAAAGGCATGGCTCGCGCGGCGCCTTGAATAATTTGTGCACGTTCTGTGGCGCGAAATTTGGCCAGGCTCGGAATTTTCCGCGCACTCCAGTAAATCTTCATAACAACATCCTAAAAGCTTGGTTCAGACCACCTGCATGATATCATTTCCCGCACGGACAATGCTAAACTTGAGCATGCAAATTTAACCACAAGGACAGAACCATGACTAAGATGTCAGCGACGTCAGGGCAAAAAATTTCTAAAGTGATTATTCCCGTGGCGGGCCTGGGCACACGAATGCTGCCTGCAACCAAGGCGATTCCCAAGGAGATGCTGCCGTTAGTGGACAAGCCGCTAATCCAGTACATTGTCAATGAATGTGCAGCAGCCGGCCTGACAGAAATTATTCTGGTCACTCATTCAAGTAAGAACTCCATTGAGAACCATTTTGATACCAGTTTTGAGCTTGAAGCAACCCTCGAGAGCCGGGTTAAGCGCCAATTGCTTGAAGAAGTACAGAGTATTTGCCCGCCAGGCGTGACTATTATGCATGTGCGTCAGGGTGTCGCTAAGGGGCTGGGCCATGCCATACTCACTGCGCGCCCATTGGTTGGAGACGAACCTTTTGCCGTGGTGCTACCGGATGTACTCATCGATGATGTGGCGTCTGATGCGCACAAAGACAACATGGCTGAGATGGTGGCGACTTTTGCTGAGCAAGGGGTGAGCCAGGTGATGGTTGAGAAAGTCCCGCAGGAGCTGGTGAGCAGCTATGGTGTGGCTGATATTGGCGGTGCTAAGTTAAAAGCTGGTGAGCAGGCGCCTATTCATCAATTGGTGGAAAAACCGCCGGTAGAGACTGCGCCGTCTGATCTGGCGGTCGTTGGCCGTTATGTGTTCACCCGTGAATTATGGCCATTATTAGCTGTCACCCCAGTGGGCGCTGGCAACGAAGTACAGTTGACAGACGCGATCGCAATGCTACTTAAAGAGCAGCCAGTGAACGCTTATTATATGAAAGGCAGAAGCCATGACTGTGGCAACAAGCTTGGCTATGTGCAGGCATTTGTAGAGTACGCAAAACGCCACCCTGAATTTGGTGCCGAGTTTAAAGCATGGTTGGATAAAGCGTAGGTCAGGCTTCGCCTGACGTTCCGCAATGGTGCGGCGTCAGGCGCAGTCTTTCATACATGCAATGTGGCAGCGTGAACACCATGCCCCACAAATCAACCAGCTACTGCGTGCCCCTGGGTGTTAGGAATGCTGGTTGCAGTCATCTTTAGCAGCATGTCTGCCAGCAGTTTGCTGCACGGCCCTGTTTTCTCACCTTTTGGTAAGACCAGGTATAACAAACCACTGCGATAGGAACTGCCGTCGATCTTAAGACGGGTAAGTTCGTTACGTTGTAAACATTCTTCAATCATATAGGTTGGTAACCAACAGAAACCAAGCCCACTCTTGACCAAGCGTAATGCTTCATCAAAATGACTGACAGTCCAACGTTGCTCCGCTTTCAACCAGCCAGAGGTTTCGTTTGGTCTGTTGGCCGTGTCACGGATAACAACCTGCAAATGATTAAGTAGATCGGCCTGTTTGATAGGCTGAGGTAACTTGGCAAGTTCATGTTGTGGATGACACACCAGCTCCATGCGAAACTCGCCAAAGGGCTCACCTAACACACCTTTTGGCAGGTTATGGGTGATCACAACATCTGCTGACTGGTCCACGATCTGCTCGAGGGTGCCGGTCAGTACAGTGTCGTCAATGACCAAGCGACTGCCGCGGCTTTCACGATTGAAATCAGCGAACACTGATAACAACGGTGAGCGGTCACAAACCATTTCAATGGCAAGACTAACTTCCGGCTCCCAGCCGAAGTGAAGATTGTCAGCGAGCTGTTCAAGCTCGGTTATGGTTTGGGTGAGCTGACGCGAACGACGTAACATTACTTCACCGATGTCGGTGAGGTAAGCTTTGCGCCCACGTACTTCAAGCAGTTGAACACCAAGAACCTGCTGCAGCTTAGCCACTGCATGGTTTAATGAAGATTGGCTCTTATTCAGTTGTTCAGCCGCATGAGCATAGCCGCCAAAATCGACAACGGCTTGCAAAATACGCCATTGCTCTACGGTGGTTTTTGGTCTGTAAACGCTCACGTTATATTCCTTCAAACATCAGGAGGTCGCAGGCTTAGCCCGACTCGCATTGATGTTTGTCAAATTCTGCGAGCCGTAATTACCGCACGTAATGGTGCGGGATACCCTTCAATAGTCTTACTTACATCATTTGGATCAAGAAAATCCGATAAAGATTGATTTTCCATCCATGGTGTAGTTCGTTGTTCATCAACCGTAGTCTGATTGATATCCACTACGTTGATGTCGGTAAAACCTGTTCTGCGTAACCACAGGCAAAGTGTCTCGGTGCTAGGTAAAAACCAGACGTTGCGCATTTGTGCATAACGACCTTCCGGCATTAGCACACAGTGCTCGTCCCCTTCAACCACCAACGTCTCCAGCACTAGCTGACCTCCGCGACGCAATTGATCGCGGCATTGTATCAGAAAATCGATAGGAGAGCGTCGATGATATAGAACACCCATGGTAAATACTGTGTCAAAGACTTCAAGTTTCGGTAGGTCTTCCACCCCTAAAGGTAGCAGATCTACGTCAGTTGCAAGGGAAATTGGCACATACTTTTGTATGGCTTTGAACTGCATTACGAAAAGCTGCCCGGGATCGATACCAATCGCCATCTGCGCGCCAGCACCCTTCATGCGCCATAAATGATAGCCGCTACCGCAGCCGATATCCAGAACATAACGTCCTGCTAAATTATCAATATGTGGGAGAACCCGCTCCCATTTCCAGTCAGAGCGCCATTCAGTGTCAATGTAAAGGCCAAATAAATCGAATGGACCTTTGCGCCACGGCTTCATTTGCTTAAGTAAACCCTCAAGCTTTGCGCGGTTGCCGTCGTCGATGTCCTGTGCAGTACCAATTTTTACCTGAGAACTGAAATCAACAATGTCAGTGTTAAGCTCCGGCAATAGGTGGAGAATTTTGACCCACCTGGCAAAATCGCCATGCAGCTGATGTTCTTGCCAACGATGTACGTCCGCCGGTAAGGAGCGCAGCCAGTGGTGTAGTGGGGATTTCGCTATTCTTGCATAAAAATCTGAGTAATCAATCACATGTAACCTATTTTACGGCGAAACTAGAAGTGAAGTTGTAGTAACGGAACCAGTTTTGTACGTGGGTGAAACCAACAGCATGCAACCGCTGCATATGCTCATCTAAGCTATTCAGGCGCATGACATTTTCTATGGCTGCACGCTTTTGACTGATTTCTAATTCGCTATAGCCATTGTCCCGTTTAAACTCATGGTGAAGATCGACCAGCAGGTCGTTACTAAAGTTGTCTGGCTCCTGCACTTTTTCCGACAGGATCAGAATACCGCCCGGTACCAGCGCGTGATAAAGGCGCTGCAGTAAATTCTCGCGTTGTTGCGGGGGAATGAACTGCAACGTAAAATTGAGCACAATCACCGACGCGGGCTGGTATTCGGTGGTCACAATATCAGCTAAGCGAATGTCCACCGGGGTGTCTCCGCGAAATGCGTTGACGTGATTCTGGCAACGCTCGACCATGGCTTTTGAATTATCGATACCAATAATCAGGCAGTCTTTGGCCGGATTATTTTGCTTCATGGCAAGGGTCGCGGCCCCCAGTGAACAACCAAGGTCATAGAGCCGGGTGTTTGCCTGGGCAAAGCGTTGGGTAAGCCGGCCGATACCATGAATCATGCTGGCGTAACCAGGTACCGAGCGGTTGATCATGTCTGGAAAGACATCTGCCACGCGCTCATCGAAAGTAAAGTCAGCCACTTGCTGTTGCGGTTTGGCGTAAATAGCGTCCCGAGTCGCGCCGCTATGCGAGTATAATGTATCGCCTGGGATGCTTTTTTCAGGGAAATCTGTCATAACAGTACATTTATATAAATGAAATACATGATCGAATTGTAACTGAAGCCGAGCGTGGCAACCAGTTAGAATAAACAGGCGACAGAACCGGATGAAAAATAATAAAACGACTGCGCTAAAGGCCTGCTGGGTGTGGTTTTGCTTAGCCCTATGCATGGCTAGTTTTTCGGTTTTTGCGCAGACCATAGATGACGCGACAAATAGGGTGCACCCAGCGCTCGAAGCAGAGCCTGACAGCGTGCGACGAGTGGCGTTACAAAGCCGGCAACCACCATATAGTCAACTGCTGCGCGATCTTTGGTTACTGACTGCAGAGCAGCTGGGCACCCAGTCCGAGCTGTATATTTTACCTGCAGACGCTTTTAACCGGGCCCTGCTTACAGCACCGCACGCGGACGGTGAGAGCGATGGGCACGAGGCCCCAGCCATTGACTGGTTTGTTGGCCTACGTGCTGAGCAAGCTGAGGCTGCGGGTTTGTATCTCGGTCCGCAGATTCTGACCCATGACATTACGCTGTTTCAACGCCGTCACTTACCGGTGATGAATAGTGTTGAAGATGCCAGCGGGTTCGTGGTGGGTGTGGTGGAGGCGAGTTATATCTACGAATGGCTGCGCGCCGAGCACCCTGAATTAACCCTGCGCACTTATCCTGATTTAAAGACGTTAGTCGACGCAGCGCTCGCCGGGCGCATCCATGTATTTGCCGGGCCCGCATTGCTGGGTAGCCAGCTTTCTGCCGCACACAACAGCCCTCAGACAGCCTCAGGTCATGGGGCTAACGCATCGCCACTGACAGAGTTAGGCCGCGCGTTTCCAGCGGATAGGCGGTTGTCGTTGTTTAGTGTGCCTTTGTTTCTCGCGGCCCGGAATGCAACAGATATTGGTGAGCTGGAGCGGGCTTTTGGCGCCTTAAGTGACGCTCAGCAACGTTACCTGCAAACCCAGGCGAATCGAGATATGACCAGTCTGGTATCGCTGCAACAGGATGAGCTTGAATGGCTACTGGCACGGGACAGCGTGCTTGTTGGTGTCCCCTCAGATTCCCGACCAATTTTGTTTTTTGACCGGCAAGGTGAAGCGGTTGGGCTGGATGCTGATTTTCTAAGCTTACTCAGTCAGCGCAGCTCGATAAACTTTAGTTTTATCGGTTGTGGGAACTGGGACGCCTGTTTGCGCGCACTGGCACAGCGCGATATCGATGTACTGAGCTTTGTCAGCGATACCCCGGCGCGGCGTGAATTTGCGGCCTTTACGTCAGTTTACTGGGAAACCCCCTGGGCTATCGCCTCGACGGAGGCAGGTTTGTTCAACGCCGACCAACTGTCTGCGATGCAAAACAAACGCATTGCGATTACGCGCAGCTACAGCGTGTTTGAGCAGGCCATGCAGATGCCTGGTATCGAGGTTCATCCGGTAAGCTCGCCAGAAGAGGGCATGATTGCGGTGATCGAGGGGCGGGTAGATGGCTATCTGGATAGCTTGCCTTTGTTGGTGGAGCGGGTACGCGAGCAACATACCGGCAATTTATATCTAAATATATTACATGGCCAGCAAGGCGATGCGGTTACCTTTGCGGTGCGCAAGGACTGGCCAGTGCTGCGAGATATACTGGACCGCGCAGTGCAGACGATTAGTGATGCGGATCAACAGCAAATTGCAGAACGCTGGTTTGATGTGAATTACGAGCAAGGGGTGAGCTTTACCGATGTACGGCGTTGGATGTTTTACACGGCGCTGGCGGTGGCCGCGCTAATTGCTTTCTTTTTATGGCGTAACAGTAAGCTTAGGCAGGAAGTGAAGCGGCGCAAAAGTGCAGAAAAGAAAATGCGCCACCTTGCCCGCCATGATGATCTCACCGGCTTGCCCAATCGCCACTTACTGGATGACCGGATGAAACAGATAGTCGCCAGTCACCAGCGTTATAAACGTCAGTTTGCGGTGCTGTTTTTAGACCTCGATGGATTCAAAGAGGTGAATGATGAGCAAGGCCACGACGTAGGTGATGCGTTGCTCAAACAGGTGGCCACGCGATTAAACGAGAGCGTGCGAGCCCAGGACACGGTGTGTAGATTCGGTGGCGATGAATTTATTGTAGTCCTCACCGAGCAGCATAATGCGACCCAGGCGAT
>JAFIFH010000068.1 GCA_020832105.1 Idiomarina sp.
GTGCTTTACAACCCGAAGGCCTTCTTCACACACGCGGCATGGCTGGATCAGGCTTGCGCCCATTGTCCAATATTCCCCACTGCTGCCTCCCGTAGGAGTCTGGGCCGTGTCTCAGTCCCAGTGTGGCTGATCATCCTCTCAGAACAGCTAGAGATCGTCGCCTTGGTGAGCCATTACCTCACCAACTAGCTAATCTCGCTTGGGTTCATCTGATGGCATGTGGCCCGAAGGTCCCACACTTTGGCCCGTAGGCATTATGCGGTATTAGCCACCGTTTCCAGTGGTTGTCCCCCGCCATCAGGCAGATCCCCAAGTATTACTCACCCGTCCGCCGCTCGTCATCTTCTAGCAAGCTAGAAATGTTACCGCTCGACTTGCATGTGTTAGGCCTGCCGCCAGCGTTCAATCTGAGCCATGATCAAACTCTTCAATTATAAAGATTTTGATATGCAAGTTGCTCAATGAATCGTTGGTTCTTATAAAATTACTTGAATCTTATGGTCACCAGCATTTCATGAACATCTTTTTTGATTCTACCTGCGGGACAAGCCCGTGGTGCGAATCTGCTACCGAAGTAGCTTTTTAAGTTGCTCAATCAATGTAAGTGCCCACACAGATTGCTTGGCTTTGATATATTGTTAAAGAACGTTGCGTACGACTTTTGCCGTAGCAGGGATGCGCATTCTACGCTCTTCCCTTTTGAAGTCAATACCTTTTTCGCTAGAATCCGGTGATTTTCTTCAGCGTTGTTACTCGACTCATTTGCCTAAACATCTAAGGAGTTAACACCGCCGCTGTCTGCGCTTATGCCCTGACAACGGAGGCGAATTATAGAGATCTCTGGGCAACCTGCAACCCCTATTTTGAAGTTTTTATGAAAAACCTAACTGACTGCTCAGAAAGCCATCATCATGCTACAAAAACACTCATTTTATGCTGATAATTCGCTCATGCTCTCATTTAACTGGCTTTTATAACCAGAAAGCCCCGCTTCACAGCGGGGCTTTCTGATGTTCACAACCGCGGTTGTCCGCAGGCATCAGCTGCCTGCAGACAACAGAAACAGGTTACACCTTGGGTTCATCGTCAGTTTTACCGCCATTTGCTACTGGCGATTCAGCACCCGTAGCGGACTGTGTACTCTGCGCCGGCTTATTCTTTGCTGCAGACCCAGTCGAATCAGTGCCTGCTGGGTCCACCTTTCTATCCGCTTCATTGAAGTCAGCGTCATAGTCATCGCTATGGTCACCAATCACATGTTCAAGCTTAAGCTTATTAACGTTCTTAATCGTCAAGACTGGCCCTGAGATAGCATAAGCTGTGAAGAGTACGAATAGAACAAGGGCTGGTTCAGTTGCAACGACCACGAATATCAGTACAACGAGCAGAATAACCAGGAAGTTGACCTTGCCGCGCCAGTCCACATCTTTAAACGAGTGGTAACGGAAGTTACTGACCATCAACAAGCCACAGGCAATGGTAAATAGTGCCACTAACCAGCTGACCGAGTCTGGCTGTATCTCGTATTTCGCACCGACCCAAACCAAGCCAGATACAATAGCTGCAGCACTTGGAATCGCCAGGCCCTGGAAGTATCTTTTATCCGCCGAGCCGACCATGGTGTTAAAACGCGCCAAGCGCAACGCACCGCCAGCAACAAAGATAAAGGCGGCGAGCCAGCCTAACTTGCCTAAGTCGGCCAGCGCCCAGTTATATGCAACGAGTGCAGGCGCCATGCCAAACGAAACGATATCAGCCATACTGTCGTATTCAGCACCAAAATCACTTTCCGTATGGGTCATACGTGCCACACGCCCGTCCAGGCCGTCAAACACCATGGCAATAAATATTGCGATGGCAGCCATTTCAAACTGTCCGTTCATCGATGCGACAATTGCGAAAAATCCGGAAAACAGGCCTGCAGTGGTAAGCAGGTTTGGTAACAGGTAAATTCCACGGCGTTTTGCGCCATTCACGTCGTGATGCTGATCTGGCATAGAAGTCATCCTATCTATAAGAATTAAATACTGTGGCTAAGAATATCATAGTCTCAGTGGACTGCATAAATACCCCCTGAGATATTAAAGCCCCCGCTAAAAGAATAGCGAGGGCTTGATAAGAACCGACTATGTTATCGCTGCTGATTACTGAGTGATACTCAGCCCATGTTCACCTGAGTCAACTTTGATAGTATTGCCTGGAATCAAATCTCCGGCCAGAAGCTTATGCGCCAGCGGGTTCTCCAGCTCCTGCTGAATCACACGCTTCAATGGGCGGGCGCCAAACACAGGATCGAATCCAACTTTCGCCAATTGCTCCAGCGCTGCATCAGTGATCTCAAGGTCAAAGCCTCGCTCTTGTAGGCGCAGGATTAATCGCTGCATCTGAATACCAGCAATGTTCTTAATCTGCTTGGTGCTCAATGGGTGGAAGACCACGGTTTCATCTACCCGGTTGAGAAACTCAGGGCGGAAATGACCAGCAAGTACCTGCATGATAAGCGTCTTCATTTCCTCGTAATCTACCTCACCCGCTTTCTCATGGATAAGCTCGGAGCCCAGGTTTGAGGTCATAATAATCACAGTATTCTTAAAGTCTACTGTCCGCCCCTGGCCATCGGTTAAGCGACCATCGTCGAGAACCTGCAGTAAGATATTGAACACATCTGAATGCGCCTTTTCAATCTCATCCAGCAGAATCACTGAGTACGGGCGACGCCGAACGGCCTCGGTCAAATAGCCGCCCTCTTCATAGCCAACGTAGCCGGGAGGTGCGCCGACCAAACGTGACACCGAATGCTTTTCCATAAATTCTGACATGTCGATACGCACCATCGCATCGTCCGTGTCGAACATGAAGTTTGCCAGTGCTTTACACAGCTCGGTTTTACCGACCCCAGTAGGCCCAAGAAATAAGAATGAACCGATTGGGCGATCCGGATCCCCAAGCCCTGCCCGCGAACGGCGTATGGCGTTAGCAACAGAGACCACCGCTTCGTGCTGCCCTACTACCCGCTTATGTAAAGCTTCCTCCATGCGCAGCAGCTTGTCGCGTTCACCTTCGAGCATTCTTGCTACTGGTATCCCGGTCCAACGAGAGAGCACTTCGGCGATTTCTTCGTCGGAGACTTTATTACGCAACAGGCTCATGTCCTGCATTTCTGCCTGCAGGGCCAAATCAAGCTGACGTTCCAATTCGGGAATGCGGCCATACTGAAGTTCGGACATACGGTTTAAATCACCGGCACGGCGCGCAATGTCAAGATCCTGACGCGCTTGGTCTAACTGCTCTTTAATATGCTGGTGGCCCTGCAGTGCCGCTTTCTCGGTATTCCAAATCTCATCCAGTTCCTGGTATTTGACATCAAGCTCGCTTAACTCGTCTTCTATCAGTTCAAGTCGCTTTTTGCTCGCATCGTCTTTTTCTTTGCGCAAAGCTTCCCGTTCCAGCTTCAGCTGAATCATCCGGCGTTCCAGGCGATCCAGCTCCTCTGGTTTAGAATCTATTTGCATCCGAATACTGGACGCTGCTTCATCTATTAGATCAATGGCTTTGTCCGGCAACTGACGGTCGCTAATGTAGCGATGTGATAAAGAAGCGGCGGCGACAATCGCTGGGTCAGTAATTTCAACGGAGTGATGTAACTCATATTTTTCTTTCAAGCCACGCAGAATCGCGATGGTGTCTTCCACCGAAGGTTCTTCCACCAGGACTTTTTGGAAACGCCGCTCAAGGGCAGCGTCTTTTTCAATGTACTGACGGTACTCGTTTAGGGTGGTGGCACCAACGCAGTGCAGTTCACCTCGCGCCAGTGCAGGTTTTAACATATTCCCTGCATCCATTGCGCCATCCGCTTTACCAGCACCAACCATGGTATGCAGCTCATCAATAAACAGAATTACCGCACCCTCTTCCTGTTGTAACTCATTCAACACCGCTTTAAGGCGCTCTTCGAATTCACCGCGATACTTCGCGCCCGCCAGCAAGGAACCCAGATCCAGCGAGAGCACACGCTTGTGCTTAAGACCTTCAGGGACTTCGCCATTCACAATTCGCTGGGCCAAACCTTCGACAATCGCGGTCTTACCCACTCCAGGCTCACCAATTAAGACAGGGTTGTTCTTGGTGCGACGCTGCAACACCTGAATCGTGCGGCGAATTTCTTCATCGCGGCCGATCACCGGGTCAAGTTTACCTTGCTCGGCGCGCTCAGTAAGGTTGATGGTGTACTTATCCAGAGCCTGGCGCTGTTCTTCTGCATTCGGATCATCCACTTGCTGTCCATTGCGCAGTTCAGTAATGGCCTTATCCACCTGACTCGCATCAAGACCCTGGCTTTTCAATAAAGCACCAAGCTTACCTTTGTCTTCAAGCGCAGCAAGAATAAACAGCTCACTGGAAATATATTTGTCTTTGCGTTTTTGCGCGTACTTGTCACAGAGATTCAATAAAGTCGCTGAGGCTGAACTCAGTTGCACTTCACCACCAATCCCCTCTACCTGAGCAATCTCGTCTAACGCTTTGGAAAGCTGAGCCCGAAAGGTTGCAATGTTTAAACCGGCGGTTTGCAATAATTGGCGCACGGTACCGCCATCCTGATTCAGCAAAGCGCTCATCAGATGGACAGGTTCGATAAACTGGTGGTCACGCCCAAGGGCTAACGACTGAGCGTCAGAGATCGCTAACTGAAATTTACTGGTGAATCGGTCGAGGCGCATATCCATTCTCCTGAAATAAAGCACTGTTATTAATGTGGGTATTATTTACCCAATTTCAAGTCGGAGAATTAGATATACATCAACTTATATAGATTAAGTTGGCCATGCGCCCTGTGGTGCCGTCACGGCGGTGAGAGAAAAATAGTTCAGGCTGAGAAAACGTACAGTAGTCGCCTCCGCCAACGAAGCCAACTTTGCCGCTAAGCTGCTGACGAGCCAGCGTATATAAACACGCTTTCCATTGTGATTGATATTTAACGAAGGCATCAGCATGCTGTGCACTACGCTTAAGCATCAGTTCGCGCACCTCGTTACCCACGGTAAAAGCTGATTGACTAATCGCAGGCCCTAACCAAGCGCAAAGATCATCAGGTTTGGCTTGAAACGTTTTCAGTGTTCGCCCGATGATACCGTTTGCAATACCACGCCAGCCTGCATGCACCAACGCCACTTCACTACCGTCACGAGAGGCAAGAAAGACCGGCAGGCAGTCGGCGGTCATAATCACCACCACCTGGTTGGGGAACTCGGTATAGGCCGCGTCAGCGTCCGGCGTGTCCTGCAGACCGGACTCACCAATGCGCACCAAACCACTACTGTGGGTTTGACTTAACCAGTTCGGCTCGGCGGGAAGTTTTAGTTCAGTCACCAGCCGTCGACGATTTTCCTGCACGGCTGCCGGTAAATCACCTACATGGGTTGCCACATTGAGTTGGCCAAATGGCGACACACTGACCCCGCCCTTGCGGGTTGTCGTCATCGCCTGCACAGATTCATGCACCGGCCACTCTGGTTTAAGCGTGGTTATCATCGTCCGCTCCGTGCGCATCCTTACGCAGTAATTCAGTCAGCTGTACCATGTCCTCTGGTACAGGTGCTTCCCAACTCATTAACTCACCATGAATGGGATGCTCTAACTCAAGTTTAACAGCATGCAGCGCCTGGCGCTTAAAATCACGCAGGCCAGCTAATAACTCGTCATTAGCGCCCTGGGGAGGACGCGGCCGACCGCCATATTGCAAATCGCCAACCAGCGGGTGACGAATATGTGCCATATGCACGCGAATCTGGTGCGTTCGCCCACTTTCAAGGCGAAGTCTTAAGCGTGTATGCAGACGAAACCGCTCCGCTACACGATAATGCGTCACCGCAGGTTTACCACTATTCACCACTGCCATATGCGTACGCTTGGTGGGATGGCGGCCAATCGGTTGGTCCACCAACCCGCCGGCGGTCATCACGCCGTTTACGATGGCTTCATACTCACGCGTGATATTGCGCGCCTGCAGCGCCGTCACCAGGTGCGTCTGTGCCGCAATGGTTTTCGCAATGACCATCAGACCTGTGGTGTCCTTGTCCAAGCGATGCACTATCCCTGCGCGAGCCAAAGACGAAGCGCCTTTGTGATGATGCAGTAACGCATTCAGGATGGTGCCATCTGGCTTACCAGCACCGGGATGCACCACCAGGCCCATGGGCTTGTTAATTACGATAATATCGTCATCTTCATAGACGATATTAAGGTCAATGTGTTGGGCTTCAAAACGCTGTTCAGCTTCCACTACGGCATTCAGGTGCACCGCCATGCCTGGCAAAACTTTTTCGCGAGGTTTGGTCACCACTTTACCGTCAAGGGTGACATTGCCAGAAAGGATCCATTCTTTTAAACGCGAGCGTGAATAATCCGGGAACAATTCCGCCAATACCTGGTCGAAACGCATTCCGAATTGATGCTCGTCTATAACTGCTTCGTGAGTAATCTGTTGGGTCATAAATATCTGCTGTGAAACCTGTGGTCGCTAAGGTAGAATGCCGAATTAGTCGCAAGTGTACCTGTTTTTTATGGGTACTACTAAAGCAAAAAGCAATAAAAGGTAGCAAAGGTTCCTTATGAAAGTTGTGCTCCTCGCCGTATTAGTACTAACACTTACCCTTACAGGGTGCTCATCAAGCCGAGATCGTGACCAAGCGCGCGACATGCGTGGCTCCCCTGAACAAATGTATCAACAAGCTCAGGGTTACATCGATGGTGGTAATTTTACCATGGCTGTGCAAACTCTGCGCAGTATTGAAATGCGTTATCCATTTGGTGCGCATATCAACCAGGTCCAGTTGGATTTGATCTATGTGCATTACCAGGTGGGCGACCAGGACCGTGCGTTAACCGCCATTGATCGGTTTTTACGGCTTAACCCTAATCATGCAGATCTCGACTATGTGCGTTATATGCGTGGTTTAGTACACCTGCAGTTAGAGCGTAATGCATTTCAGGAGTTGGTGGGGATAGACCGTCACGACCGTGACAAAACTTACGCCGAACAAGCTTTTGAAGACTTCCGTCAGTTACTTGACCGTTATCCGGACAGCACGTACGCGGCAGATGCACGGGCAAGAATGTTGGGGATTCAGTCGCGTTTAGCTAAATACGAACTCGAAGTTGCCAATTACTATATGCGCCGCGAAGCCTACATGGCAGCTATTACCCGCGCGCAATATGTGCTCGAGAACTTCTCCCAGGTGGGGGAAGTTGAAGATGCCCTAAGCCTAATGGTACGCGCTTACGATGCACTTGAGCTCAACGACCTGCGTGATGACGCACGTGCAGTGTTGGCGCTGAACTTCCCAGAGAATCGTTTAGCACGGCGCTAAATACCCCCGGCAACAAATGCAGACATAAAAAGGCCGCTCGTTTTAATTACTGAGCGGCCTTTTTGTTGGGTGTTGGTTGTCGCTGTGATAACCAAAATTGTAGCTATACCGCATCCTCGTTTTCTTCGCCGGTACGGATCCGAATGACCCGTTCAATATCGGTAATGAAAATTTTTCCATCACCAATTTTACCGGTCTGTGCGGTTTCCATAATCGCTTCGATACAGCGTTCAAGCTCATCTGTCTTAACGACCACTTCGACTTTCACTTTAGGTAAGAAGTCGACCATATACTCAGCACCACGATATAGCTCGGTGTGCCCTTTCTGGCGGCCAAACCCTTTCACTTCTGACACTGTCATGCCTGCGATACCAACGTCCGATAACGCCGCTCGCACATCATCGAGCTTAAAGGGTTTAATGATGGCCTCAACCTTCTTCATGCGTGCTCCTGATTGCTTATCATGTTTTAATTTGTGCAACGACCTTAATCACCACATCAGTATTGTAGACAATTAAAAGCGCCCTAGTCGGTTCTTTCCAACATACTTGCAAGATATTGACTGGTAATCGGATAGCGCCGATCGCGACCAAAATTACGCCGGGTGACCTTGGGCCCAACAGCTCCTTGACGGCGTTTATATTCGTTGCGCTCAATCAAAGTGACCACGCGCTTCACCGTGTCCGGGTCATAGCCTGCATTAATCATATCAGCTAGCGATTGATCCTGCTCAACGTAGGCTGCAATTATTTCGTCCAACACCGGATAAGGTGGCAGCGAGTCCTCGTCTTTCTGATCCGGCGCCAATTCAGCGGATGGCGGGCGCGTGATCACTCGCTCAGGAATCGCATTACCCAACGTATTGCGGTAACGCGCCAGCGCAAACACGCGCTCTTTATAGACATCTTTTATTGGCGCAAAGCCGCCACACATATCGCCATACAAAGTACAGTAACCCACCGCAAGCTCGCTCTTATTACCGGTACTAAGCAACAAGCGGCCCTCTTTATTGGAGAGCGCCATCAACAGCACTCCACGGCAACGTGCCTGCAAGTTTTCTTCGGTGGTGTCGCGGGGTTTATCTTCAGTGAGCCCGGGAATGATATCCATGAAGCTATTCACCATAGGCGCCACCGGCACAATATCAAACTGGCAACCGAGCCAATCGGCTTGTAATTGAGCATCTTCGACACTGATATCTGCAGTGTATTGATATGGCATCATGACCGCCCGCACTCGCTCAGCACCAATCGCATCTACCGCAATGGCTAATGTCAGCGCTGAATCGATACCGCCTGACAAGCCTAAAACAACTGAAGAGAACCCGTTCTTCTCAATGTAATCATTCAGTGACAGTACCAACGCCTGATACAATGCGGCATCGTTTTGTACGTCATTGTTAAGGGTCATCCCATTAACCGAGCGATTATCAAGGTGGGTATTTTGCAATTTACCTTCACTGAACTCAGCAATTGCTAAATCCTCGGCGCAATGCTTGAGCAAAATACAGGCTTCGCCCTGCTCGCTAACGACCACGGAGTTACCATCAAAAAGCAGCTCGTCCTGCCCTCCAATGTGGTTCACATAGACAATGGGTAGCTGCGTTTCGCGCCAGCGCTCATGCAATACCTGGAGCCGTTGCGCGGCTTTGTATTCTTCGTACGGCGAGGCGTTGGTGGATAAAATCAGTTCAGCGCCACAGGCCTTGGCGGCGGCAATGGGGGCTGCACACCACAGGTCCTCACAAATCAGTAAACCAATTTGATGCCCTTTAAATTCAAATACACAGGTTTGATTGCCCGCAGTGAAGTAGCGCTTCTCGTCAAACTCACCATAATTTGGCAGCACTTGTTTGCGGTAATGGGCAATCCTTGTGCCCTGGTAAAAGACTGACACCGCATTGAAAATCTTGTGACCATCAATTTCAGGATAACCAACCATAATCGCCATCTGTTCACTGGCGGTTTTAATCCGCTCAATCGAAGCATCCAACGCAGCATATAAGTCAGCGCGATACACGATATCTTCAAGGGGATAGCCAGTGAGAGTGAGTTCGGGAAACACGATAATGTCAGCCCCGTGAGCCTCGGCGACGGCAGCCTCTACTTCTTCAGTGTTGCGCTGAATGGCGCCAACGGTAAGTTTGACCTGAGCCAACGCCACTTTAAGGGACTGTGGCGAAGCTAAATCACGGGGGTTAGACAGTGTTGTCGACATG
This sequence comes from Idiomarina sp., assembly GCA_020832105.1. Classification (GTDB taxonomy): domain Bacteria; phylum Pseudomonadota; class Gammaproteobacteria; order Enterobacterales; family Alteromonadaceae; genus Aliidiomarina. Next base: position 9,586 of record JAFIFH010000068.1, read on the forward strand.
AATGGACCTTTTACCACCAATTACAATGTTTGTAGAGTTTGATCTTATCACATCAGTCATGCTGAAGATCATCAGGAATAGGCAAGTCGCGAGCCAGTTTAGGTCGCCGCCCTTTGCCCTTTTTATAGTCGCGCATCTGAAAAACGAACGCCAGCACCTGAGCAACGGCCATAAAGAGCCCCTCAGGAATTTCCTGACCGATTTTCGTACTGTAATACACCGCCCGGGCCAATGCCGGTGACTCCACAATTGGCACGTCGCAGTCCATGGCCACTTCACGAATTTTTGCCGCGACCTCGTCATTACCTTTGGCCACTACTTTTGGTGCGCCCTTAGTGGCTGGGTTGTAAACCAGCGCCACCGCAAAGTGGGTCGGGTTGGTCACTATCACATCGGCCTGAGGAATGTCCTGCATCATCCGCTTCATCGCCATAGACAACTGCATCTGGCGTATTTTGCCTTTCACCTCTGGTGAACCTTCGGCATTTTTACGCTCGTCTTTGACCTCTTGCTTGGTCATGCGCAATTGCTTGTTGTGGTTGTACCGCTGAAACGGCACATCAATAGCGACGATCAGCAGAATTGAACACACCAGCAACAAAAACATGAAGCCTAATAGCATCACCGCATCACGCATGGTCTGGTCGATGATGCCCGAAGAGAACTGCAGGATGGTTGGAAACTGCCAGCGCAATAAAAAGAATGCAGATATCGCCACCACAAAAAACTTGCCTAAGCCTTTGAGAAGCTCAATTAGTGCCTGGGTGCCGAACATTCGCTTAAGGCCCTTCATTGGGCTCATTTTCGACGGTTTTGGTGCGGCGCCCTGCCAGCTAAAATTGAAGCCGCCAACAATGGTATTACCGACAAAAGCGCCAAACACGACAATGGCGAAGAAAGTGCCGAGTGGGACCAGTAAGGTATTTAAAATACCCGACCAGATATTCAGCGTCGCGTTTTCGTCAAAGATAACCTCGCGACCCACTGAAAAATTGCGCGTCATAATATCATACATTGCCTCTGCCATGGCGCCGCCCACTACCAGCAGCCCTACTGCGGAAGCCAGCAACACGCCCAGCGTACCCATCTCTTTCGAACGCGCTATCTGACCTTTTTTCTTGGCATCATCCAGTTTCTTCTGGGTGGGTTCTTCTGTACGTTCCTGGTCCGTTTCCGCCATCTAACAGCTCCCGCCCAGAATAAAGCACATGCCACTAATCGCCCGTTGCCACTGGTTTTCAAAATGCACGATAAAATTACCCACTGTTAGCCAGAGGATTAATAAGCCTGAAATCATCGTAATTGGGAAGCCCACCGCGAATATATTAAGCTGGGGGGAGGCTCTGGTCATCACCCCGAATGACAGGTTAATCAGCAAAATTGAAACCATCGCTGAAATGGCAAAACCTAGTGCAGCAGAAAACATCCATACCGCCCAGTTGGCAATATAGAAAAAGGCATCTGCATCAAGCCCGATTTGCCCTACCGGAATCGCCTCAAAGCTCGCCGCAACCATCCGGATCATCAGCAGATGGCCGTCCAATGCGAGAAAAATCAGGGTCGCCAGCATCAGGTAGAACTGTGCAACAACAGGGACCTGTTGCCCACTATTGGGGTCGACCATGGCGGCAAACCCGAGGCCGATTTGCATGCCCAGTACCTGACCTGCAAGGGCAAAGGTATTAACTGCCAGCAACGACAAAAAACCAAGCGCCACACCGATAATAATTTGTTGAATAGTCACCAGCATACCGCTTAACGAAACGGTATCAAAAGGGGCGTCAATGGGGGGCAAGGCAGGCGCAAGGGCGATGGTAATACCCAACGCAAAAAACACCTTAATGCGTGCTGGAATTCCCTGGCCGCTAAATACGGCCATGGTTAATAACATGCTGCTGACCCGGACAAAAGGCCAGTAGTGTTGCGCCAGCCATTCAAGAATGACGCTTTCGTACACATCCATTAGCCGACGACTTCAGGGATACGCATATACATACCAATGGTGAAATCCATCAGCATCTGCACAAACCAATGGCCTCCGATGCCGATCACTGACAGGGTTACCAGTAAGCGAGGCAGGAAGCTCAAAGTCTGTTCGTTAATTGACGTGGCGGCCTGAAACACAGCTACGGCGAGGCCCACCAGCAAGCTCGGCACAATAATCGCACTGACCATGACTACAATCATAAACAATGCGTCACGGAATATATCTAAAAAGACTTCAGGTGACATAGTAAGCCTCGCTATAACCCATAACTACCGGCCAGGGTCCGCATCACCATACTCCAGCCGTCCACCAATACAAATAACATGAGCTTGAAGGGTAAAGATACAATCATCGGCGATAACATCATCATACCCATGGCCATCAATACACTGGCGACCACCAGGTCGATAATTAAAAACGGAATAAACAGCATAAAACCTATTTGGAAGGCGGTCTTTAATTCGCTGGTAATAAAAGCAGGAATTAAGATCGTCATAGGTACGTCTTCCGGTTGTTCAATGCCTTCATAGCCTGAGATATCAATAAAGGTTTCCAGGTCGGTTAACCGGGTTTGCGACAGCATAAAGGCTTTAATCGGGTCCCGTGCGCGCTCGACGGCCTCAAGTGGCGCTATTTCCTCGGCAAGATAAGGCTGCAAAGCCTCATCATTAATCGTGGTAAGCACCGGCGTCATAATAAAAAAGGTCAGGAACAGCGTAATACCAATCAGGATCTGATTCGATGGCGAGCTTTGCAAACCAATCGCCTGGCGCAAAATGGCAAGCACCACGATGATCCGGGTAAACGAGGTCATCATAATCACAGCCGCGGGGATAAAGCCCAGCGCAGTCATGATAATCAGAATTTGCAGAGTGACTGAATATTCCTGACTACCGTCTTCATTGGTGGTCACGGTGATGGCGCTTAGCGTATCCTGCGCAATTGCCTCAGGCATCGCCAGTAGTCCGCCCCCTAGAATGACAAGTACAAATGCCACAGCCCATGCTTTCATAATGCGTTTTCCGTGGCCCTTCACTGCGTTTAGCGGTCGCGGCGAATTACTTGCAGTACCTGCTCAGCGAAGGACGATGATTGGAGTTGTTGTTTGTCTTTAACCTTAAAGTCATCCGGCAAGGTCTGCAAGAGCTGAACGGTTTGCGCGGTGACACCCAGTAAAAGCTTTTCTTCGCCCACTTCAACAATCACCAGGCGCTCTTTTGGGCCTAGTGACACCGAGTGGAGAATTTTAACCGGACCATTGGCACCAGGCAGGCGCATATTCAGTCGCCGCACCAGTGCGGCAAGACCAATAATCACACCCAACACCACCAACAACATAATGAGGGTGGCACCAGCGTCGGCCCAGGTAAGCGTTGAAGCTTGATTCATAGTCTTTGTATTACTCAGTTGAGGATTGGCGCACCGCAGCGTTCAGTCTATGCCGTCAACCCGCGGTCCAGCGCCCTACTCTAGCGCAGTTTGCGAATACGTTCGAGCTGGCTGATCACATCCGTTAAGCGAATACCAAACTTGTCATTAACCACGACCACTTCCCCATGCGCAATCAAGGTGCCGTTTACCAGTACATCAAGCGGCTCACCGGCAACGCGCTCCAGCTCAACCACCGAGCCCTGATTAAGCTGGAGTAAATTGCGGATGCTGATTTGGCTACGCCCGACTTCCATTGAAATAGTGACCGGAATATCCAGAATAGCGTCAAGTTTGCGGCGCTCTTCAGGACTAGTCTCAGCGTCATCTGTGAGCTCTTCTAAATCAGCAGACTTCACCTTCGTCTCACCTAACGCGGACTGTTCGCTTTCAACTTGCTCAGCCATAGCCGCTTCCCAATCGTCCATCTCGTCATGGCTGTTGTTGTCGTTGTCGTTACTCATACACGCCTCTTGCCTGTCGGCCTAAATTATACGTCAAAATCTTCTTCAAGCTGCTGTAATTCAGCATCGCCACCAATGCGTTGACCATTTCGGGTCAGCATATGAATATCCGACTTCACTGTCTCCGGGCGCGCAATTTTGGCGGAAATTTTCAACGCCACATTGTCCCGGGAACGACCCATTTTGGCGCGGAATGTCGGTAAATCTTCAATGTAGACGGTTAAGTCTTCAGGCATCTCGATGGGAATAATGTCTCCCGATTCGAGATCCATCACTTCACGCAACGACAATTCCGTGTCCAACAGTTTTGCTTTCAGCTCAACCGGAACGTCCATGATTTCGTCACGCAGGGCTTTACCCCAGCGCAGGTCGGTATCTTCTTTGTCGCTCTGTACACCAGCGTCAAGCAGTTCGCGAATCGGCTCCAGCATTGAGTAGGGTAAGGCAATGTGGAAGTCTCCACCCCCTCCATCAAGCTCAATATGAAAGGAGCTGATCACAATCACTTCAGTGGGGCTGACGATGTTCGCCATCGCTGGATTCACTTCTGAATCGAGGTATTCAAAGCCAACGTCCATCACCGGTGCCCAGGCTTCTTTGTAGTCTTCAAAGATCAGCTTGAGCAACATCTGGATAATGCGGCGCTCCGTCGGTGTAAACTCGCGGCCTTCAATTTTGGCATGATAACGCCCGTCGCCACCGAAGAAGTTGTCTACCAGAATAAACACCAAGCGTGCTTCCATGGTAATCAGTGCAGTGCCCTTTAAAGGACGGAAACGCACCATGTTGAGACTGGTGGGGACAAATAATGTATGTACGTATTCGCCAAACTTAATCATTTGTACGCCGTTGATCGACACTTCGGCACTGCGCCGCATCATATTAAAAAGGCTGATGCGCATGTGCCTGGCGAACCGTTCGTTAACGATTTCAAGCGTAGGCATGCGCCCGCGCACAATGCGGTCTTGTGACGAGAAGTCATAGTCCATCGCATCTGTACCATCGCCAGACGCCTCGACATTTTCTTCCTCTACGTCATCAACGCCATGTAAAAGCGCATCAATTTCGTCTTGTGAGAGTAAATCACTTACCGCCATAATCAGCTCGCTATCGAGTTAAGTGTCGCCAGCAATAAAATGCTGTTTGTTTGTTGTCATATTCTGCCAGGCTTGCTCATTGGCTCGCCTGCGCAATTCAAGGTTGTAGCATGTGCCGGAGTTACGTCGCTGGTTAGATTACAAAGCAATATCCAAGCCAGCTTTAAGCTCATTGCAATACAAAACCTGTAAACAATACCTCTTCTACCACCGGGCTACCGTCAGTGATCTCTTCCATGGTCCGACGCAGCGCGTCAAGTGCCTGTAAACGCAATTCCCGCTTGCCCTCAGGGGTGTTCAATCGCTCCGCAGTGGCGCGCGAAAACACGTCCAGTAACGTCGACTCCAGCATCGGTATATTTTCCTGAGCCAGCACTTCATTGCGCGGTCCGCGGACCAGCAACTGCACGCCGATCTGAGCGACCCTGTCCCGTCTTGCGCCCGGCACATTGAAGATAAGATCGCGCGGCATTGCCACATAATAGGCTTCGCCTACATTATCTGCGGCGACCGGACGTTGCTGGCCTGCCGTATCCTGATGGTCATCGCCACCAAAAAATAGGACCACAAACAAGATAACCAGCACCACAACCAACAACACGCCACCACCTGCTGCCAGCATAATCATGCGCTTTTTCTTGTTCGCGTCGTCGCCTTCCAGGCCTTCTAAGTCTTCCGGTTCTGCTGCCATATTGAATCTTCCATTGTTCTACTTATTATTGCGTGCCAGCCTTACCACACACACTTATACAAAATAATCTACGCGCCCTTCCGCAGCGGCCAGCTCAGACGCCAACTCAATTCTGCCGTCTGCTGACTGCTCAATCTCATCGGCTTCAGTGGCATGCTCTGCCCCGAGCTGTCCCTGTCCGGTTGATGCGTCACGTGACCCGCCTTGCTGCTGTTCACTCACATTCGCATCAGCCAATTGAATACCCTGCTCGGCAAGCAATTCCCGTAACCGTGGTAAGTTTTGCTCCAACGCCTCCCGCGCTTGTGGAGTGGTTACCTGGAAACTCACGGTGGCCTGGTCCTGGTTCATGTTCAAGCGAATATTAAGGCGCCCCAGATCAGGTGGATCCAGGCGCATCTCTGCGGCTTGGGTGCGGGAGTTAAACATCACGGACACCCGCTCACGTAAACGCTCTGAAGCACCTGTGCCGAGAATATCGATGGCCTGTTGTGATTGTCTTGCCGTTTCGAACGCGGACTGCGTTGCCTGCTCAGCGCCTCTTGTTGACGTCTGACCTTGTGCTGACGCTGATTGACCCGGGTTACCTTGCTGCGTGGTTTGCAAACCAGCAGCTTGATACGTCGGGGTCGTGCTATTACGAGACTCAGTTGCGCTGGTCACGCTGTCACTTAACATACGTCGTAAATTGTCAAAGTCGCCAGCATCCGACTCGTCCAGGTCGCTACCTTGCTCTTGCTGCAACTGCAGCGCAGCCTGAACTTGGGCGCGTAATTGCTGACTTACCTGAGCAAGCGCCTGGGCCACCGGTGGTAATGTATTGCCCGGCTCAGACTGGCGGCTAGCGTCAATAACGCGAATATCCGCAGCTACCCGGTCTAACACCTGGTTCAATTCGCTGAGCAACTGAGTCAACTTGTCGAGGTTTTCGTCTTGCTGCTCACCAGCTGGTACATCCGGATCTACCTTCGATGAACGCTCAAGAGTCTGCAATTGGGTTTGCAGCAGTGCGATAAGCTCGTCGCGGCTCACGTCGTCAAGCTCATTTTCCAGCGCCAGCAACATCTCATTTAACTCGCCCTGCAGTGCTTTCATATCCACTGTTTGCAAGCGAACCTCAGGCTTGACCTCGCCGTGACTATCGACGGCGCTGTTGAGTAGCGTCTGCACCGCATGCAATAATTCATTGATGTCTAGCTGGTGCTGTTCGCTTGCCACAGGCTCTTGTTGCGCCGGAGCTTGCAAAGCCAACTGGTCAATAATCTGCTGGCTATCTTTGCGCTCACTCAATATGTTCTGTAATGGCAGCTGATCAATTTTATCTAGCAGGGCAAGGTAATGATCCAGCTGCGTGGTTTGCCGTGGGCTCAGCTCAACCTCGGCATCAAGTAGCGCGCGAACCTGGCTTTGCAGGGTTGCTCTTAGCTCAGTCAGCTGTTGCGCCGTCTTATCGTCCAGGCTCTGTGGCTCGGTTGGGTAGGCCACCGACGTGCTCAATTCGATGTTGTCGAGTTCAGCAAGCTGTTCCATCAGTTCGTTGACACTGGCAGCGAATTGGCGTTGCTGGCCTGGCGAGAGCTCTTCCACACGTTTCAGTAACGCGTCAATTCGCTCGCTTTGGCCTACTGTGCGAGTATCCGATTCTGCAAGTGCAGCGGCCAGCGCTTTGCGCTCGGCACCGCTAATGGGCAGATCAGGTTGGCTCAGCGTGTTCTTATCCGTTGCCGGTGGCAAGGCTTTGCCGCCTGAAACCTGTTGTAACTGGGCTATCAGTGCGCCCATATCTCCATCGAGCGCCTGTAATGCATGATTAAGCTGGTTTTCCAGTTCGGCAACATCCATACCATGACGAGACGACACCTGTTCCAGGCTCAGCTCTCCGCTGGCTACTGAGTTCAGCTCTTCGACCATCGACAACCAGGCTTCATCTGCTGAGAGCTCTGCGTCATCACTGGTTTGTAACATCGTTATTGCGAGTTCGGAGACCGCCATTGAGTCGTTTGACCGCGGTTCAGTGACAAGCTCGGTGAGTTGATCAAGATGAAAGGCAAACTTTTGGGTTGCCTGGGGCAGCGACAATATGTCGCCTGCGCCACTGGAACCGCCATCCTTAGCGTCTGCATCAGCCAACCGAGCACCTTTTGCGGTCGTCATCGGGGCTAACATGATTGAATGGAGCTGCTGCATGGACGGTCCTCGTACTAGAGATTTCTATGTGCTTTACCTTAGCGTATACAGGACTAATGCAAAGTCTGTTCCATTTTAGCGTTGTCCACGCAAACGTCGCATAAATCCCTGGGTGGCAAATTCGTCCGCGTTACTTTGCTCGATTCGGTGGCGTCGCAGCTCAGCTTCCTGGTGCTTTTTATCGATTAAGTGCTCCACCGCTTTACGGCGTTGCTGCTTCTCTTGCCAATGCTGCTGGCGTTCGGTGACCACTTGTTCAAGGCGCTGTAATTTAATCCGCTGTTGTGCAATCCCTTCGTCAAGCTTGCCAATAAATGCGTGATAATGACCAAAACGCATTGACTGCAGCCCGTCCTTACCTCGTTCCAGCGCGCTATTCAGGTACTCAGTACGATAGGTTTCTAGCCCGGCAAGACGCTTTTGCTGCAGGTCACATTGCTGCCGCGCCTGACTAAAACGCATCGCCGCCTGGTCTTCACGCTTGCGTTCGAGCTCAAGTACCAGCTGTAATGATTTGTCATGCACGGTAAAGTGATCCTGTTGGTTTAGATAGCGAAGGCGCTAAGTAGTTACTTGATACGACTGGCTATCTGGCCTAGCACACTGACGCAGTCTGCAAAAGGTGAGACATCGAGCATACCCTGCTGCAAGAACCGTTGTAGCAGGGGCATTAATTGGATCGCCTGGTCGACCCTCGGGTCAGAACCTTTGGCGTATGCGCCAATACTGATCAGATCTTTGTTTTGCTGGTAACTGGAATAAATTTGCTTAATCGCCATCGCATTTTGCAGGTGCTCAGGGGAGACGACCTGAGGCATCACCCGACTGACCGACGCTTCAATGTCAATCGCCGGATAATGACCTTGCTCAGCCAGTTTACGACTTAACACTACGTGGCCATCAAGAATCGCCCGAGCTGAATCGGCAATGGGGTCCTGCATGTCATCCCCTTCGGTTAACACGGTGTAAAATGCAGTAATTGAACCTTGCCCTTCACCACCGTTACCGGCACGTTCTACTAAAGCTGGTAACCTTGCAAATACCGAGGGCGGATACCCTTTGGTGGCTGGCGGCTCACCAATCGCTAAAGCGATTTCGCGTTGCGCCATGGCGTACCGGGTCAGCGAATCCATCAACAAGAGTACATTAAGACCCTGATCACGAAAGTACTCGGCAATTTGCGCGGCAGTTTCACAGCCCCGCAGGCGCATTAATGGTGATTGATCTGCGGGTGCTGCCACGACCACACTGCGCCGTCGCCCTTCTTCACCAAGAATGTCTTCAATAAATTCTTTAACTTCACGGCCACGTTCGCCAATCAAGCCAACCACGATCACATCAGCGGTTGAACCCCGGGTCATCATGCCAAGGAGCACACTTTTACCCACGCCGGACCCCGCAAACAGGCCCATACGTTGCCCCTGACCAACAGTCAGTAACGCATTAATAGCGGTGACACCGACATCCAGTGGCTCGCGCACCGGCCGTCGCGCCAGCGGATTCAGTTTTTCTCGACGGCGGCTGCCACGTCGTTGGGTCTCCAGCGGGCCGAGTCCGTCCAACGGGTTGCCAGCGCCATCAATCACCCGGCCGAGTAACTCCATGCCTAAAGGGATGCCAGCCTGATCGAGTAAAGGGCGCACTTTTGCGCCGGGGATGACCCCATGGGCATCGTCCGCCGGCATTAAAAAGAGTACTTTATCGTCAAACCCGACCACTTCCGCTATCACTTCGCCGGCACTGGTTTCAACCGCGCACAACGAACCAATGGATGCGCGGCAGCCAACTGCCTCAAAGGTCAGCCCAACAACCCGGGTTAGCCGCCCGCTACTTTGCAAACGTGCAGGGCGAATATACTGTTGACGTTGCGTCAGCCGACGTTCAAGTTCAGTCTGCGCCGCCATCACCGGCTCCTGGTTTAGCGCTGCGTGGAGATGCCTGGGGTTCATCCGCTGGTGGCTGGCTGGCAGTTGCAGAGGTATCGGTATCAACCTCCGATGTTGCCTGTTGCTGGTTATCTGGCGGGTTGGCATGAGCCTGTTGCTCATCCCGTAATTGACTTACCGCGTCTTGCTCCGGCTCAGCGCGCATGGGTTCGCCGTTGGAGCCTTTTAGCCCTTGAATGTAGTGGCGAAATACATCGTTTATACGCGCTTCCAACGTGGCATCGACTCGCGTCACTGGGGTGGTCACCACACAGCCTCCGCGGGTCAATGTTTCGTCGGCCATCAAGCGCCAGCCCATTTCAGTGCGTTCCTGTTTATTCCAGCGCTGTTCAATCAAAGCAAGATCATCAGGGTGCAGGGCTATTTTCATGCTGCCGGCCTGCTCGTCCAGTTCTTCCACTGCTTTTTGTAGCACCTGCTGGATCACTAAAGGGTTGGTGGAAATTTCATGCATGCATACGGCTTGCGCCAGGGTCGCGGTCATCGTCACTAACTGACGCTCAACCCCCTCGTTGATTTGCAACGCAGGTTGGCGCATATGTTCAAACAATTGTTGCCAGCGAATGCTGAGTTCCTGCTGTAGTTGCTCAGCGGCGGCCGCGGCTTGCGCCTCACCGGCTTCTTTACCCGCTAGCAAGCCTTCGTCGTAACCTTGCTTAAAGCCGTCTTCATGACCAACCTTATGGCCTTGCTCGATACCCTCAGCATGGCCTTCCTGCCGGGCCTCTTCGCGAATTGCCTCGAGCATGTCAGCAGTTAATTGCGGGGGTTGTTCTGGTTCTTCTTCAACCTGTTCTTCTTCAGGCGGCTCAAACTGCCAGCGCATCGGCTTGTTCACCGCATTACGCCGTAACGAGCTAATATGCTCGTCACTGGTTATATCCGGATACTCCCAGGCAGTAGGCTGACCCTTTTGTGGACCGCGTGATTCGCTCATACTAAGTCCTCAGTTAAAAGAGTAGTTCTTCGTTACTTCCACTACCCAGCATGATCTCACCGGAGTCCGCCAGGCGGCGGGCAATTGCCAGAATATCTTTTTGCGCACTTTCCACGTCACTAATACGCACAGGCCCCATGGCTTCAAGGTCGTCCTGTAAAAGCTCTGCCGCACGTTTAGACATATTGCGGAAAATCTTCGCACGCAGTTTGTCGTCGGTGCCTTTCAATGCTTTTTGCAGTACTTCACCTTCTACTTCACGCAGCAAGGTTTGGATACCACGATCGTCGACATCGATCAGGTTTTCGAAAACGAACATCAAATCCTGAATTTGTTGACTCATTTCTTCGTCCTGCTCGCGGATTGAATCCATGAGTGGACCTTCCACTGAGGTGTCGAGGTAATTCATGATATTTGCAGCTGCTTTCAAGCCGCCCATTTTGGCTGCCTGCGCACCAGACTGACCCGCAAACTGTTTTTCCATAATCTCGTTAAGCTCTTGCAATGCTGCCGGCTGGACTTCTTCCAGGTTGGCGATGCGCATCATCAGGTCAAGGCGTACTTTCTCACTGAACTGCGCCATAATTTCAGCAGACTGCTCAGGGTCGAGGTAAGACAGGACAATCGTCTGTATTTGTGGATGCTCATTGCGGATCAGTGTTGCCACCTGTTTTGAGTCCATCCATTTCAGCGAGTCGAGACCTTTGGCACCACTGCCCATCACGATTTGTTCAATCAGGTTACCCGCTTTGTCTTCACCCAGTGCTGCGGTCAAGGCTTTGCGCACAAACTCTTCTGACTTAAAGCCGATGGTCGTGAATTCCTGAATCTCTTCAAGGAACAGGCTATGCACCGCATTGACCTTTTCCTGACTAAAGTCCTCCAGGCTGGCCATCGCCATCCCCACCCGTTGTACCTGTTTAGGTTCCAGGTGCTTAAGGATTTGCGCAGCATCTTCTTCAGACAAGCTCAGCAACAAAATAGCAGCCTTTTCAACGCCACTCAGTTTGTGGACGTCAAAGGCTTCGTCTTCTTCAAGACGTGCCAGCGTGCGACGTTTAGTTTTGCTTTCAGCTTCAGACATCTTCGTTTAACCACGCTTTAACTACTTGTGAGGATAATTCCGGCTCATTCGCAACCAGCGCACGAACCGCTTTTAGCAAGTCTTCGTCTTTGTGCAAGTCCGGAAGCTGCAATGTACCATCTGGTGAGAAACCAATGCTGTCGCTATCAAACTGCTCAGTCAGCATGTCGATAGTTTCGTCACCAAGGTCTTCGTCCCGCGCCAATAATTCGTCAATGCCGTCGTCCGGGCTCTCATCCGGGTAAATCAGCTTCCGCAACATCGGCCGCACCACCGTGAGGATCAGTACGGTGATCACCAGTACCCCTGCCGCAAGACGCATCAGGCGCCAGAACCAGGCTTCTTCCCACCAAGGCGTACCCACATCGTCAAACAACGGCGCCCGGATAAAGGGAAACGCCACCACTTCAACGTTGTCGCCACGATTGACGTTGTAACCAAGGCCAGCCATCAACATCCGTCGAATATTAGCAAGTTCTGCGTCACTAAATGGCGTCGGTTCGACCTGACCTTCAGCATTGGCATTCTGCCGATAGTCCAACGCCACAGACACACTTAACCGCTGCAGCACACCGCTTTGCTGACGGGTATGGCTAATGGTTTGATCAAGTTCGAAATTGCGCGTGTGTTCACGGTGGTTACGCCCCGGTACCACGGCACCAGCCATGCCAGGCCCGACCTGCTCAGGAATATTGGCGTCCAGCGGTGGTTGATTGCTAAGCGCCCCCGGGATACCGCCAATACCACTGCCCACGGTGTTGTCTTCAATAATCATTTCTGACCGGATCGCAGGCAGATCTGGATTAAACGACCGCTGGGTTTGTTCGAACTGGGTGAAGTCCATGGTCACATCAACCTGAGAGGTATAATTACCGTACCCCAGAATGGGTGAAAGAATATTGTCTATTTTATCCAGGTATTCCTGCTCTCGTTGGCGCTCGATTTCATACTCGCGGCGGGCCTGAGCCGAAAGCTCGGTGCGCGAACCTGAATGCAGTAATTTACCATTTTGGTCGGTGACCGTGACCTGATTCGGGGTCAGCTGAGGTACCGCTGAGGCGACCAGGTCAACAATAGAGTCTATTTCTTCACGACCGAGCTGTGGACGACGGCTGTTGACCATGACACTGGCACTAGGCATACGTTCACGTCGCGCAAATACGTTTTCCCGCGGCAATGCCAACAGCACCCGGGCCTTATCAATTGACTGCATTTGCTCGATGGTACGGGACAGTTGTTGTTCGCGAGAATACTTTAACCGTTCGGCTTCAAGACGCTGAGACACACCAAAGCCTGGTTCTGCCATCAGAAAATCATCGCCGGTACTGCGATGGGAGGGCCCCATGCCCTGGCGGGTCATCTGTAAACGAATCGCGCTGTAGTCCGCTGAACGGACGTACACGGTATTCCCTTCAACGCGGTAACTATGGCCACCGGCGTCAAGGAAATCTAAGGTTTCGACGAGTTCGCGGGTCTCAAGTTCGCCCAGCGGGCGGTAGTCAGGCTCTTGTACCCAAAGCATAATGAAAATAGCGATCGCCACACAGATCGCTAATGCAACCACGATGATGATCTGGCGTAGCGCGTCAAAGTTCCCCAGCCCACTTAGAAAGCCGGACTTCTGCTCTTCGCTGCTGCCACCATCGTCATTATTTTTATGAGCAGGAAAATCCTGCTTGTTTGCCACCAGGTCTGTGGACTCAGCCATACTTTAAACTCCTACCCTGAACACGTCGACTAGACTGGCATGTTCATGATTTTTTCGTAGGCATCCACTACCTTGTTGCGCACCTGCACACCTGCTTCGAAGGCGATACTTGCTTTTTGAGAGGCGATCATGACCTGAGCCAAAGACACACTTTGGTCACCCATTTCTAAGCGCTCCCGCAAACCGCCTGCTTCCATCTGCAAACCATTTATACTGTCAATGGCAGACTTCAACATGCCACCAAATTCTGATTGGGTCTGATTGCCCTGACCGACCTGGTCAAGTTGACTGGCCTGTGGGCGAAGCTCAGCGAGCATGCCTTGCATTTCGCTGTATAAGTGATCACTTTTGATGTTCATGAGAGGTCCCCTGGCAACACAGCTGCGTCAAATTTCAGGCAGCCATGCTTGTAAAACTTACGTAAAGGTTACTGTGCAAAAAAGAAGCCAATTTTTTTTTAATCTTATTTGGCTATGGCAATTCAATGCCCTGATCGCGCATTTGCGCTAATTTATAGCGCAACGTTCTAGCGCTGATACCCAACTGCTCGGCAACATCTTTGCGTTTTCCATGGCAGCGCTTCAGTGCTTCCAGAATAATCTGGAATTCCTGTTGTTTCAGCTCATTACCTAAGCGCTCAGGTGCATTGGTGGGTGCCGTGGCACCGTCGCCAACGGCGCCTATACTATCATTGTCTGCCTGGTCCGCTAAAGGGTTGTCAACGTCATCACTAAAGGCGTCATCAAGCAACAGGTCGCGGGCATCGATTTGCCCTTCTACATGCAATATCAATGCGCGCTGAACGACATTTTCTAATTCTCTGACATTGCCCGGCCAGCTATAGGCCTGCATTTTGCGCTTTGCGGCCTCGTTAAACGTGGGGGTGATGATACCTGCTCGCTCACTGTGTCTGGCCAGTAAGTGTTCAGCCAGGGGCAAGATATCGCCAGCGCGATCCTGCAGCGGCCTCCAGTTGAGAGGAAACACATTGAGCCGATAGTAAAGGTCTTCACGAAAAGCGCCATCTGCAACTGCGGCTTTGAGGTCTCGGTTACTCGTGGCGATAACCCGCACATCTAGTTCAATAGTTTTACGCCCACCTAAGCGCTCCACCTGGCGCTCCTGCAATACCCGCAGTAATTTCGACTGCAGCGAAAGCTCCATCTCGGTGATTTCATCAAGTAGCAAAGTGCCCCCTTGAGCAAGCTCAAATTTACCGGGGCTGGCCTGCACGGCGCCGGTAAATGCGCCCTTTTCATAACCAAATAAGGTCGACTCAAGCATGTTCTCAGGAATCGCCGCACAGTTAATTGCCACAAACGGGCCTTCGCGACGCGCCGATTGCTGGTGGATATACTGTGACAATACCTCTTTGCCTGAGCCACTGGGCCCGGTGATCATCACAGTGGCATCGGTTTGTGCGACTCTTTTGGCAAGCTTCAGCATTTGCTCGCTATAACTGTCCCCCACCACCGGCTGGCCTTTCGCACTGAGCTTTGCAGGCAGATAGCGATTAACCAGCTCAAGCAAGCGGTCTGTTGAAAAGGGTTTACTTAGATAATCAAGTGCGCCGGCGCGCATGGCGATCACCGCATCGTCGACCTTCGCGTAGGCGGTCATCATCAGTGTAGGGATAACCAAGCCTTGTCGCTGCATACTTTGCAGTAATTGCAGCCCACTCAAACCCGGCATCTGCACATCACTAATCACCATGTCTACGGGTTCTTCTTTTAGCAACAAGAGTGCCTGTTCGGCGGAATCGGCGGTGACGCAATTAAACCCCTCGAGCTCAAGTGTATCGACAATCGCTTCTTGTAAATTTTTGTCATCTTCGACAATCAAAATCTGGCGTTCATCGGTCATTTACTGGTGCTCCTGATATTCGGGTAAAACAAAGCTAAAGGAGGTCCCGCGACCCACTTCACTGCGCACATGGACTTCGCCCTGGTGGGCTTTTGCCACGGTGCGAACCACCGCAAGACCAAGGCCAGTGCCCTGCGATTTGCGGGTGAAGAAAGGGGTAAATATTTGCTCCAGGTCCTGGCTTTGAATGCCCGGCCCATTGTCACTCACCCCAAT
This sequence comes from Idiomarina sp., assembly GCA_020832105.1. Lineage (GTDB taxonomy): Bacteria > Pseudomonadota > Gammaproteobacteria > Enterobacterales > Alteromonadaceae > Aliidiomarina. The sequence continues at coordinate 25,194 of JAFIFH010000068.1, forward strand.
ATAAACTTTTTTATCTGCAACATGGGCATGCAACACAACGCGCGAGCCCGGTTGGCAGGCTTCAAAGGCATTCATTAACAAGTTCTGGATAGCGCTGGTCAGCGCCGGTTGGTTACCAAGCAACAGGGCGTCCTGCTCGTTGGTAATCACTTCAAATTTTATCTGCGCGCGTTCGCTGAGTGGTTCTATCTGTTCTTTTAGTAACGTGAGCAAACTATTTAATTGCAGCCGTTCCACCGGTAACTGTTCGCCACTTTTTGCAAACAGCAGCATGTCGTTCACCTGTTGCTCTAGATCCTGCAGGCGGTCGGTGAGTTTGCCCGAAAATTTCTGCCGCTGGGCTACTGGTAGCGATTCACGACACAGGTTTTGCGCATACAACATCGCAGCAGACAGCGGCGTACGAATTTGGTGTGCCAGCGAAGCGACCATTCGTCCCATCGCGGATAGCCGTTGCATGTGACTGACCCGCTCTTGCAATGCACGGGTTTCCGACATATCGGTAATCACGATCAACTGCCCGGGGTGCGGGCTGAGCGCAGAGATATCCAGACGCACCCGACGCCCGGAACTGAGCGAGACTTCGTGACCATCATCGTCACGTGGCGCAAACGCACTTTGAATAACTTCACGCCACAGCTGGCCGGTCAGTTGCTTGCCCAGCAGGCTTTCCGCCGCGGGATTGGCATGACTGATCACCCCACTGGTGTCCAGCGTCACGACGCCATTGGGCATCGCTGCCAAGACCGCGTCTAACGGTAATTCAGTTCGCGCAGCAGCAGCTTGCGTCATCTTTTACTCCCCCCAGGTTTGAAGGAGTGTTGATGCAACCGCTATGCCAGCTTAGGGGACTAATTTTTGACGCGTTGGCCAGGGGGTTGGACCTCTGCCACGTTGTGGCAGGAAAACCGCGAGAAGCCGCCTTAAGCGTCTTCGCGTTTCAGATCGTATTTGCGCATTTTCTCAACCAGGGTGGTTCTGCGCATATTGAGTAAGTCCGCAGCTCGGGCGACAACCCATTCAGTTTGTTCAAGCGCCTGCTCAATCAAGTTGACTTCAAGTTCGCCGAGCAACGCCCGTAAATCAATACCTTCAACCGGCAATGCGACATTGACCGGTCCACTGAGGTCATACAACATTTCATCAGGGAATACCGTCATCGCTGCGTCACTATCGTCGGATTCGAACAGTGCATGCAGCGCGTCTCGCTCTTCCATATCAGCAAGGGCACGGTCTGCAAAGCTTTTGTCTGGCGCGCTATCGATACTGTCCTGCGCATGGTTAAGCGCTTCCGGATACTGCGCAACAAATTGCGGCGCTTCCACATGGCGATACTTAACCGGCAGGTCATGCACATCAATAACACCGTCTGGATGGGTAATACTCATGCGCTCCATCAGGTTGGCCAGCTCCCTGACATTGCCGGGCCAGTGATGCTCGCAAAGTGAGTTAATCGCAGCATCGGTAAACTTAAGGGACAAACCGAGCTCCTCATACTGACGGCGCTGCAGTTCGGTAATCAGCAGAGGAATGTCTTCCTGGCGTTCACGTAATGCCGGCACTTCCACCGGGAAAACATTGAGCCGGTAGTAGAGATCCTCACGAAACTGGCCTTGCTTGATCATATTGTCCAGTTTGCGGTGAGTCGCGGCGACAATTCGCACGTCCGCTTCAATCGGTCGTGCTCCGCCGACCCGCTCAAACACGCGTTCTTGCAAGACGCGCAGCAGCTTAACCTGCATCGGCATTGGCATATCACCGATCTCATCAAGAAATAAGGTCCCACCCTGGGCCATTTCAAAACGACCTTTACGGGTGCTGATGGCACCGGTAAAGGCACCTTTTTCATGGCCAAATAATTCACTTTCCAGCAGGTCACCTGGGATAGCACCACAGTTCACCGGTACGAAAGGCCCTTCGCGACGGGCTGAAATATCATGAATACTGCGTGCAGTAACCTCTTTACCTGTCCCCGATTCACCCAGAATTAATACATTTGCCTGGGTATTCGCAACCTGGCTAATCAGCGTGCGAACCTCTTCAATACCCTGACTGCGACCCACCAGACAGCGCATTAATTCAAGCTGTTGGGTGTCGCCGAAACCGCCACAGCGCATCGGTCGTTGGCGGTGGTATTCCTGGCAATAGTGCAACAGCTGAGTGAGTTCGCTGTAGGTTACTGCGGGCGGAATCTGGCCGACGATGTTAACGGCTGCTGGTAAAGAGCCATTTGCAGCAGTGAGCAATACAGGCACGCGGGGATAAGATGCAGCAAGGGATCCAGCCGACTGACCAGATTCGATGATAAGGCAAAGTGGAGGCTTCGGAGTATTTTCAATCAACGCCGGTAAATCGTGTTTTGCAACCAGAACTGGGTGCTCACCCATAAATTCAAGGAGTGAAGCCAGGCGCTGGCAAGTCACGTCGTTCTCGCCCACTAAATATATGGTTTTACTATGCTGCATCTACCAACCTTATGACGCTGGACCTAACAAAAAACGGGCGTCTGCACTTTGCAGGTAAAAGCCTTCGGGTTCACCCGAATGGGCGAGTTCAGCCTCTTCGGCCCACTGATAATACACGTTTCTGTGGACTCGCGCCAAAAATCCGTCACGTATTTTCACCGCAGGCAATTCATTATGCGTAACCAGAGGAAAACGTTCGCTAAGTTGATAATGTTCGTCAGTATCGGTGGTGACCTCAATCACTCCAGTATCTAACCGCCGCCAGCCAACCACGACAAAGGGCAGGTCTTCAACCTGGATGCGTACTTTTTCAACGGGGGTTAGTAAGAAGTAATCGTCGTTCTCAAGCCACAACACACTGGCGAAGAGCTTAACCAACGCGGGGCGGGTAATCTTTGAGCCTTGATAAAACCAGCCCCCCTCACTTTTAATAACGATATCAATGTCACCACAAAAAGGCGGGTTCCATTGTTCCAGTGGGGGCCGCGAGTAATCGCTCAAACTATGTTGCAGTTTTTTTAAATCAACCATGTAACCGTTGCACTACGCGCTCAGTTTATTCTGCCGTAACAAATACCAGAGTGTTGCTTCCGTGCGGTTAGATACTTTGATTGCTTTAAAGATGGCGGAAAGGTGAACGCGGATCGTGCCCTCCGTGATGCCGAGAATGTTTGCAATTTCCTTGTTCGACAAACCTTGTGCAAGTAACTGCATTATTTCCTGCTGGCGTGGTGAAAGGCTTCGTTCAATATCACTACGCGCAGAATTACTATTTGAATTATAGCTACTCTCGTCTGGCAGGTACTCTTTACCCTGCAGTAGCCCGTGAATAGCAAGCTTCATTTGCTCTGCTACGGCGCCTTTACAAAGATAGCTGCGCGCACCCTGAACAATCGACTGGCGGATGTCAGCGCTATGCTGACGCCAGGTGAAAAGCACAATATGACTATTTTTTGCCAGCCCGTACAAGCGCTGCGCCACGTCACGATGATCCAAATCAGGTAAATCCAGCTCACTAAAAATCATGTCGTACTCATCGCCACTGGAAAGATAGTTCTGCGCAACCGCAAAACTGTCGGCCTCATAAATGGCAACTTTGTCACTATAATTAGTGAGTAAGTGAATCAAACCCGAGCGGGTTAGAAACTGTGGATCCAAAATAAGTATTTTCATGAGCAGCAGGCTTCGCTATTGTTTTTATCGTATTGGCTTGTTGTGCTTGTTATCTTACCTGTCATCTAGCTCTATATGCTATAGCTAAATTTAACTTTCGGCATAGTGATTATGACATGTTGGATTCTAATACTTTAACAAATATCCTATACCAATGTTAAGTACCTGGCGATTAACTTTTCTTTTGTGTGCTGCTTTGTTGTGATCCTGTGGTCATAATATTGGTCTTGGTACGTGCGTCAGGCTCAAACCCATCAAGCAGTTACCATGCGGATTTGATCTTGCGGCCAGCTACCGTGCTATTTGGCTTATCTTAGATTTAATAACCATTAAGGATGAGCTACAGCGTCTGTTATGGTATCCAGAGCCTGGCATGGGGAGCCGGCCCTGATGGCCTCACAGGCGAGGCGATAGGGCGAAAGTAGCGGACAGCGCATCAAGTTGTATAAAAATGCAGACAAGCTACCCACAGTGACCTTATCAGGCCACCTGCAAATCTCGCAAAAACAAGATATAGTCAGCTTAATTACCCATAGCAGTGAAATAACTATGATGAAAAATACTCGTACCATTGGACTCGCCGCAGGCCTTATTTGTGGCTTGATGACACAAGTTGCCATCGCTCAAGGGCAGCTCTACCATAACTTTACTGGCTACACGCTGGCCGCAAAAGAGAGCTCGCCAGCAGATCTGCACTCGTTTACCCATATGCTGGTCGAGGACGGTCGAATCGTAGCCATCGGCAATGCAGATCTCGAAAGTGAATACAGTGACGCCGAGCGCATTAACCTACATGGCAAAACCTTATTACCGGGCTTGATTGACTCGCACGGACACATTCATGGGTTAGGTGAAAACCTGATCCAAGTTGACCTTCGGGGACTCAACAACCGCACTGCGACGGTCGCAAAAGTGGCGAACTATGCCGACGCTAACCTTGAGTTGGACTGGGTGCTTGGCCGCGGTTGGAACCAAGAGATTTGGCCGACACGGGATTACCCAAACCGCACCGATTTAGACGATGTAATCAATGACCGCCCTGTGTTTCTGGTCCGCGTAGATGCCCACGCCGCGTGGGTAAATAGCCATGCGCTAGAGCTCGCTGGTATCGACAATGACACCCCAGACCCTGACGGTGGTCAAATCATCCGCGATCGCGATGGTCGGGCGACTGGTATTCTGATTGATACCGCCATGGAGCTGGTGCGCGATTTAATTCCGCAGCCGACTGAAGAGATGCGCATGCAGTCGCTTGAGCTTGCGCAGCAACATATTCTGGAGCGCGGGCTGACTCAGGTGTTCGACGCGGGTGCCAGTGCTGAGCAACTCGACGACTACCGACACTTAAACGAACAAGGCGAGCTCAAAATGCGGGTCAATGCAATGATTGCCAGCACTGACCCGTCATTAACAGACTTGCTTAACGCGGGCGTATATCAAAGTGACAACGATCGCCTGCGTATTGGCAACGTAAAAATGTATGGCGATGGCGCACTCGGCAGCCGCGGTGCACGAATGATCGAGCCCTACTCTGATGACACTGAAAATTACGGCCTGCTGATTACCCCTGAAGAACGTGTACGCAGCCTGTTTGAGCAAATTCACGGCGCAGGCTTCCAAATCAGCTACCATGCTATTGGCGACTACTCTAATACGCTGGCATTGGATGAATTTGCACGCTTGCTGGAGCAAGACGAGAGCCAGGATTCACTGGCACCGTATCGCCACCGTATTGAGCATGCGCAAATCGTCCAGTTAGATGACATTCCGCGCTTTCACCAGCTTGGTATCATCCCCTCGATGCAGCCAACCCATGCCACAAGTGACATGAATATGGCAGAAGACCGGGTCGGTAGTGAGCGTATTGCTGGTGCATACGCATGGCGCCGCTTCATTGATGCGGGCTCGTACATTGCTGGCGGCTCAGACTTTCCCGTTGAATTAGTGAATCCTTTTTACGGTATTCATGCCGCAGTGACGCGCCAGGATCGTGAAGGCCAACCTGTTGAAGGCTGGTATCCGGATCAAGCGTTAACGCTGGTAGAGACCATTCGTAGTTTTACTCTGGACGCAGCACACGCAGGCTTTGCAGACAGCTATAGCGGGACGCTGGAGCCAGGTAAATATGCGGATTTCATTGTGGTTGATCGCGACCCGTTCAACATCAAAAGCAAAGATTTGTGGCGCACCCGCGTGCTCGCCACTTATGTTGCTGGTGAACGTGTGTTTGAGCAACAGAACCGGTAACTATGAACGATTCGTTTTTATTCGCTGAAGAAAAGCCAGCCGATAAGGTGGTAAAACAATTACCACCTTATCGGATTTTGATCGTTGATGACGATGAAGAAATTCATGTGATCACTAAAATGGCGCTTAACGACTTCCAGTTAAATCAACGTGGCTTGCAGTTTGTATCGGCCTATTCAGGTGAAGAAGCGCAGCAGCTGCTCAGTGAGCAACATGACTTTGCGTTGGTCCTGCTCGATGTGGTTATGGAAACTGATCACGCCGGTCTTGATGTGGCCCGCTGGATCCGCGAAACCCTGAATAATCGACTGATTCGCATCGTACTGCGCACCGGGCAGCCTGGCCAGGCGCCTGAAGAAGACATTATTGCGCGCTATGAGATCGACGACTACAAAGAAAAAACAGAGCTGACCTACCGCAAGCTTGTCACGCTGATGTACTCAAGCCTGCGTGCTTATCGCGAACTTTGTCGAATTGAACGCAATCGCAGTGCTTTGGAGCATATTATTAAAGCGTCTGCACAGCTGTTCAGCGCATCCTCCGTGCGCGAGCTTAGTCGCGGTATTCTTGAACAATTGGTGGTACTGATGACTCATGCAGATACCGCAGCCTACTGTGCCGTCGACGGTATTACTGCGTCCGGCGCTGAGCCAGGTAACCTGCAAGTACTTGCAGGGGTAGGCCAATACCAGGCTGAAGAGGGTCAGCGTTTGCAGCAGCAAGTTGACCATCAGGTGATTAAACGTCTGATTGCAGAGAATAAGTCGGTCAGCTTCGTGCTTCACCAAGAAGATTATTATGGCCTCTACCACACCCGTGGTGGTCGTTATTATCTGCTGTTCATTCAGGGTATCGTTAAAAACAGCGATGATCCCGGTTTAGCTGATAGCGATCAAAACCTGCTGGCATTATTTATGAATAATACTGCGATCGCCTTTGAACACGCAGAGCAATATCAATAGGTGCCTGCGCTACCCTTTTTTGAGGTTACTACGCCATGAAACTTGAAGATATTCGCCGTGATTATCTAAGCCAGCAACTCAACCGCAAAGACTTGGCCGAGCACCCTATCGACCAATTCGAGCGTTGGTTTGATGTCGCCAAGCTCGCTGAGCTTAGTGCTGATCCCACCGCAATGGTGATTGCCACCGCCGACAAACACGGGCGAATTAGCCAACGGGTTGTGCTGTTAAAGTCCTTTGATGAGCAGGGCTTTGTTTTCTATACCAACCTACACAGTAAGAAAGCCCGTCAACTGGCAGAAAACCCGCATTGCAGTGCGCACTTTGCCTGGCTTCCACTGGAGCGTCAGGTTGCGATAGAGGGCTCCGTTGAGTTCCTCTCTGATGCCGAAAACGCCGCGTATTTTGCCTCGCGCCCGCGGGCCAGCCAGATTGCAGCCTGGGCATCGCAACAAAGCGAAACCATTAGCGACCGAGCGACCCTGGATGCGCATTATCAGCAACGCGAAGAAGAATTCGCCGGGCAGGCGCAGATACCGCTCCCCCCTTTCTGGGGCGGCATTCGGCTGCGACCCGATTACATCGAGTTCTGGCAAGGCCGCGCGTCTCGTTTGCACGACCGTTTCAGCTATGCCCTGAACGATACTGCTGAATGGCAGTTGAGCCGCTTACAGCCCTAACCCGACTGGCTGAGCCTATTTTATAGGTTCAGCCAACGGTGCTGGCATGGTCACAGCAAAGCGCTCAGCTGCACGCTGCAGCCGACCCACCGTAGCTTCGTCCAATGCCACGCCATGGCTGATTTGCTCTGCACGTAGCTGCATGCTGCGCTCTCCTGGAATCCGCACCGGCTTATTTGTATCCACAGGCTTGCAGGCTTTAGCACGACTCAGTAAATCTTCCGTCACTGCATTGAACTCACTGGCGTCACCGAAAGCTGCAGGGTCTAGCACCTGAACAAACAAACTATTACTCTCGCCATCATTGCTGCCATGCACACGACCATAATTAGCCAGCGCCATCGTCCAGATTTCGCTCATCAGACACAACCCATACCCTTTGTAGCCTAAATCAGCACCACCTAACGGCATAATCGCGGCACCCTCGCCCTCAACGTAGTCAGCAGGATTGGTCGAAAGCTCGCCGTCGGCGGTGATAATGGCCGGCCAGGGTAAATGTTCACCGCGCTCCCAGTACTGGCGAATCTTACCCGCTGCGGTCATTGAAAAGCTCATATCAAGCAGCAATGGAGTGCCTGACGTGGGTACGCCAATCGCAAACGGATTGGGTGAAAATAATGGCTGCTTGGCACCGAACGGCGCAACACTGGACTGCGCTGGGGTTGAACACATCATGCTGACCACCAGCCCTTGCTCAGTGGCAATACGCAAGTACGCAGCAAGACTCGCCACATGCTGTGTCCGGCGCACCACGATAGTGGCGGTGCCCGCATGACGCGCCTTATCACAGGCCACTTGCACCGCCTGCGCGGCAACATAAGGGCCAGGCAAGAAGTGAGCGTCCCAGGTGGCAAGCGCGGGGCGGTCAGCTATCACCTCCACCTCACCTGAGCCCCTGGCCTGCCCTTCAGCCAATAGTTTGGCATTAAAATACAGCCGTTTCAGGCCGTGGGTGGAGAACCCCAGCAAATCACCTTCTAACAAATATTCAGCAGTCTGCGCTGCAACCTCTTCGCTGGCCCCAGCCTGCTGCAGCACCTCAGCGGAGAATTGAAGTAAAGCCTGAGCATCAAAACGCATCATCTGGTCCCTTCAGCCTTAAATAACCATAAAAAAACCAGTGTAACTGTTAATTCAGACTTGGTCAGCTGCGATGCTTTAGTTAAGCTGTAAGACTGTGCAGTTGAAACGGGCGGCGGCATTTATGTAGTCAGAGTTTCTCATTGCTGTGTAACATCTGCCTGGTGCATCCAGGGAGCTAGAAAAGGTTATTAAATGAAGAAAATTGCTGTCATCACCAGTGGAGGCGACGCCCCGGGTATGAATGCCTGTATTCGCGCCATCGTGCTTACCGCGAATCAGCACGACGTGGAGGTCATTGGTTTTCGCCATGGGTTTCGAGGCATTGTTGAGGATTTAAACCTGCCACTGCACCCTAATGATATGCGCCTGGTCAGCCAGCGCGGTGGCACCATTTTGCTAAGCTCACGTTATCCGGAATTTAAACAAGTCAGTGCGGCCAAAGCCGCTGCGGCGGTGCTTGATCAACACAATATTGGCGCATTAGTGGTCATTGGTGGGGACGGTTCCTTTCGTGGCGCCCACCATCTTGATCAATATTGGGACGGCCAGGTTATCGGGATCCCAGGTACGATAGATAATGACCTGGCGGGAACCGACACCACCATTGGCTTCACCACCGCCGTTGACACCGCGATGGAAGCCATTGATCGCATTCGCGAAACCGCCGAGGCAATGGCACGGGTATTTCTGATTGAGGTGATGGGTCGACACGCTGGTTTTATTGGTTTACATGCGGCTATTGCTGGCTCAGCAGAAGGCATGCTGGTACCCGAGCTTGAGCCACAGCCGAAACTGGCGGATATCGCGGACCGCATTAAACAGGCCCGCGCCGCATTCCCTGATAGTAGTTATCTCATCGTTGTGTCTGAAAACCTATGGCCGGGTGGCGTCGAAAACCTCGCCCGCGAATTGACCCAGGCCACAGGCACAACGTGCCATTCTGCCCCATTGGGCCACATTCAGCGCGGTGGCCGGCCCAATGCTGAAGACCGTATCTTATCGATGCAATTAGGTCAGGCTGCCGTGCATGCATTACTCGACGGATTAAGTGGCCATATGATCGGAGTTGAGCAGGGTCACGTAGTGCAAGTACCATTGCGGTTAACCTTTGAGCGCGATAAACCACTGGACCCACGACTGGTCGACTTGCAACTGGGCCTGCAACAGCTAAATTTTGCTTCAAAAGTGGTGAAAGAATCCGCATAATTGCGCCCCCGCTGGTCTCAACCTGGGACCAGGCGAGGGCACAGCTCAAATAGCAGATTGCCGGTAATGTCTACCGGCTCAGTTTTTAGTTAAAAGGTGAAGAATATTGGCACAACCTATCGACTTCAATGTTTCGTTAAGTGCTCCGGTACGCGCCTATTTTGGTGCTGATATCGCGCAGCAACTTTATCCGGGCCATACTCATGTGATTGGCTTTGGCTTTGACGGTACTGCCTGTTTCCGCAAAGGTACCCGCCACGGTCCGGATGGCCTGCGTTCTATTTCTGAAGATATCGAGTCTTACTCGCCCTATCAGGATTACGACCTTGAAGACTTCATCTTTTACGACCTTGGTAATCTCGAACTTGGTGAAAAAGCCGATGTTGAAGCCCAGTGGCACCATGCCAGTGAAGACTTTAACAAGATTTTCAGCGCAGTCGATTTGGCTGCCACCGACGTACGGATTATGACCCTGGGCGGCGAACACTCTATTTCTTACGCCCCCATCGTGAAATACCTCCAGCAGTACGACGATTTAGTACTACTTCACCTTGATGCACATGCTGATTTACGCGATGGCTTTGAGGGCTACCATTACTCTCATGCGTCGATCATTCGGCGGGTGCTGGATCATTTTGGCCCAGGGCACGAACTCATCCAATATGGCATTCGCTCTGGTACTCGCGACGAGTATCGCTATATGCAAGAGCACAAGACCGTGCGTACCTCGCGCAAAGACTTTCTCGACAGTGTTGCAGCTATTCCTGCGAACCGACCGATCTACCTGACCCTGGACCTCGACTACTTTGATCCGTCGTTTCTACCAGGAACAGGTACGCCTGAGCCAGGTGGCGAAGACTTCCACTCATTTGTGAGCCTGGTCAAGTTGCTCGGCGAGCGGAATTTGGTGGGATGTGACGTGGTTGAATTATCGCCACAAATCGACCCAACCGGAAACTCCGATGTGTTTGCCGCTAAAATAGTGCGCGAATTGTTGATGACTATGGAAAAAGGACGCGGCAAATGAGCCACTGGAGTATCGAAGACGCAGAAGAGCTATATGGTGTGAAGCGTTGGAGCGCTGGTTATTTTTCGGTTGGGGAAAATGGCAATATACAGGTGCATGCTAACCATCGCCGACCAGACGTCACCATCGACCTGAAAGAGGTCATTGATGAAATGGTGGCAGAGGGTATTCAATTCCCTGCAGTTATTCGTTTTCACGATGTACTGCGCTCGCAGGTTGAGATCCTCAACGAAACATTTCGCGACACCATTACCCAGGCCGATTACCAGGGTAAATATGTAGGCGTGTACCCGGTTAAAGTGAACCAGATGCGCGAAGTGGTTGAAGAAATCGTTGATGCGGGTGAACCCTATAATTACGGCCTCGAGGCCGGCTCCAAGCCTGAACTCATGGCTGCGATGGCCTATAACGAAAACCCAGAGGCGCTGACCGTATTAAACGGCTATAAAGACGAAGATTACCTGACGCTCGCCCTGCTTGGGCGCCGGTTAGGCCGCAAAATGATTGTGGTGGTTGAGAAGTTCTCTGAGCTTGAGATGTTAGTGGCACTGTCACAGAAGCTTAAGATCGAGCCAATGATCGGCCTGCGTAGCAAAATGATGGTCAAGAGCCAGGGTAAATGGGCAAGCTCCAGCGGTGAGCGAGCCAAGTTTGGTCTCAGTATTGCTGAAATTCTTAACGCAGTTGAGTATTTGAAACAGCACGACATGCTGCATTGCGCTAAGCTCCTGCACTACCATATTGGCAGTCAGATATCTGACATCCGTAAAATCAAAGAAGCAGTCACTGAAGGCGCACGCCTCTATGCCAAGCTGGTACAGATGGGTGTGCCGATGGAATACCTCGACATCGGCGGTGGTCTGGGCATTGATTACGACGGCACCAGCTCGACCACAGACTCGTCACGCAACTACTCAACAGAAGAGTATATTGCGGACGTGGTGTATGGGGTGAAGCAAATCTGTGACCTGGAACAAGTGCCCCACCCTAACCTGGTCAGCGAAAGCGGACGCGCGATTACCGCATACCACTCGATGGTGGTGACCAATGTAGTGGGTGAGATCAAATCCTCGGGCACTCAGTTTGATATTCAGCCAAGTGAGGGTGAGCACGTACTGGTCAGCAACATGCGCGAACTGGTCGGCGAGCATAACCTGCACCCGCAGGAACGCTTTAACGATGCAGCCAGCTTTAAAGAGAGCGCCTACGAGGCATTTAAGCTCGGCGTCCTAGATTTGCCCGAGATGGCCAAAATTGACGTGATGTACTGGCAGATCCTCAACGATATCCATGAAGACCTTGATCATGACAGCTTCGTTATTCAGGAGCTTGAAGCGCTGGAGAACACGTTGGCGAGTCAATATCTTGCAAACTTCTCTGTGTTTCAGTCTGCGGCAGATACCTGGGCCATCGGTCAGCTTCTGCCTATCGTACCGATTGCCCGCCTTGACGAAAAACCGACTGTGCGCGCGTCGATTGCAGATATAACCTGTGACAGCGATGGTAAGATCAGCAAGTTTATCGAAGGCACTCAGGTGAGCGAGAATATTCCGCTACATAAGCTGCATAAAGACCAGTCTTATCACATCGGGATGTTCCTCACCGGCGCATACCAGGACGTGATGGGTGACATGCACAACCTGTTTGGCCGCCTCACTGAGGTACATATTTTCGCCCATGACGAAGAGCCCGGCGACTTCTATATTGAAGAAATCGTGCCTGGTCACTCGGCCGCAAAAGTATTGGAAACAATGCAGTATAATACGGATTACATGGCCAAAGTGGTCAAAAAAGCCGTTGATAAGCAGATTCGTAAGGGTGAACTAGCGCCACGTGAAGGCGTGCGCTGGACTGATTTTTACGAGAAGTGCCTCGATGGCAGTACGTATTTGCGCACAGAAAAGTAGCAAAACGGGCATTTCCTGAGCAATCACACGCAAAGCCTTAAAAAGCGTTTGACTTAGGACGCGGATTTGCGTTTAATTGCCTCATTGCCCGGATAGCTCAGTCGGTAGAGCAGAGGATTGAAAATCCTCGTGTCGGTGGTTCGATTCCGCCTCCGGGCACCATTATTATGAGAAACCCACCTTTTGGTGGGTTTTCTTTTTTGTGCCCCGGCATCGCCTCCCCACCCTCTGCGGGGGTCCACATAGATTAGATCATAGATTGTGTTAGCATGGCTTGGCATAATAAAAAATCATCCCCCAACTATGACAACGAGATTCTTATGAAAAAAATTGGTCTTAGTGTAATTGGTCTGAGCCTGATGGGCGCAGCGCACGCATCTCCTGTATTAATGTCTACCTCCGTGCAGGATGAGTTTTTCGATAACCTTCGTCAGTATTGCGGCCAGTCGTTTGAAGGCGAAGTGGTAGAAGCAAACTGGACCGGCATCGAGAGCTTTAGCGAGAACCGTATGGTGATGCATGTGCGTAACTGCGAAGAAGACCGCCTGGAAATTCCATTCCATGTTGGTGACAACCATTCGCGCACCTGGATCCTGACCAAAACGGGTTCCGGCATCTCTTTAAAGCATGATCATCGTAAATCCAATGGCGAAGAAGACATTGATGGCGGCACCATGTATGGCGGCCACACCGTCGATGCTGGTTGGGCAAATGCCCAGTCTTTCCCTGCTGATCAGGCGTCAAAAGAAGATTTCATTCGCCGTCGTACCCCACAATCAGTGGGTAATACCTGGCACATGTTTATCTACCCGGGTGAGTTCTTCAGCTACCGCCTGACCCGCCCTGGTCGCGAAATGCGCGTAGACTTCGACCTCAGCAACCCGGTTGATACACCGCCAACTCCATGGGGTTACGAAGACTAACTGCTCGGCTCTTAGCAGAGCTGGCAGATTAAAAACACAAAGGGCAGGTTTCACAACCTGCCCTTCTCTTTTCTATACGTCATTTTTGCTGGCAATAAAGCCCGATATTAATCCTTACCAAACTGCTCTTCTTCAGTCGACCCGGTCAATGCGGTCACTGACGAGCCGCCTCCCTGAATCACGTTGGTCAGGTCATCAAAGTAACCAGTACCCACTTCCTGCTGATGCGAAACGAAGGTGTAACCACGCTCTGCTGCAGCAAACTCGTCTTGTTGTAATTTGACGTATGCAGTCATGTCGTTGCGGGCATAGTCGTACGCCAGCTCAAACATGTTGTACCACATGTTATGCACACCCGCTAAGGTGATAAACTGGAAGCGATAGCCCATGGCAGCCAACTCGCGCTGGAACTTCGCAATAGTGGCGTCGTCCAGGTTACGTTTCCAGTTAAATGACGGCGAGCAGTTGTAGGCAAGCAGTTTACCCGGGTACTTGGCATGAATCGCTTCTGCGAACTGACGTGCTTCTTCCAGGTCCGGCTTCGCCGTTTCACACCACAGCAAGTCCGCGTACGGTGCATAGGCGAGACCTCGCGAAATCGCCTGGTCAATGCCTGGCTTAACCCGATAAAAGCCCTCTGAGGTGCGCTCACCGGTAATAAACTCCTGGTCATTTGGGTCAACGTCGTTGGTTAGCAAGTCCGCCGCGTTGGCATCTGTACGTGCCAGAATCAGCGTCGGTGTGCCGGCAACGTCGGCAGCTAAACGTGCTGCGACCAGTTTTTGCACCGCTTCTTTGGTAGGTACCAGCACCTTGCCGCCCATGTGACCGCATTTTTTCACCGAGGCCAGCTGATCTTCAAAGTGAACCCCTGAGGCGCCCGCTTTGATCATGCCTTGCATTAATTCGTACGCATTCAGTACACCACCAAAGCCCGCTTCAGCGTCTGCAACGATAGGTGCAAAGTAATCGATGTAATTTTCGTCTTCTGCATGTACGCCTTTGCCCCACTGGATTTGATCCGCACGGCTGAATGAGTTGTTAATCCGGCGTACAACCTCTGGCACCGAGTCTACCGGGTACAGAGACTGGTCCGGGTACATGGTGCCCGAGGTGTTGTTGTCCGCAGCAACCTGCCAGCCAGACAGGTAAATCGCCTGAATGCCTGCTTTCACTTGCTGTACCGCCTGGCCACCCGTTAGAGCGCCTAACGCATTGACATAATTCTTACCAAACTTTTCCTGGGCTTCGCCGTTTACTAAACGCCATAGTTTCTGTGCACCGCGGTTCGCCAGCGTGTGCTCTACTTTAACCGAGCCGCGCAGGCGAATAACGTCTTCGGCTGTGTAGTCACGGGTAATGTTTTCCCAGCGTGGATCTGTTTCCCACTCATGCTCTAAATCGCGTACGGCTTGTTGAAAATCGCTTGTGGTTGTCATAGTAATTGTCCTGTTTTAACAAATTTAGTTAGGTGTCATTGAATTCTGTATCGCCTGCGATTAATCCAGCAGGTCATAGCCCGGCAGGGTCAAAAAGTCGCTCAGCTGTTCAGCCACGGTCAGCTCTGCAAATAGCTCGACCGCTTTGCCAAAGTGTTCCTGGTCCCAGCGTGTCTCGCCAACTTCCCCGCGCACTCTGGCTACTTCCTCCTCGAGCAGGCTGGTGAACAGTTCACGGGTGACCGTGCGACCATCGCTGAGCGATTGCGCATGGGTGATCCATTGCCAAATTGAGGTTCTTGAAATCTCAGCGGTGGCTGCGTCTTCCATCAGGCCGTAGATAGGCACGCAGCCTTTGCCCGAAATCCATGCGGCAATGTATTGAATCGACACCCGAATATTGGCGCGCATACCCGCTTCTGTACGCTCTCCCGGGCAGGGCTGCAGCAACAGCGCCTGGTCGATATCCGTGTCTTCTTGGCGAAGTACCTCTAACTGATTCTCGCGCTCACCCAGAATACGCTGATAGACCTCTTTGACGGTCGGAGCCAGGCCCGGGTGGGCAATCCAGGTGCCATCATGGCCATTGCCAAATTCCTGCTCTTTGTCGGCTTTCACTTTGGCTAGAATTTTCTCGTTCTCAGCCGGGTCTTTGCTTGGAATGAACGCTGCCATGCCACCCATGGCTAATGCACCGCGCTGGTGGCAGGTTTTAATCAGTAAGCGTGAATAGGCATTGAGAAACGGTTTGTCCATACCAACCACCTGACGGTCTGGCAGGATGCGGTCCGCATGTGCGCGCAGGGTTTTGATATAGCTAAAGATGTAGTCCCAGCGTCCACAGTTCAGCGCAACAATATGCGCTTTCAGAGCATGTAGAATTTCGTGCATCTGGAACACCGCCGGCAAGGTTTCAATCAGGATAGTGGCGCGCAGCGTACCGCGCTCTAAGCCTAGGTGATCTTCAGTGAAGGTAAACACCCGTGACCACCATGCGGCCTCACGACTGTGCTGCAGTTTCGGTAAGTAGAAGTAGACCCCTGAGCCGTTTTGCAAACGCTGTTTGTAGTTATGAAACACATACATGGCAAAATCCACCAACGCACCTGGCAGCGGCTTACCCTGATACTGAATATGTTTTTCTGGAAGATGTAAGCCACGTACCCGGGCGATGAGCAACGCTGGATTCTGATTCAATTGGTAGGATTTACCGCGTGCTTCGTCATTGAAGCTAATCGTGCCGCGGTTGGCGTCACGTAAATTAACCTGCCCTTCCACCAGGCCGTCCCAGGTCGGCGACTGGGCGTCTTAAAAATCGGCCATAAAGACGTCAACAAAAGCATTCAATGCGTTAATCACCATCTTGCGATCCACTGGACC
>JAFIFH010000001.1 GCA_020832105.1 Idiomarina sp.
ACCTGATCCAGCTTGCTCAGCATCTCCCCTAGAATCAATTGGTTCACGTCATTGTCATCAATCACCAGAATTCGGTACACCGGTAACCGGTAGGTCTGCACAGCAGGCTTTTTCGGCGCCGCCGTTGACCTGGCGGGCAAATACACATCAAAGGTGCTGCCCTGCCCTGGAATACTGTCTACACTCGCCTGACCATTCATTAAGTTGACCAAACTGCGCACGATACCCAGGCCTAAACCACCACCTGGCTTAGGGTACATAGATTCTTCACTTTCCTGCTCAAACACATGCCAGACCCGTTCTGTGTCCTCAATGCCCACGCCTGAATCCGCCACGCGTAAATGCAGTACGTCCGCTGCCCAACTTAACTGAACCCGGATAAAGCCAATCTTGGTGAATTTAAATGCGTTATTAACCAGGTTGACTGCAATTTGCAGAAAACGGGACTTATCCAGAGCCAGGTAGGCAGGTAATGGTGGCGTTGCACTGACCCGGTACTCGATGCCCCGGCGCTTCGCCTGTTCATGAAATAACGCCTGCATGTGAGTGATCAGCGCCTGACTGTCATGGCTTTGAACTTTAATCGACAGTTTGCCTTGGTCCGCGCGGCTAATATCAATGGCGTCGTTTAATGTGGTTAACAGATACTCACCACTTTCTTGCATCGTATTCAGTAATTCACGCTGATAACTGTCAAGCTCAGTGCTTGCCAATACCGAAGCCAGGCCCAGAATACCGTGCAGTGGCGTGCGTATTTCATGTGACATGTTAGCCAAAAATACGGTTCGCGAGCGGGCCGCTTCACGGGCTTCTAATTCAGCTTGTTTTTGTTTACTGATATCGGTGTGCGTGCCGGCGAAGCGCAATGCTCGTCTGCTCGTATCCCACTCCACCACTTTGCCACGATCAAGCACGTGCACATAATGTCCGCGGGCGTGGCGCATCCGGTAGACATGCTCGTAGAATGGCGTATCAGCGAACAGGTGCATCTGTAACGCCTTGTGCCAGCCGGTGCGGTCATCCGGGTGCAGCAACGATTCCCAGAAGCGTATACTGACCTCCTGCTCGGTACTGTCATAGCCATACATGCTTAGCCAGCGTTGATTGACGTTGAGCGAGTTGGTTTGCGGATTCCAGTCCCAGCTGCCAAGGCGAGTGCCTTCCAGAACCATCTGCAGGTGCCGTCGCTCTGCCATTAACGCCAGCTCAAGGTTTTTGCGCGCAGAAATATTCTGCATGTAGCCGACCATATGGCGCACACTACCGTCGTCGTTGCGCTCAATCACTGTTGTGTCAGCTACCCATACCGTGCGCCCCTGCTTGGTCAGCAAACGATAGTCTTCGTGGGTAAAAGAGTTGGTATTGGGGTTCGCAATGCCGCTGCTGACTTCTTCGCCGACTCTGTCTGCGTCATCTGGGTGCACGGTACTCATGAAGGTCACAACCCGGGACTCAAATTCCTCTTTGCTGTAACCCACCAGCTCGCTGACGTTTCTGGTGCAATGCAGGACTGGCCAGCCTGGTGAATGCTCCCATACGAATAAAGAGATATCGTTGCTGGCGTCAAAGAGTGCAGCAATGTCCTGGGCAAAACGTTTATTCATGCCAGAGTTCTACTTCTTGGCGCAAACGCCCACTGGCCTGCCATTCGGCAAACTGGTCTGCCATGCGATAGCCTAACTGCACGGCTTTGCGCCAATAGTCTTGGCGGGTCGCCACGTCCATTTTTACAAAGTCATTGCGGTCTGGAATTTTGCCATAGGGCAAGGCGTCTAAAAATGCCTGACTTGGGTGCAAAAACACCACGTTAGGCCAATGCTTACCGGTGGTGCGCCGCCAGCTAAGTTTCTTATCAAACCAGCCTGGAATCACCTGGTGATGAAAGTGTGGGTACAACACCAGCCCGGACTGTCGCGACAGATCCACGTCAAAATGATAATCAGTAATACCACCATCCCGATATACCCCAGGCGGAGCCCCAGGAATATCGCGCACCCCTTCTAGCACCAGTGGGATTGAGCCGGTGGCCAACAACGCCTGGCGAAAATTATTACGTTGCAGCGCAACCCGCCGGGTAGGCAGATCGTTCCAGTGCTCGCCTAGTACTTCGCCTGCATCGGGATGATGAAAAATCACCCGCTCAAAGGCTGATTTTAACGAGCCGCGCTTAAACATATTGCCCGCTGCCGCCCGCGCAAGACCAAATGCCTGGCGCCGTGGCGACTCTAGCCCAGCCCAACCGCGACAGCGCGCCACGATCATATGGTGCTGGAAGATAGACTGGTTGAGCATCTCGTCCACATCAGCATCTGTAACGTAGGCTTCCAGCAATTCTCGGGCATTGTCAGAGATTTCTTTCGCAGTCGGCTTGGCACTATAGGTTTGCCCCTGGTACAGGCGGCAAAACAATTCACTGGCCTTGGCCGCCTCACTGCGCCCTAAGCTGGCAAAGCGCCACGCCCCCGCAGAGGTGCCCAACAGTTGTAACGGGGTTTGCCGATGCTTGAAAAATTCACCGAAAAAGTAATTATCCAGCCCCTGCAAGACAAACCATTTTGGTCCGCCTGAAGCCCCCAGCATTAAGTTAATGTCTTCTTGCTGCAGCCCTTTCTCCTGAATATGCAGGAATGCCTGTTCCCCTGCTTTTACATGTAGCCATTTAGTCATCGTTTTAAACCTGTCGCTTGCGCTCAGCCAGAACACCCAGCGCAATGGTCATTAGCACCACCACCGGGCCCAGATATAGGTTAGAAAGTTGCGCCAGTTGGCTGGCGATAAAGGGCGTTAACAAGTTGGTCAGCAAACCGTAACCAAACGCACACAGCAATATGAAAATAATGATCCGCACGATAAAAGGGTAATGATTGATATTGCGTTTCACTACCGCGTTAATGTTGTTGCCGTAGAGTACTAACAAGGTCGCGACCACCATCAATGCGACTGTCATTAAATGCGGGCGAACCCACTGACTCGACTGTATTAGCCAACTTTCCAGCATCTATTCTCTCCATCTCAGCCAACTTCAGAAGGCAGCAGTATACCTGCCCAGACAACCTACGCCTAGGGCCTGACCGGGGCTAACCAAGCGCCATGAAGAATGCTATGATGCGCGTTTCCCATGCGAATTTATGAGTCAATACGGAATCCATTCATGAAAGTAATCAGTTTTAATATCAATGGCCTGCGCGCTCGTCTTCATCAGCTACAGGCGCTTATTGACAAACACCAGCCAGACATTATCGGCTTGCAGGAAACCAAGGTACATGACGACGCCTTTCCCCGCGCAGACGTCGAAGCCATGGGCTATGAAGTCATTTTTCATGGCCAGAAAGGCCACTATGGCGTAGCGATCATGAGCAAGCTACCCATGCAGGACATCATGTATGGCTTCCCTGGTGACGACGAAGACGCCCAGCGGCGCATGATCATGGCCACTGTCACCGCATCCAACGGTGAGCTGGTTAGGGTAATGAACGGCTATTTCCCGCAAGGTGAAAGCCGCGACCACCCGACCAAGTTCCCTGCCAAAGAGAAGTTCTATGGCGACCTGATGAATTACTTAAACACTGAGCTGAGCCCGCAACAACCTGTGGTGCTCATTGGTGATATGAATATTTCCAGTACTGACAGTGACATTGGAATTGGTGAGGCAAATGCGAAACGCTGGTTGCGCACTGGGAAATGCAGTTTCTTACCAGAAGAGCGTGAATGGATGCAAAAGCTGATGGACTGGGGCTTTACCGACACCTTTCGCGAAGCTAACCCTGAAGTCAATGACCAGTTTAGCTGGTTTGACTACCGCTCCAAGGGCTTTTTAGACAACCGCGGCCTGCGCATTGACCTGATCCTTGCCACTCAGCCACTGGCCCCCTTATGTGAAGAGACCGGCATCGATTACGACTTACGCGGGATCGAAAAACCTTCTGATCATGCGCCAATCTGGTCGACATTTAAAATGGTCTGAACCGCGTTGAACAACGGAGGCCCGCCAAAGAAGGCCTCCGTTTTAACGCTGCTAGTAATCTTCCGGTGGTAAAATACTCAGTGCCTTGCGCACGATTTTAGCCAGGTCAATGTAGCATGGCCCGGGTCGATGAGAGGGTAAACGCACATCCATTCCCGACTGTTGTAACTTGCTCTGCAGGTCAAAGTACCAGGCACGTAAGCTCAGCGGTAATTCACTCAATGCACGCTTGCCTAACCAATAGTACCCCTGCAAGGGCAACAATAATAAAAACACCGAAGCTGCCACTGTACTGCCCAGATGCGCACTGCCCAGCCAGGTCCACTGCACCGCAAAATTCACCACCGCGGCGAGTGGCAATAGCCAGGTCACCAGCTTCGTTAACGGGATCACCTGAGCCTCAGGCAAACCTCCTACCACTGCATGATTCGGCCACAGTTTCATGTACTGCCACCCTTCACGAAAAATCTTAAAAAGCGCCATGAGGGTTCTCCACTGGGTTTATAACTGAATAACTGTGTCTGTATGAACAGAGTCTACGCTGGAAATTGGGTATAAAGCAAGCATGTGCGCATTAAACACACAATCCAAATTATCCTTTTAAAACATACAGTTGTGCATTTGCGGGCAGCTAATCAACAAAGTTATCCACAGAAAATGGGGACAGTAATGAATAACTTGAATGAGAATTGCCAAATCTACCAGCTTTTGTCACACTGAATGTGTTTCGCAGCACCTTTATAAGGACAATGCCTTGCAGCAACTTGCTCCCCCCTATGCATTTTACCCTGTGCCAGAGGGCAACAACGACCCTGCTCACTCAGCAACGAGTGAGCTTTTAACGCTGCTTGCGCCAGTCACCGGGGAGAGCTTTGCGATGGCTGCCAGCCCCTATGCTGTCGATCAACTTTACCTGCAGGGCGCTGGCGGCTGGCTGCGCCCGCGAACCCAAAAGCTGGTCGCCCCGGCGCGTTGTAAGTTACTAAAAATCAGCCCATGTCGCTGCCTGTGGACCTTTGCGCTGAGTAAGAGCCTGCGCTTATACGTCCAAATCAAAGCAGCTGGAGAGCTTCCTTATGCGCACCAACAAGTTAAGGTCGGTACCCTATTACGTGCTGGACAGACATTTGCCACACTGTCTGCAACCGTGCTGAAACAACACCCCATGGTGCTGATGACAGTGCAACAGGTAAAATCGACAACGCCGCTGGCAATCAGCTGGCAATGCGGCCCCTTGAGTGCAGCTGAAGACCCTATTATCAAAGTATATCGGATCCCGGCCTATCAAGCCGCATCTGATTTATCCACAACCTCGTCTTTAATAAGCAAATAACCAGCAGGACAACGCCCCGTTATGAATACTGTAGTTTTCGGTATAAAAAACTGTGATACGGTCAAAAAAGCCCGTAAATGGCTTGAGCAACATGACGTTCCCTATCAATTTTCTGATTTTCGTGACACCCCGCCTGAGCCATTACAGATCCGTAGCTGGATTGACACCCTGGGCCTGAACACCCTGGTGAATAAGCGCTCTACCACCTATCGCCAATTGGACACCAGCGCCCAACAAAGCGACGATATTGATACCTGGGTCGCCTTGATTGAGCAGCAACCAACGCTGATTAAGCGACCACTGTTGCAGCATCGCGACCAGCTTTATTGTGGATTCAAAGACAGTACCTATAAGGATATCTTCCATGTCTGAAGCGACCGTCTACGATGCTAATCACCCTACCCTTGAGCTGGCCCGCGAGCTTATCAGCCGTGAATCAGTGACACCCCAGGACGCCGGCTGTCAACAAGTCCTGGGCAAGCGCTTAGCAGCCCTTGGCTTTACTCTGGAAACCATGGTGTTTGAAGACACCACCAATTTATGGGCACGCCGGGACAGTGGCGATGAGGGGCTATTTTGTTTTGCTGGCCACACTGACGTGGTTCCGCCTGGTGATTTGGACAAATGGAACACGCCCCCTTTCACACCCACGGACGTTGATGGTGTGCTCTTTGGGCGTGGCGCTGCTGATATGAAAGGCAGCCTGGCGGCAATGATCGTTGCTACTGAGCGCTTCATTGGCAACTACCCGGCGCATCGCGGTGGGATCAGTTTTTTGATCACTAGTGACGAAGAAGGCCCATTTATTAATGGCACGACCCGGGTCATTGACACCCTTGAAGCGCGCAATGAAAAAATCAGCTGGTGTATTGTTGGCGAGCCTTCGAGTACTAATTTTTGCGGCGATATTATAAAAAATGGCCGCCGCGGCAGCCTCACCGGCGACCTTCAAGTGTGGGGCATTCAAGGCCATGTAGCCTACCCTCATTTGGCGCGTAACCCAGTCCATCAGGCGGCCCCGGCGCTACATGAGCTGGCCGAAACTGAGTGGGACCAAGGCAATGACTTCTTTCCCCCCACCAGCTTTCAGATATCTAACCTGCATGCGGGCACCGGCGCTGGTAATGTCATACCTGGCGCACTACATGTGTCTTTTAACCTACGTTACAGCACAGAAACCAGCGCAGAACAGCTCAAGGACCGTATCTTACGTATGCTCGATGGCCATGGTCTGGATTATGCCATTCACTGGACCCACAATGGCAGTCCGTTTTTAACCGACAGTGGAAGTCTGGTTGCAGCAGCACGTGAAGCAGTGCAACAGGTGACCGGGCATTTACCGACCTTATCAACGGCTGGCGGCACGTCTGATGGGCGCTTTATTGCACCCACTGGCGCCCAGGTGCTCGAACTGGGGCCCGTCAATGCCTCAATTCACAAAGTGAATGAATATGTTGCTCATGAGGATCTGATCAAGCTCACCGACATGTACGAGCAAACTTTAATTAACCTGCTAGTGAAACCAGACTGATGGCTATCAGCGCTGACATCTTGTGCGGCCTGAGTGACACCCACGTGATTGAAATCAGTCCGGGCCAACGCGTCCACCGCCAGTCGGTCAGCGCTTTTACCGCGATGCAACAGGCGGCTCAGGCGGCGGGTCATCACCTGCAAATTGCCAGCGGCTTTCGTGATTACCATCGTCAGGCCGCTATCTGGCAACGTAAAACCGATGCCCTGGGGGCAATGCCAGCGGATACTGCATTACATGAGATTTTGCGCTGGTCTGCCATGCCCGGGGCAAGCCGTCACCACTGGGGCACCGATATGGACATTTATGACCCCGACGCCCTGGGTGCAGACAAGCTCCAACTTGAGCCCTGGGAATACGCCAATGACGGGCCTTTCGGCCCGCTCACCCAGTGGTTGCAGGCGCACGCCGGAAAATTTGGCTTTTACTGGCCTTATGCGCGGGACCTTGGTGGCGTCAACTGTGAACCCTGGCACCTAAGCTATGCACCACTCTCTGCAGGCTATCAGCAGGCACTGACCCCAGCCCTGCTCAGCCGGGTCTGGCAGGCGCATCCGCCTGCTCACCTTGGCTGGCTAAGCGAACACGTTGAAAGCCTGTTCAGGCGGTATGTGGCGAATGTCTGCCCGGCGGATTCGATTGAAAATTAAGCAATATTAACCATTACCCTCTATAGTAAAGATACCCAGTCACACAAGCTTAGGGGTGGTTATGACCATTCGACGCACACTGATGTTTGGGCTTTGCAGCTTTACTCTGGCTGCCTGCTCACCAGCCAACAATGATCGCAACGCGTATAGCGACTACGAAGAACCTGTCGCCCAGCAACAACTTGAAACCTACGAACGTAGTCGTGAGGACGACGAGCGAACCAGCAACGAGTCAAGGCAGCAGGATGCACCGGTTAGCGAATGTCAGCTCACGCTCGGGTTTGATATATGGGAACCCTACCAGTTTGTCGATATTGGTGAGCAGGTTCGCGGTTTAGATATCGAGATAGCCGAAGCGACTGCACAGTTGATGGGCTGTGAGCTCGAGTTCAGTCAAGCCACTTGGGTTGATTTGCTGCACGATATGCAAAGTGGTGATGTGGATATGCTTATGGGCGCGTCCAAAACCTCTGAGCGTGAGGCCTATGCCTACTTTTCTGACGGCTATCGTGAAGAGCAGTTTGTTCTTTTCATTCGCGAGGACAACCAGCGCCTGTTCGCCGATATGGATTTAAGCGCAGTGCTCGACCAGGAGATGCGTATAGGTATTGTCGACAGCTACTTTTATGGTGATGAGTTTCAAAGCCATTACGACAGTGCTCGTGAACGCAACGGCGATACGCAGTTTATGAATGCGATGATGGGTGAGTTTAACTTAGTACGACTGCTTGACCACGATATTGATGGCTTTTTAGAAGACCGAGTGGTTGGTCAGTCACTGATCCGACGCAAAGGGCTTGCTGAGTATATTACCGCCTCCGACATTGAGCTGACCGCGGACTCTGTATACGTGATGTTCAGCAAAGAGAGTACCGATCAAGCGATGGTAGAGGCCTTCAACCAAGCATTGGCGCAGCTTCGTGATAACGGCGAATATGACGCAATTTTAGCCCGTTACCTGCAATAAACGATTTTCCTGTCCCTTAACTAAAAAACGCGGTCAGATCACTCTGCCGCGTTTTTTTTCATCGATTTGTAAGGTGTATTAGAGCTCAACACCAATACGTTTCGCAACTTCTTCGTAGGCTTCAACCACACCACCTAAACCTTGACGGAAGCGGTCTTTGTCCAGCTTTGTCTTGGTTTCAGCGTCCCACAAACGACACCCGTCTGGGGTGAATTCGTCGCCAAGCACTAACTGCTCGCCAGCCAGACCAAATTCAAGTTTATAGTCAACCAGCAACATGCCAGCGTCGGCAAACAGCGCTTTCAGCACCTCATTGACCTTGAAGGTCAAGCGCTTCATTTCTGCAATGTGCGCTTCCGTGGCCCAGCCAAAGGTGACAATGTGTGATTCGTTGATCATGGGATCATGAAGCTTGTCATTCTTGAGGAAGAATTCGAAGGTTGGTGGATTGAGCTCAATCCCCTCTTCAACCCCCAGGCGACGAACCAAAGAGCCTGCGGCAACGTTTCGTACCACACACTCCACTGGAATCATCTCAAGCTTCTTAACCAAAGATTCAGTGTCCGACAGCAGCGCGTCGACCTGGGTCGGTACGCCAGCCTGCTCAAGCTTCTGCATAATAAAGTGATTAAATTTGTTATTAACCATGCCCTTACGTTCAAGCTGGTCAATTTTCTCACCGTCAAAGGCAGAGGTATCATTACGAAACTGCAAAATTAACCGCTCAGCGTCGTCTGTGGTATAAACAGTTTTTGCTTTCCCGCGGTACAGCTCTTCACGTTTTTCCATGATCGTCTTTCGTCTCACAGCTTAGTTAGTCAGCATGCTCACTGAAGGCTTCAGCAAACACAGGGAATAATTCGTCCATTGTCTCTTCATCCAACAGCTCGTCGCGATGGCTAATGGTGATATACAGTACACCTTCACGCTCATCAAGTTGGAATTCGTAGCCGGAGCCACGTGGTAGCCCAAGCAAACCAAGGTCTTCAGAACGCCAGAATGCTAAACGACCAAACAAGCCAACTTCACCACCCGGTTGATAGTCGACCAGGTAGACACCGTCGGTTTGACTTAAATCTTCAACCACAAAACCAAGGTATTCAAAGACACCAGGCATCATCACCCAACCCGCTTCAAAGGTGGTATCAAGAGCATATGCCGGGTCGCCTTGTGGACTTTCTGCATGGCGCAGCGCACGCGTAGCACGAACCTGAGCAACCCGCTCACGATCAAAGTTGCGTTGCATACGAATGCCAAGATCATTAATAAATGACGCTTCTAACTCACGCTGTAAGAACGGTGGTGCCGTGGTTTGTTCACCATCCTCAAACCAACGCACATCGCTGGCATCCACCTCAAGCATCGCAGAGCGACCGTGAGTAGGTGCCTGCATGTTGATATTCAGGCTGTAGCTGGCGCTAAAATCAATGCGGTCACGACGTAAAGCAGACCATAATCCACCGCGTGCCCGGGAGCCTTGATCCTGCTCTTTCGTTGCGGTGCGCACACTCGACATGTCTTCAAGTTCGGCGATTTCGTAGCCTTCTTCATCAAGCACTGCCAGCAGTTCTTCCCACACCCATCCGGACACGTTTTCCATGTCTTCAATTGCATCAAACCAGATACGCGACTGGCGACTGCCTTCCTCGATACGGCTACCCGGCACTAGCGGCATTACCTGCCGTGGTGCACGAATGGTGTTCGCTCGGCCCAATGGGCCATGCTCGCCTTCGATCTCAGGAATACGAAACTCAGGAGACTGAGCAACTGCTGTCATCCCCTCAGGGACCAGTAAAATTGGACGCTCTTCGACGTCCAGATAGTCGTAACCACCTTGCGCTTGGTCACGTTGTGACGCACAACCCGCAACTGCCGCGACTGTCGCCGCAATGGCAAAACCTCGCCATAACTTCATGCAAACTCCGTTATTTTTTTAATAAACCAGCATTGATTAACGCTGTTTCGATAGCTTTTTGGCTCTCAAGTTCCGGAGACGTGAGCGGTAACCGATAAAATTCGTTGATCCAGCCTAAACGTGCCATCGCCCACTTCACTGGCATGGGGTTGGCTTCGATAAATAATTTGTCGTGTAATTCACGCAGCGGCGCATCAATAGCCTGTGCTCTCTCACGGTCGCCCTGCCGGGCCACATCGACCAGTGCTTTAATTGCTTTGGGCGCGAGGTTCGCAGTCACGCTAATCACACCATCACCACCTTCAAGCAAGAACTCGCAAGCTGTTGGGTCATCACCGCTGAGCAAAATGAAGTCCGGGCCGCAGGCCTGTTTCAGAGGCTTGACCCGTGAAACATCACCCGTTGCTTCTTTAATACCAACAATATTCCGGATCTGAGCAAGCTCAGCAACCAACTCTGTCGATAAATCACAGCACGTACGACCAGGCACATTATATAAGATTTGCGGCACGTTACTGGCTTCAGCGGCTGCCTTATAATGCGCGATAATGCCGGCTTTGCTGGGTTTATTATAATAAGGCGTTACGTTCAGGAAACCATCAACCCCCAGACCCGCCATGCGTTCTGTTAATTGCACGCATTCTGCGGTGGCGTTTGAGCCATTACCTGCAACCACCTTAATCCGGCCATTTGCGATCTCTACTGTCGCGCGCACCACATCAACATGTTCGTCGTGACTCAAGGTCGGCGATTCGCCCGTTGTACCCACCGCAACAATCGCGTCAGTACCTTGTTTGATATGCAGTTCAATCAGTTCTGCAAGCAAATTGTAGTCGACGTTTCCATGCCTGGTGAATGGGGTCACCAATGCAACCATACTACCTGTTAGCATATTCTCTCCCAGCATTTTTTAAGTGCCCAATCTTACTTGTGCAGTCGGCTAAACACAAGGGGACAAGCCGCCACTGGCAGAATGCTTTACCCTATGTTTAGATATGTGTCTTCAAACCCTTATCGAGTTTGCAGGCTATTTTATGATTTAGTGTCGTGAAGCTAACTTCACGTTATGTAACCAAGCTCAAGGAGTATTCCGATGAAGACCTTACAAGCAGGCGATAAAGCGCCGATGTTCACCCTTCCCAATCAGTCTGACGAACCTGTCGCTTTAGCTGATTTACTCAAGAAAAACCGCGTGCTGGTGTATTTCTACCCGAAAGCCATGACCCCAGGCTGCACTGTGCAGGCGCAAAACCTGCGCGACCATAAAGAACAGTTAACCGCAAAGGACACCATTGCCGTTGGCATCAGCCCGGATGCACCAAAAAGGCTGGCCAAATTCACCGAGCGCGATCAACTAAATTTCATTTTACTTGGGGATGAAGACCACCAGGTCGCTGAAGAGTTCGGTGTGTGGGGCCTGAAAAAATTCATGGGCAAAGAATACGACGGTATTCATCGCATCAGCTTCCTCATAGAAAAGGACGGCACCATTAGCCAGGTGTTCGATAAGTTCAAAACCAAAGAACACCATCAAGTCGTACTCGACGCGCTGTAAGCTGGCCTCAGGTTATTGCTCAAGCTCGCTGACTATCCAGTCAGCGAGTGCCTGTTGCACGTCTGCGTTGGCCTCACTCAAGGCGCGAAACGCATGGCCAATATCACGACCGTCTAAGCCCCGTGTCGCGGCCAGCGAAGTACTGGCAATGACCTGGCGATCACGCCCTTGCTGCAGCTGGAAACGGATCTGCACCTCAGCCTGCCAGGTGTCACCCTGCACAATCGCAAAGCGCTCAATGGCACTGGTGAGCGCCACATCGTAACTTGCCCCGTCACTATCGGTCACAATGTGTCGAGCGACCTGCGCCTGATTCAACCCTTGTACCAATGACGACTGCAACACCAGCGCCAAACGGTCCTGTAAGCGAATGTCCTGCCAGTAGGCTTGGCGTCCATCTTCACGCAACACCACCAGCCGTGTAGTGTCCAGGGACTGCAATGCGGTAGGCTGAGTCACCCGAATACTGCCGGGGTACGTGGCGCTGACCGGGCTTAACGAGGTGCTTTGGGTTAATGGGTAGACCCGCGTCTCACTGGGTTCAGGGATAATATTGCAGGCACTGACCAGCGCCAGTGCCACCAGCGCCAGCAAGGCTTTCAAATGCATTAACTTCATGGGTTCACCTCTTCAATCACTTCGCGGCGCAAAAATATGCTTTGTGGGTTGGCTTCAAGCTGACGGATCAAGCGTTGCATACTTTGCAGGGTCATACGCAAATCGTCGGTGACCGGCCCGACCCCCTGGAATCCTTCAATACTGCGTTGCAACGCCGGCTGATTCTGCTGCATAAACTCTGTCAGTTCACCACTTAGGTTTTCCACCGATGCCAGAGTCTCTCGCAACTGTGCCAACGACTGATGGCCTTCCTGTTGTAAGAAGTCACTACTGGTGTCAGCAAAGCGTGAAAAGCTCTGCATACTGGTACGCAGGTCTGCAATCAGTTCGCCAAATTCATCCCGCTGTTCGGCGAGCATGGCACTGATTTGCTCAACATTGTCCAGGGTGCTCGCTACGCGCATGGTGTTTTCTTCAGAGAACAAATTGTTGATGTTTTGCACCAGTGAATTCACATCTCCCAGCAAGCTTTCGCTATTCGCCAACAGCCGGTTAATACCCGCCTGCTCGGCACGGATAATGGCAGGTTCGTCCGCCGTACCAATTAACCTTGGGCTGTTTGGACTGCCGCCATACAACCGAATCAGCGAGCTGCCGGTAATGTTGGCTAACCCAAGTCGCGCGCCAGTGTCTTCACGCACCGGGGTGTCGGCAGCGACCCGAATTCTCACCCGCACAACCCGCGGGTCGTTGTCATCCAAGCGCAAACTTTGCACCTCACCTACGGTAATTCCGCTGTATTCCACCGGGCTACCCGGTGCCAGGCCACTTACCGCATCATCAAATACGATCTCGTAATGATGTACGTCACGGTCTGCCGTGCTATGGCCAAGCCACAGTATCACCCCAATTAAAATACCGACGGCAACCAATACAAAGGCGCCGACCAGCACGTGATGTGCTTTAGTTTCCATGTTCTTTCTCCTGCTGCTGACTCACTTGTGCTGCCCTGCCTCGCGGCCCCTGGAAATAAGACTGAATCCAGGGTTCGTCGAAGTTGGCAACGCGCTCGGGGGTGTCAACCACCAGCACTCTTTTCTCTGCTAATACCGCGATACGGTCACTGACCTTATACAAGCTGTCTAAATCGTGAGTCACCAGGAAGACGGTGAGCCCCAATGCGCGCTGAATGGTCAGTAAAAGGTCGTCAAATGCGTTCGCACCCACCGGATCGAGCCCAGCGGTGGGTTCATCTAAAAATAATATCTGCGGCTCCAGAATCAGCGCTCGGGCCAGCGCAACCCGTTTAATCATGCCGCCAGACAAGGACTGCACCGTGGTATTAGCCACATCTGTGCGCAGCCCCACTAAGGCAAGCTTAGACATTGCCAGATCACGAATCGAACGCTCGTCCAAATCGCTATGCTCGCGCAGTGGCAGCATCACGTTTTCAATCACGTCCAGTGACGAATACAGTGCGCCTTTTTGAAACAGCACGCCAATATTCTGCTCCACCGCCTGGCGGGCGCTATCATCGGCGCTCAACATATCAATGCCGTTGAGCCGGACACTGCCTGCGCTGGGTCGATGCAAACCAATAATACTGCGCAGCAGCACCGATTTGCCCGAACCTGAACCACCCACCACGGCTAAAATTTCGCCGCGGCGGACCTGAAGATCCAGATTGTCATGCACCACCAACGAGCCAAATTGATTACGCAGGCCGGTGACTTCAATCATTGCCTCACTCACCAGCCTATCTCCATAAAGAATAATGCGAATAATGCGTCTAGTAAGATCACCATAAATATCGACTGCACCACGCTTGAGGTGGTGTGTTCACCCACCGATTGCGCGCTCCCCGCCACTTTAAAGCCCTCCAGGCACCCTATCAGGCCAATCATAAAAGCGAACACCGGAGCCTTTACCAGACCTGACCAAAAGTGGCTGATATCGATATCGCGGGCAAAAATATACATAAAAAGTTGCGGTGAAATATCCAGCGCCAGCCAGCACACCAACATACCGCCTGCCACCCCGCTGACCATGGCTAAGATGGTCAGCGCAGGTAAACTAATCATCATCGCCAGCACTCGCGGGACCACCAATAGTTCAAGGGGGTCTAGCCCCTGGGCGCGCAGGGCATCAATTTCTTCATTCGCTTTCATTGAGCCAAGTTGGGCGGTAAACGCTGACGCAGTGCGCCCAGCCAGTAAGATTGCCGCCAACAACACACCAAACTCGCGCAGAAAAGAGAACCCCACCAGGTTAACGGTATAAATATCGGCACCGAAATCCCCCAGCACCGTCGCCCCGAGGAAGGCGACCACCGCCCCCACCAGAAAGGTCAGCAAAGCGACAATAGGCACCGCATTCAGGCCCACCTGCTCGATTTGGGCCGCCAGGGGGGTTATTCGCCAGCGAGTTGGGCTGACCAATACCTGCAGGATTCTAATTAAAACCTGGCCGAGAAAGCCCAGTAATAGCTTTTGCTGACGAAAGGCATTGGTACAAAACTCACCAACTTCCGCCAACAGCGCAACAAGTGAATTGTCAGGTTTAGGGGGTAACGGACTTTTTTGTTCGCAGGCGCTCAGCACCAATTGCACCAGGTTACGATGCTCGTCTTTAAACTGCCCCTGCTCGAGGGCCTGTGCACCAAAGAACTGGTATAAAAGGTGCGCTGCCGAGGTATCAAGGCGAGTGATCTCACGCCCATCAAGCGTAACCACCTGTTCGCTGTCCTGGTGGCGACTGGCAAACGCCTGTAGCTCGCGCTGGCCGGCACGGTAATCAGCCAGCACCCAGACACCACTGAGCCTGACCACTACCCCGCTGGCATCCGCTGCGGGTTGAGTGGTCAAACTAAGCTGCGCTGTGCTGCTGTGTGGCGCCGATTGATTTTGCTTAGGCTGGGTTACTGACACATCAATTCCTTATTCACTGCGTGTTCACCCTGCACGTCATCGGTGCAGATAACTTGTGCAAGTAAACCGCTGTTCTTTACCATCCATGGCTAAAGATAACACAAGGCGCTGTTAGCTCCAGTGTACCTGATGCTTAGTTTGTGACAGGCACCTCAGGCTTAGCCAGTACGTCCGCAAGAATACTATTGAGCACATTCACTGCACGTTCAATCATCATATTGTCAATATCGATATGGGTCACTAAGCGCATATCGGCCTGGGCAGGCACTAAAATGCCCTGCGCTTTGGCTAACGCACTGACCTTTGCTGCATCTTCCGTGCGATCGAAATGCAGATACAGCATATTCGTCGCACTCTCGGCCACGCGCATACCTGGCAGGCCAATGATTCCCAGAGCGAGGCGCTGGGCATGGGCGTGGTCTTCATCCAGTCGTTGCATTTGCTGGTCTAGCGCATAATCGATCGCCGCTGCCAGCACCCCAGCCTGGCGCATCCCACCCCCGAGCATTTTGCGCCAGCGCCGCGCCTTGTGAATGACCTCATGAGAGCCGGCCAATAACGAACCGACTGGCGCGCCAAGGCCTTTTGAACAGCACAAGGATACAGTGTCAAAAGGTGCCGCCAGCGTCGCCATCGACTCACCGCTGGCAACGGCCGCATTAGCCAACCGCGCACCATCAAGGTGCAGGCATAAACCAAATTCATCGGCCACCTTACGGGCGTCGAGCATGCGCTGTTGTGGCACCACTCGACCCAGGTGGGTGTTTTCCAATGAAATTAAGCGTGAAATAGGAAAATGCGGGTCGTCTGCTTTGATAGCCGCCCGCAAAGCCTGGGCATCAACGCCACCATCGTCACTTAACGGCACCGTGTGTGGCACGACGCCGCCGAGTACCGCTGCACCGCCCGCTTCATATTTGTAGGTATGGTAGGGCGCGCCGACAATGTATTCTTCGCCGCGCTGACATTGGCTGAGAATGCCAAGCAGATTACTTTGGGTGCCGCTTGAGCACAGAATTGCGGCTTCTTTACCAAGTAGCGCTGCAACCTTTTGCTCCAGACGATTTACCGTCGGGTCTTCGCCATACACATCATCGCCTACTTCCGCATTGGCCATGACCTGACGCATCTGGGTACTGGGTTTTGTCAGCGTATCACTACGAAAATCAATCAGTTGGTCATGTTTCATTCGCGCATTCCTTTAAATATTAGCTACACTTATTACTAAGTTATTCCTAAAGAGGTAATTTTTATGCGTTTAATCATTGCGATCCTGCTGCCCTGGCTGGCTTTCTTCACCATCGGGCGTCCCTTTGCCGGGATTATCTGCCTGATCTTACAGCTCACGCTTATCGGTTGGGCACCAGCCGCAATCTGGGCCGCATTCGCGGTCGGCAAGAATTCCGGTTGAATCAGCGTTACATGGGTTCAAACGCCAGATAGTAGTGTTTAGCATATCAAAACGCCGACCCTAGGGTCGGCGTTTTCGTAGCTTCGGCTGCTAATTCCGGTCACTTACCAGATTTTAACCCGCACGTCTTCACCACGGTACATCTCGTCACCCTCTTCTACACCATAGGCTTCATAGAATTCAGGCATGTTAGACAGCACACCAAGAACACGGTATTTACCTGGCGAGTGTGGCCCCTGCACGACCTGACGGCGCAATGCTTCGTCACGGAACTTGATCCGCCAGATTTGCCCCCAACCCGCAAAGAAACGCTGTTCAGCGGTCATTCCATCAATCACCGGTGCTTCTTCACCACCCAGTGAGTTCTGGTATGCACGGTACGACACCGTCAGGCCACCCAAATCAGCGATGTTCTCACCCAGGCCAAGACCACCTTGTAAAAACAGGTCGTCAATGGGGTTGAAACTACTGTACTGGTCAATCATCATTTGTGCACGTTCAGTAAACTGCTCTTCATCCTGAGGGCTCCACCAGTCACGCAGGTTACCTTCACCGTCTGAACGGCGGCCCTGGTCATCAAAACCATGGGTAATTTCATGGCCAATTACGCCACCAATAGCGCCGTAATTCACTGCATCGTCTGCATCTACGTTAAAGAATGGCGGTTGCAAAATCGCAGCCGGGAAAACGATTTCGTTCATGGTTGAGCGGTAATACGCATTCACGGTCTGTGGCGTCATGCCCCAGTCTTCTGTGTCGACTTCTTCACCTAAGCGGCCAATCATGCGCTCGTACTCGCATTCGCCAGACCGCATCAGGTTACCAGCCAGGTCGTCTGCTGCAATAGATACGCAGTCATAGTCACGCCATTCGTTCGGGTAACCAATTTTCGCAGTAAAGGTCGACAGCTTAGCCTGTGCCTCTTCTTTGGTTTCGTCGGTCATCCACTCAAGGTCATTAATCGCTTCTTCAAACGCAACCATCAGGTTGTCGATCATTTCCTGCATGCGCTCAGCTGACTCTTGCTGGTAATGACGGCTCACATACTCTTCACCGACCATAAAACCAAGCACGCTTTCTACCGTCGATACACCGCGTTTTTCACGATCACGCTGCTCTTCCAGGCCTTGTAAAACACGGCCGTAGAAATCGAAGCTGGCATCGCCCAGCGCCGCGGTCAGGTAGCCCGCACCCTGGCGCAGGGTATGGAAACGCAGGTAGGTCTGCCAGTCTTCTATGCTGACGTCTGCATACATGTCAGCAAAGTCGCGCATATAGCTTGGCTGGCGTACCACCACCTCTTCAATATCAACACCCGCAGCGCTGAAGAACTGGTCCCAGGCAAAACCTGGTGCATCTTCGTTCAGCTCGCTGACGGTCATTTTGTTATAGCTTGCCTGGCGGTCACGGTTCTGGATGCGTGTCCACTGTGCTTCAGCCAGCTTGGTTTCCAGCTCAAGAATGGTTTCAGCAGCGTCTTCACCACCGTCCCACTCAGCAGCGTTATACAAGTTCGCGATAAATTCTTTATATTGCTCACGCAGCTCAAGATTGCTGTCGCTGTCATTGACGTAGTAATCACGGTCCGGTAAACCCAGGCCTGACTGGCTCAAGGTGGTGATGTACTGATCAGACTGCATCTGGTCCTGGCCCACAAACATACCAACTGGGGTGCCTGCACGGCGACGTTGTTGCTCGCCCCAGAACTCGGCCAGTTGGTCATGACTGGCTAAGCCGTCGATGCGCGCTAAAGACTCATCCAGCGGGCTTAAGCCACGTGCTTCGCGGGTGTCTTCGTCCATGTATGAACGGAATAAATCACCGATCTTTTGCTCGTTAGAGCCTTCGGCACCACCACGTTCAGCCAGTTCACGCACGATCTCAAGCACTTGCTGCTCGGCACGCTCACGCAACTCGTCAAAACTACCCCAGCGCGCACGGTCCGCAGGGATCTCAGTACGCTCAAGCCACTGGCCATTGATATAACGGAAGAAATTGTCTTGTGGACGGACATCGGTGTCCATGTTGTCGAGCTCAACGCCGGAGGTCAGCTCACCATACTCGCTGCTGACGGTGCTTTGGGTGTTTTGTTCCGCTGGTTGAGCGTCGCTCTGGCTGCGCTCGCTGGTGTCTGAACACGCGGCAGTACCGAGTGCTAAGGCTACGCTAACGGCTAATAATGACGTGCGTTTCATGCAATTCCCCTAGACTAAAAAATATTGATAAGAATGTTCTATACAACTTAGCGCTCTATCAAAGCACTGATACCGGACAAAGTCGAGCCAGCACGCGATAATACACGCGCTGGCTGCGACCAATGGACGCTGTTACATCTTGCGCGCGCTTTCTACGGCTTTACTTTTGCGCTCGCTCAGCATCTTCGTAATGATGCTGGTCAGGTTACTGATATTAAACAAAATACCGAAAATACTGCCGACGGCAATGGCATACACCAGGCCGAGTAGCTCGGCGAGGATAAACCAGCGGCGAATACTCGCCGCGCTTTCCAGCACAATAGAGCCCACCGTAAATACCAGCGCTGAGGCATAGGCCACAAACAGCAAAGCACTGTTCCCAACAATCAGGTATTCCCATAAACAAAAGCCGACATTCAATAAGACAAACAGATACAGAATCCAGCGTTGGCGGTATTTCATTGCCACGATATTACGCACGGCACCCAGCGCCAGGCTAATACCTGCGGCCATTGCACCGAGTAAGAAAAAGTGCGCGCTTAAAAATGCCAGCGCAAACGCCGAGACTAACCGATAGCGGTTAATCGTGTTTTGACGATAACCAATAAAATTAAAAATCAGCGCCAGCGCGCCAAACAGATAGAGTGCGTAATCCAATGGAGGTCCTTAACGACTTAAATAAGACTTAATTGAGGTTGAAGGTGTTGTCCTGAAAATCATAATCCTGCACCCGTCCGGCTTGATCAAATAAAATGGTCAGGCTTTTCAGGCCACCCACATTGCGCCGCTCATCACGAAACTGGTGGGTGTAGTTCCAATACAGCTCTTCACCACTGCGGGTCATTGAGTGCGGTCGACCAAACACCTGGATGACTTGCTGGCTGCTGGTAACGCCTCGCTGCAGTAACTGATCCACATCGGCCTGCACCAAGCGGTCCATTTGTGCCGCGCTCAGGGTTTGCGTGCTTGTGCGCCGGCTAGCTTGCCGTGTCGGTGTTGTTGTGGGGGCTTGTTGTTGCGGTTGGCGTTGCACTTGTGGGTCCTGTGGTGACTCATTCACGCTGCGGGTGGTCGTAGTACAACCCGCCACAACCAGCACCAGCAACAACAATGGATATTTAAACACGGTGCGCAAATGCATTACCAACCCTCGGCCCACGGCGCCTGTTCACAAGTACGCTCTAAAACGTAATCACCTTCCATAATACCAAAATCGGCAAAGGCACCGCCATTTAACTCTAAGGCCGCGCGTGCCGCACTATTTGACTGATAGCCTGGGCAATGGCGTGGGTTCGAACTCATGCATGGTTCCATGGTTTTAATCTGTGAAATACGGCCGTCGTCGTCAATAAAAGCAATATCTAACACAATCAGGGTTTGGAACATCCAAAACCCTCGATAGTCCGACCGCGGGTAGTAAAACAGCATCCCTTCGTCTGCCCCCAGGTGTTCACGATGCATCAGCCCCCGTGAGCGCTGGGCGTCATTGACTGCAAGCTCTGCCTTAATCATCACCGCTGAATCGGCGCGTTGCGTGGCATCTTGTTGGTATGCCCGGGCCGTTAATAAGCACAAGTTGGCACCATCGTCGTCGCTGTCGGCGGTGTTTGTGTTATCACCATTCGCCGACATGGGCGCGCAACCAAGGATGCCGGCAAGCACTGTCAGTGCCATGGTGCCGCGTAAACTGACTAAAGAGAATGTGTTCAATACAGGTTCCTCACCTAAATGTTGCCATGATTATGTGGTTTGCCAATGCCGTGTTGCAACGTCACTCAGCCTGATACCTTTTTACCTTTATTCCTTTCTACCTTCATACCCCTGCACCAGCGATTGCCAGTTTTTCTGGGTAAAATGAAAGCCTTGGTGCAAGCCCTTTTCTTTATCCAGGCTACGACGCAGCCGCGCCAGGTTCTGATCGCTCCATTCACCAGGCTTGCGCCGCTCACACTTATCAAAGTCAATCAGCCAAACTTTGTCGGCCTCGGCCTCTTCGCCACCCACTGCCAGCAAAATATTGTGGCAATTCAGATCCGAGTGGTACACCCCATGCTGGTGCATCCTCGCGATAGTCTGGCCTATCTGTTGCCACATACTACTGGCCAGCGGCCCCTGCTGTAACAAGGTAAACATGTCAGCGTCACATGGCAGGCGCTCTATGAGTATATCCGCCTGGTAACAAAGCCCAAACTTTGGGGTGGTTAATAACGCAATCGGTCGGGGTACCGGCAGGCCCTGCCCGTGCATCCATTCTAGCAACTCGTACTCTGCCACATTGCGTGGCTGTTGCGTGGCCATAAACCAATCGCGGTTCACTTTACCCACTAAACCACCGCGATAATAATGGCGGAGCACCATCGGCAATTCACTAAGCTGGTTGTCGGCCTGAATGAAATAGGCCAGATTACGCCCCCCTGCCGAGCCACTTTGCTGACCTGCCTGCTGCCAGAACTGCGGTGAGAAATGCTCAGGCTGCGGTTGTTGCTTTACTAATGCCTGATTATAACGAATTGTCACGGTAACTCCTTGGGGGCATGATCAGTCATGGTCGTTGCTATTAAGCCAAGGCTGCGTTGGGTGGCGCCCCGGTGCTTGGCAAATAACTGTTGCGCCTGAGCACCAATACGTTGCGCAGTACCCGGCTCCACTAATAAACCCAGCCAGGTGTCATGCAATTGCTGGCTATCCGCCACCCAACGCACCGCCTGGCGCGCATCCAGCTGGCGGTATACGTCGGCAAAATTAAATACATGCCGGCCGGAGACGATTGGTAAGCCAAATGCCATCGCCTCCAGTGGGTTGTGGCCACCACGTTCAATCAGGCTACCGCCAATGGTGGCTATCGTCGACACGCCAAACCAAAGCAACATTTCGCCCATGGTATCGGCCAGCAAGACCTGAGTGCCTTTCGTGATTGGTCGCCCGGAGCTGCGCCGCACCATCGTCAAACCCGAGTTTTCTACCAGCCGCGCTATGGCATCAAAACGCTCTTGATGGCGTGGCACCAAAATCAGTAAGCTGTCCGGCCGGGCGTTGAGTATCTGCGCAAAAGCCTCTAACGCCTGTGACTCTTCACCTTCATGGGTACTGCCAAAGGTAATCACCTGGCGGTCGCCAAGTAAGGGTTTGAACAGCGCAATGTCCTGCTTGGTCTGAGCACTGATTTGCACATCGAATTTAATATTCCCAGGCATGTGAACCCGCGATGGCTCGCAACCAAGGTCGATAAATCGTTCGGCGCTGGCGTTGTCCTGGGCGATCACCATGTCCAGCGCGCCCCAAATCGGGCCCATCAGCAAGCGCGCTTTATGATAACCGTTGGCGGAGCGCTCTGACATGCGCGCATTCACCAACATCAGCTTGATGCCGTGCTGATGCGCCTGACTCACCAGGTTCGGCCATAACTCGGTTTCCAGAATCACCAATGCTCGCGGTTTCAGGCGGTTGATAAAGCGGCGCACGGCTAAAGGCGTGTCGAATGGAAGATAGCAATGGTACACCCGCTCACCAAACAGCTTTTTCACCAATGCCGAACCGGTGGGCGTGGTGCATGTAATCGCCACAGGTTGCTGAGGATTAAGCGCAAGAAATTGCTCAATCAGTGGCTTTGCTGCCATTAACTCGCCCACCGATACGCAGTGGAATACCACACAACGGCGATACTCTGGTGGTACATCTTGCCACGCCGCTCGCTCAGCCCAACGTTCACGATAGCCCTGGTTATTGCGACCATGCCACCACAGGTAGGTATAAATAGCGGGCAATGCCAGGGTCAGGACAATACTATAGATCGCGCGTATCCAGCCGCCCCCAAGCGCAGCCCCCTGGTCATTTTTCTGTTGTTGTGTATTCACTACTACTGAGCACCTTATAGTTCGCCAGAATGGGCTTGCAAGCCTATGATGCCAAAGGCAGCACTGCAATTCTATGCATTATGCGAGGAAATAAGTACAATGCATTTATGCATATTCAACATCTTCGTAAAGTCACGGCCATTGGCGGTGGACATGGTCTCGGGCGGCTTATGGCCACCCTGTCATTCCTACGCCAACGCCTGATTGGTATTGTTGCCACCACCGACAACGGTGGTGCCACTGGTATTTTGCGTGACGCCCATCAGTGTATCGCCTGGGGGGACATCCGTAACTGTTTGTCGCAACTGGCCAACCAACCACTGGCCAAAGAAGTCCTCAATTACCGCTTTAATTCTGACTCATCCTTGCACGGCCATAATCTTGGCAACCTGTTGCTCTACTCACTTGACGAGCTCAGTGCGCGCCCGCTTGATGGTATTCAGCTACTCAGTCGGCTGCTCAAAGTAGAATGTAAGGTACTACCCATGAGCGAATCGCCCACGGACCTTATTGGTGCCAGTGCCGAAGCCTTTGACTGCCATGGTGAGCTCTGTATTGATGAGCTCCCGCATATGCCCAAGCGGTTGATGCTCAACCCTCCGGTCCACGCCACACCCGAAGCGTTGCGCCATATTAGCGGCAGTGACCTGATCATTATTGGACCAGGTAGTTTCCTCACCTCAGTGATGCCGCCGTTACTGGTCACAGAAATCACGCGAGCTGTCGCGGAATCTAACGCAAAGGTCATTTTTATCGATAACCTGATGATGGAACAAAGTCCGGCAGGCAAATTAACTTTAGATGAGAAGCTCGACTGGATGGGCCAGCACCTGCAGGCCGATGTGATTGACCTGGTGATAAGCCAGTTCGGGGCCGACTATCGCGGTAAGTTGCCAGTGGTTGATGGCATTATCGCCGAACCTGGCATGCCCCACCGCCACCAAAGTGACAGTCTATTGCATGCGCTTGAGCGTGCGGTGGAAAAGCTGGGGCTGGTTTAATCCCTCGCGCATAACAACAAAACAACCAAGCATAGGAATTACTGATGAAGTCACGCTTTCCATTCCAGGCACCATCGTTGGTGGCACTTGCCACCACACTTGCGCTTAGTGCTGGCGCACAGGCACAAACACTCAGCCCAGCGCTTATGTTCAGTCAAAACGTGCAAGCACAAGCACAGACCGAACAAGGGTTGCCCATATTCCCTGAGTCACAGTACCGCAGCGATGTCGCCAGCGTGGAAGACGTGCTGGGTTACCCACTAGGCAGCCGCATTTCCAGCCCAGAACAAATTCGTCAGTATTATGACCACCTTGTCGAAGCGCATCCTGATCGCATCCAACTGATCCCTTATGCTGAAAGCTGGGAAGGCCGCGAACTGTTCTACGTGGTGGTCTCCAGTGCCGAGAACCTGAATCAGTTAGATGACTTTGAATCCAATATGCGGCGTATCGCAGACCCTCGTTCTTTAAACGATCGCGATGCCCGTGATTTGCTCGAGCAAACACCTGCCACCGTATGGATAGCCAACAGTGTGCATGGCAATGAAATCAGCCCGGCGGAATCATCTATGGCGCTGACCTATCACCTGCTGGCGGACCAAAGCGAGAAAACTGCAGGCTTAATGGACAACACCATTGTTTATATCGACCCGCTGCAAAACCCTGACGGCCGAGCGCGCTTTGTCAGCCGCTATTACGCCACCGTCGGCTTGAGCCCCTCTGCTGATCGCCTGTCAGCCGAACACAACGAGCCATGGCCAAATGGGCGCACCAACCATTACTTATTTGACATGAACCGCGACTGGCTGGCGCTAACCCAGCCAGAAACCCGCGGTCGTATTGCCGCGATTCAGCAGGCATATCCGCTTATTTTCGTTGATTCTCATGAAATGGGTGGCGATCTACCCTATTACTTCAGCCCCGAGGCGCATCCGTTTAACCCGCACATCGTCGGCCCACAACGTGAAGTGCTGGAATGGATTGGCCGCAATAACGCGAGCTGGTTTGACGATTTCGGTTATGACTATTTTACCCGTGAAATCTTTGATGCCTTCTACCCAGGCTACGGCGCCAGCTGGCCGCTATACCACGGTTCTATTTCAATGACCTATGAGATGGGCTCTGCCCGTGGTCATCAGTTCCGCACCCGCGACGGTGACATTCTGACCTATGGTGACGGCGTACAACAAAACTTTGTCGCCTTTATGTCGACCATTGAGCTGGCCGCCGAACGTGGTGATGAACTCAAGCAGCGTTTCTTTGATTACCGTAAAAACGCGGTGGACCAAGGTGGCAAAGGCGATGTTCGCAGCTATGTATTCCCCGCGACCCGTGACGCAGCAGGGCATCAGAAGCTTGCATCCGTGCTTACTGAACAAGGCATTGAGGTGTACCGTGCCAGTGAGAGCTTCCGCGCGTGTGGCGAAGAGTATGCAGAAGGTGCCTTTGTAGTGAACGCCGCACAGCCGACTTACCACTTAATCCGCACGCTGCTTGATGACAACGTGCCGATGGACGATGACTTTATTGAAGAGCAGGAGCGCCTGCGCGCGAACAACCTGCCAGACCAAATCTATGACGTCACCGCCTGGTCATTACCGCTGATGTTTAACCTCGACATGCAAAGCTGTAACCGCGCCCCGCGGGTTGCCCTTGAGCGTTTTGAGGGTGAACGTATTGCACAAGGGTCGCTGGACAACCCAGACGCTGGCTACGGCTTTATCGTGCCATGGGGTGATATGTCGGGCGTGCGCTTCCTCTCTGCTGCCTTGCAGGAAGGACTGCGTGTACGCTCTAGCGATCTTGCCTTTACCCATGACGATGAGACCGAGTATTCAGCTGGTAGCCTGATTATCAGCCGTGCTGGTAACCCGGATGATCTTACCGCTACTGTTGAGCGCATTGCTTTAGCGAGCGGCGCTGCGGTGAAAGGGGTTGATTCAAGCTGGATGCGCAGTGGCCCGAACGTAGGCTCGGCGAATGTGAAAACCATGCACCAGCCCAACGTCGCCATGGTGTGGGACGAGCCGACCAATGTACTGAGTGCCGGCAGCACCCGTTTTTTAATTGAACAGGAAGCCAATTACCCGGTCACCGCGATTCGCCCGGCGCAGTTAAGCAGTGCAGATTTAAGTCAGTACCATGTGTTGTTAATGCCAGCCACTGGTCGTGGCAGTTACAGCCAGGCATTCGGTGAGCAGGGTCGTGAGAACCTGCGCAGCTGGGTGCAAGGCGGCGGTGTGCTGATTACCTTAGGTAACGCCACGCGCTTTGTGATTGAAGGCGATAACCCATTACTTAATTCAAGCCTGGAGCCGAAATCACAACCTGAAGAAGTCTCAGGCCGTGACACCTCAGTGGCGGAGATCATTACTACCGACGAGCAGCTTAATCATCGCATTCAGGACGCTAGTGCCGACCCTGACTGGGTCAGTGGCGTGATTGCCCGGGTCGATGTGGATCAGGAACATTGGCTTACCGCTGGCGTGCCGGAACGTGTGAATAGCATGTACATTGGCCGTGACATCTATACCCCACTGACCATTAACCATGGTCGTAACGTAGCAAGCTTTGCTGCCAGCGACGAGGTTCTGGCAAGTGGGTATCTGTGGGACGAAAATCGTCAGCAAATCGCCTATAAACCATTGGTGATGGTGCAGCCGCAAGGTCGCGGCATGGTGATTAGCTTCACCCAGGAGCCAAACTATCGGGCCTATGTGGACGGTATGCATCTGTTCCTGATGAACGCAATTTTCCGCGGTTCAGCCCAGGCATCGCCAACACGTTAAAAGTCACTCAAAGCCCGTACATGGTTCGGGCTTTTTGCTGTTCATCTATTGCGAATAACAAAACTAAAAATCGGGATAAAGCATGAAAACAACTTACTCACTCACTTTGACTGGCGCGGCGCTGTTGACCGCAGCGTGCGCGACTACGGTGGCGTCTGACGGCCGTGGCATCAGCGCTGAAGACTACTACGACATGGTGCAGATCAGCAGTCCACAGCTGTCGCCTAATGGTGAGCATGTGGTCTTTGCCAAGCGCAGCATGCAAGATGACAAGCGTGGTTGGGACAGCAACCTGTGGGTTGTTGGTGCCGATGGTGCCGACCTGCGTCAGTTTACCTACGCCAATTCTGATTCCGGTGCCAAATGGAGCCCGGACGGTGACTACTTGCTGTTCAGTGGCTCACGTAATGGCGATTCAGGTTTATACCGCATTCGTTTACGCGGCGGTGAAGCACAGCCGTTTTTGCAGCTTGAGCAAGGCTCAGTGAGTGATTTTCATTGGTTGCCCGGCAACCAGCAGATGCTATTGACCATTAGCCTGAAAACCGACGTCAGCGACCCGATGGAAAAAGCCGAGGATGACGATGACACTGCCGATGTGTGGGAAGCTCGCCATGCGGTGTATAAACGCCAGGGTGGTTATCTTGAGCATGACAGTGAGCGTAGTCTATGGCTGTACAACCCGGAGGACGGCGAGTTAACCGCCCTCACCCACGGCGACGGTTATGACGCCAATGAAGTGCAGCTGTCGCCAGACGGCTCACGGGTATTGTTTGCGGCCAACCGCCATGAAGATGCACTGGAAGGTGCTTATTCGCAGTCGCTGTTTGTGATTGACCTGCAAGGCAACGAAATGACCCTACCAACTGACGAAGGTCGTGCTAGCCAGGCGCGTTGGCTGGATGATTCACGGATTGTGTATCTGCACACCCCAGAGGCCTATGCGGACACCTCGCTAAAAGTGATGGATCTCAATAGCGAGCGGTCAGA
The DNA here is from genome assembly GCA_020832105.1 of Idiomarina sp. Taxonomy (GTDB): domain Bacteria; phylum Pseudomonadota; class Gammaproteobacteria; order Enterobacterales; family Alteromonadaceae; genus Aliidiomarina. Next base: position 27,641 of record JAFIFH010000001.1, read on the forward strand.
GGTCTTGGTTGAGACTATGGATCTCGGCCCTCAGGGTATTGAGGTGCTCAACGGCGCGCTGTATTTTGTTGCCGACGAGCGCGGTAGCCGCACTTTGCAGCGCTTTGATCTCGACTCCCGTGAGCTTACACAGCTTGACGGCGAAGGTTACAGCCTTGGTCAGGCACATATGACTGAGCATGGCTTTGTTGCCACCCGTGAACATGAAGCGATGATGCCAGAGCTGTATATGCATCGCTGGAATGATAACGGTGATGTCGATGGTCACACCCGCCTGACCTCGTTCAGTCATGATTTGCGTAGCGAACTAAGCTTTAACCGTTACCAGCGTTTTCAGGTAACTGGAGAGAGTGGGCACCAAACCGATGGGTTCTTTTTAGAGCCGCTGAATCGCCAACCGGGACAAAGCTACCCGCTGATTTTGAATATCAAAGGCGGCCCAGGCGGCATGTGGGGCCATCAGTTTATGCAAGAAATGCAGCTGATGGCAGCGCGTGGGTATGCGGTGGTGTTCGTGAACTATCGCGGTAGCTCAGGCTATGGCCAGGACTTCAGTGATCAGGTACGTGAAGACTACGGCGGAGCGGACTTTGAAGACAATATGCTGGCCGTTGATTACGTGCTCGATAACTACGACTGGATTGACGCCGACCGTCTGTTTGTGACCGGTGGCAGCCACGGTGGATTCCTCACCAACTGGATTACCACCCAGACTGACCGTTTTAAAGCGGCAGTGACTCAGCGCAGCGTGAGTAACTGGATTAGCGAAGCCGGCACCCAGGCGTTCCCGCCTGAGTCTATGCGTGTGGAGTTTGGTGGCACCATTTGGGAGAACTACGACTATTACTGGGATCGGTCACCGTTAAAATATGCTGACCGGGTGACCACCCCAACGCTGATTATTCACAGCACCGACGATCACATCACCCCCATTGGTCAGGGTGAGGAGTGGTTCTACGCGCTTAAAGCCAATGACGTCGAAACCGAGATGGCAGTGTTTCGCGGTGAAGGCCACGGTCTCTCCCGCGCCGGCCGCCCGATTAACCTCGTCGACCGCCTAAACCGCATCATCGACTGGTTTGATCGTTATAACGATTGATTGATGGTTTGAAACACAAACGGCCCCGAATGGGGCCGTTTTGTGTCGTAGGTCAGGCTCCGCCTGACGTTCCACCATTGTGCGGCGGCAGGCGCAGCCTGCCCTACACGCCCTCACCATCGCCTAACGGCAAGCCCAGCCTGACCTTTATTGATCCAGGCGTTCAAGTTGATAACGCAATGGCATTTCGCTTCGAATTGTCAGGCCAGATTGTGATATTGAGTCGATACGACCTTCACATAATGTTTGTTCATCGGCGCATAGCAGCGAACTATCGATTCGATTGAGATACACAATTAATGGTACAGGGTCCAGATCCTCGTTTTCTGCATTCTTGTCCCCTCCCCATCGGTAAACCAGGGTCAAGTTGCGTATTTCTAAACTTAGTGCGTCGCTTTCAATGTCAAACTGAGATACTGGGTTTAATAAAATGATGTCGTCATTTAGTGGCGTCACGGTACCTGAGGTCGCAGTAAAACCCGCTGAGCTGCTCGACGGCGGCAAGTAGAAGGTCAGTTTCCAGTTGTGGTCGCGTTCGATGCGATTTAGTGTCGAGTCGTCACTGTCTGGCCAACTGATTCTTGAGGCTCTTCCTTCAGCTTGGGTAAACGCTTCACTTTGCCCTATCCTTGCACCAGCTTCTTGTAACGCATCCTGTGGCCATTGAAACGCGTTTAATAGAGTATTAAATAGCGTTGCCGACTCTTGTTCTACCAGTACTTGCCATTGATGCTCAGTTGTCTGGGTCAAAACCTCACTCAAAGCAGCACCTGTGCTGTAGACCCGTGCAGTCATCAAGCGTACTGATAAACTGCCGCTAACATTCTCGTAATCGATGCCTAAGTCGGTTAGTAGCTTATTGGTAAATGTGTTATCTGAATAACCCTGGAGCTGTTGTTCGCCACGGTAACCCACCCAGTTCGCTGTACCTTCGCTTGTCTCTATGCGCCGTTCAACAGTCACACTTTCCTCAGGGAGCTGTGCTTCTCGCCAAAGGCGCAGACCTGCATACTGAAATAAAGCTTGCTCACGTATTGCAGCGTCCTTAGCATCCAGAGCGGCACTTAGCAGTGCTCTTTCTACCTTTAAGGCGGCAACTAAAGTACTCAGCGCTAGCGAACCTGTATCAAAGCGGCTCAACGTACTGGTTACGAAATCATTTGCAAAGTTATCTCTTTGATAGCCATGAAAGTCTTCATGAACCAGGGTAATAAAAGGGCTTCGACTCTCACGCGGAAAGCGCACCAGTGTCGCTGTGGTGTCATGCAATGGCGTGTTGATATAAAAATTTTGGCGTAAGTGGGGAAAAGGTTCGTTACTACGCCAAACACCTGGGCTCAGTTGGCTAAAGTTAGCCGGTGCTGAGGTTGTGTCCAGGGTCAAAATCACATGCCCGTCGTTGGCTTGGTAGTAACCGACCCCGCGCGCAACCGGGTCATACCCTTGCCAAATTTGCTGCAACCCTTGCCGCTGTTGGTAAATTTCTTCAGCAGGCTGCTGCGCTGTGGAGGCGCAGGCTGTAAGGATGAGCAGAGACAAAAAAATTGCGAACCGAGCTTTCATGAATATTCCCTTATTTATTATTTTAATCCCGCCACATAACGCGCGGCATGTATGACACCCATTTAATCGTAGATCAGGCTGCGCCTGACGGCCAGCGATGGTTAACGTCACCACTGCGTGTCGCGGACGAAGCCTGACCTACCGTTGTCTCAACCAATCCAACGCGGCATCAAGTATCGGGTCCTGCTCGGCCCGAATGCTTTCCAGGGTGTAAGCCACCGGACGATCAATACGAACCCCACGCTGCTGGGTGGGCGTGCCGTCAGGATAAAACACGCCAATACCACTGATGCGAGTGCCCATCGGCCCGGGTAACGGGATATTAGCAAAATTGCCATTAGTGCCCGCCGTAGTAGAACCGATAGTCTGCACGTCAATATGCTCGCTCTGAAGGCCCTGCAACGCCATGACTGTGTATTCACCCTGGCTCACCGTTGTTTCATCAACCAGCAGCGCAATCCGCCCTTGCCAGTTATCCAGGCAAGGGTCACAGTAACCAGCACCAATAAAAGGTTGGTTGGGGCGCCACTCGAACTGCCCCGGCTGCGTCAGCGACGCACGATTAAGCCGCACAAAATCATAATCCTCTTGGGCAAACATCTCTGGCAACGATAACGCGACGAACTCTTTCGGGTAGCCTCGCGCGTCAATAATTAAATCGTCATGACTCGAAAGCAAATCCGCCAACTCTGGGTACATACTTTCACTGAAAGCATGCAAATGAATATAAACCGCATTATCGAGCGTGCTCAGGTTGTCAGCGATTGGTCCCCGGCTAGCCGACTGCCCGCTTGCTTCAACACGTTCCACCTCGACGCTACTTAGATGACCTGCAGCATCCACAACGCTCAACGCAGCGCGCTCACACGCCCCCAGGCCAATGTCTCCAGCAATACGCAGATGAACCTGGCCTGGCGTACTTCCTGAATAATGTGGGGCGCTGTCATTAATCAGCTTCGCTACGTCCACCCCATCAATTTGCTGAATTACGTGGCCAGGCGCAAAGTCCGCATCAAAACTCCCCTCGTCAAACAAAGATTGAACAACCAGCTGGCCGTCAATAATTATCAGCTGTGCAGGGAGCTCGCATTCCCCTTGCAGTGGCTTAACCGATGGCCGGCTGCCCAAGTCAACATGACCGTCTTGCAGGCTCACCAGATAACCATTAATTGCTCGCATAGCCGAGAGCGTCGCTTGCTCTTGCGGCTCTGCGTGCACATCAGTCAACGACTCAATGGCATTTGCCAGCGCTTGATCCCGTTCCGGCGCGAGGTCGCGATAAGGTGCAAAGTGCTCATAAATACCAGCGATTCGAAACAAGCTCAGTAACGCAAAGCCAGCGTCAATGTGCTGCAAGTGATTGTAACCAGGCTCGTCCAGGAAGCTTAAAAAGCCGTGCTCAATGCCAACGTAAAATTGTTGCTCGACGTCCTGCTCGGCTAGGCTCGCAAGCCGTTTTGCTACTGAACCCGGGATTCCACTCACCCAAGAACCGTCATCAGCATTAGACTGCTGCGTTGCATCTACGTCCAGGTCATCCAGCCATGCATGAAGCCTATTAATGACGACCGAGCGGTGATTGTCTTCACTCAACGCCTCTACCATCAGCGAGACCTGCTCAAATAGCGCCAGATCCCATTGGTGCAGGCCCCTTGTTACATCCGGGTGATGATATTTTAAAAATCCCCATACCTGACCCAATGCCTGGATAGCGGGCACGTGCTCAGCCTCAAGGTCGTCATAAGCAATACCGGAAGTTTCAACAGGTTCCGCAGTTTCTGCTCGGGGGGCTTGCGGTGACCGTATCGTGCTCGGCTCACCGTCGGCACTAAACCGTGGATGACGAAAGTGCACCGTCCCTTCGCCGCGCAAAATAAAACCAAATACGACCGTGTTCGTTCCCTCTTCAATATCCCCCGAGATCTCAACCGTCTGCCATTCATTTGTTTGGGTTGTCAGCAGCTCACTGTTAATGATCTCCAGAGATTCGCCACCAGCATTATCAAAGCGCAACATTGTCAGCGCATCAGCGCCTTCTTCTAAGTTGTCTATTTTGAGGTCCAAGGTAAACGTGATGGTAGACGCTTCAACTTCCAGAGCGCGGCTATGCATAACAAAGCTCATCTGGCGCGCGCTTTCTGCATCCCGCGTCAGGGTCAGAATAAGACGATCATTTTCTTCGCTTACCGTTAGTGTTTCTGGGGGGACTGCCCGCCACGTTCGATCAAAGTCTTCAGCGTAAGCGAGGTTTAACGTAAGGCAAACAAAGAGCGAGAGTAAAACAAGGAAGGAGCGCATATCATCCATGACCTAAGTGATTATTAAAGCATCAGATTAGCAAGTAACCCCGTGATTTAGAATCATTAATTTTCCGTAGGTCAGGCTCCGCCTGACGCTCAGCTATGGTTAACGTCACCATTGCGTGTCGCGGACGAAGCCTGACCTAAAGTTATACAGCACACTTACACCTTTGCGAAATCAACTTCACATCGTATTACAACCAGATACTCGCGTGGTCAAAATAACAGGTGTAATATTACACCAGAAGTGTATCAAAAAAGTGCAATCAAATTGTGGAGCCACTATGCCAAGACACAGTATCACCCTGACTGAAGGGAATGACGCGTGGTTAAAGGACCACGTCGAAAACGTCGGCGATTATGCGAATAAAAGTGAATTGGTTAACGACTTAATTCGCAGTGCTCGACGTGCTGAAGCGATTAATGCAAAGTTGGCAGTGGCAGAACAAAGTGGCTTTGTGAAGCAGTCTGCTGATGAGATGCTTGCCGAGTTCAAATTAGAGATGAAGCGTGACATATTGGCCGCTGCCCAACCCCGTGCTCAACAAATTGATTCAGGTGAAGTTGAACCTGTGTCGTACTCCAGTGTGATGGAGAGAGCGCGTCAAGCGTAGGGCATGCTGCGCATGCCATTCCACTATTGCCTAGCGGCAGGTGAAACCTGCCCTACACTTCGTTTTTTCTACCTAATCGGGTCTTACCGGTAATCCACCAAACCAGGGTAAATATCACTGCAAACAGACCGAAATCTATCGCCAGTGCCACAAAATCGAATGACTCAGCGTGGATTCGATAAGCAGTTCCTGTCGCCCGCGAAATTGGCCAATAGATCAAGAAAGCTATGAAGGTTCGAATAAAACTGTTCATCTTAATTTCCATTTGATTACAGTCTGTACGTCGTTCCGTCATTCTTTAACGGCAGGCGTAGGTCAGGCTCCGCCTGACGCACAGCGATGGGTTATCGTCAGGCGGAGCCTGACCTACATCCCAATCACGAGCCATCCGCGCTGATGCGGCTGGCGACGGCGCCGCGCTGGTCTTTGTATTTGGCGTCTTTGCGGGCGCTGTATGGGCGTTCGCATGGCTCGCTTAAGGTTTCAAAGCTAAGCGCACCGATTTTCATTAACGGGCGCAGTGCCAGTGGCAATTTACCGCTGTTAAATAGCTCAAGCACGATTTGCCCTGACCAGCCCGGATCAATGCGGTGGGCGGTCACGTGAACCATCAGGCCTAAACGAGCCAGTGAAGAACGACCGTCTAACCAGCCCACCATATCGGCCGGTAACGTCACCGACTCGTGCGTCACTGCAATGGCAAACTCACCCGGATGGATAAAGAACTGGTCTTTCTCGGTCAGGATAATCTCGTCACCGGTTACCCGATCAATGGCTTTATTGATTTCAGCGCGGGTGCCACTTAAATCAATGTAGGCCGCGGCATGGTCCTGCAACACACGAAACGAGTGACCCAAATGAATATCTACGGTCACGCCGCTGATGTTGCTGGTCTCTGGTGTCGGTTCAATGGCAATGGTGCCGGCTGCTAGTTCTTTTTCAATCTGTGCATCGGTTAAACGCATGCGAGCTCCATAATAAGGCAATCAATTCACGTCTGTAGACGGTGAAATTATATGTATATCAGTTAGTTTGTCAGGCTCTTACGCCAGGGGCAATGCGAAATTACGCATCGTCATGCAACAACGACCACGCATTCATCGCCAGCTGCTGCGCACTGGCCAGTACCATCTGGCTGTAACTATGCTCTGGCTGAGCGTACACCAGCGGCTGGCCGGCATCCATACTTTCACGCAGCGCAGTGGCCAGCGGCCATTGGCCAAGCAGCGGCACCGAATGCTTCTCCGCCACTTCAACGCCGCCATGGCTGCCAAAAATATCATCTTCATGGCCACAGTTACTGCACATAAAGCCGCTCATGTTCTCCAGAACGCCCAAAATCGGCACATTGACCTTACGGAACATGGCAATGCCCTTTTGTGCATCACGCAGCGCTACCGTCTGCGGCGTAGTCACAATCACCGCGCCGGTTAACGGCAGCTTTTGCGCCAGGGTCAGTTGAATATCGCCAGTACCCGGCGGCATATCAATTAGCAGGTAATCGAGGTTACTCCACTGGGTATCGTTATACAGCTGGCCTAGAGCGCCGCTGGCCATCGGCCCGCGCCACACGGTTGCATCGTCTTTATCCACCAAATAGCCCAATGAATTGACCTGTAAGCCCTTTTCATCCAGCGGAAACATCTTACGGTTGGGGGTAAAGGTCAGCTTCTTACCTTCATTACCCAGCATCAATGGCAGTGACGGCCCGTAGATATCCCCATCAAGAATACCCACCCGCGCCCCTGTAGCCGCTAAAGCAAGCGCCAGGTTCACACACACTGACGATTTACCCACACCGCCTTTACCCGAGGCAATCGCAATCACATTCTTTGCTGCAGGTGCCTGGCCATCGCCTTTACTGATTGGCAATGTTTCAATCGCCTGCTCCACCTGCCACTGATAACCTTTAAGTAAAGGATCGCCTGCAATTAGGCGCTTCGCCTCGGGCGCGGCGGCAAAAGGTAACCGCAAGGTCACCCGCGGCCCGTCAACCTGAAGCCACTGTGGCAAAAAGCCCTGGTCAAACATGTCGCTGCGAAGCGCGCTGCAATGCGCTTTCAATGCATCTGTCATAGCAACCCCTGCTGAATTTCGTTAAGATATGCGCTATTCAATTTGATAGTACTCAAACTCTTACACACGAGCGAATCACATGGCAGAAACAAAACGACAAATTTTGGTGACCAACGCCCTCCCTTACGCCAACGGCCCTATCCATATTGGCCACATGCTAGGTTACATTCAGGCCGATATTTGGGTGCGTTTCCAGAAGATGCGTGGTCACGACTGTCATTTTGTCTGCGCCGATGACGCACACGGCACCCCCATCATGCTCAAATCACAGCAACTGGGGATAACGCCTGAAGCCATGATAGCGCAAATGAGTGACGCGCATCAGGCTGATTTTTCCGAGTTCGGCGTCAGTTTTGATCATTATCATTCCACCCATTCTGAAGAGAATCGCGAGCTGGCATCGTTAATTTATACCCGCCTGCGCGAAGGTGGTTTTATTCACACCCGCACCATCGAGCAACTGTTCGACCCTGAGCGCGAAATGTTCCTGCCAGACCGTTTCGTCAAAGGCACCTGTCCGGACTGTGGCGCGGAAGATCAATACGGCGACAACTGCGACGTCTGCGGTGCGACTTATGGCCCGACCGACCTGATTAACCCAACCTCAGCGGTATCTGGAGCCACCCCGGTACTGCGTGAATCCGAGCACTATTTCTTTGACCTGCCCGCCTTTGGCGACATGCTCAAAGCCTGGACCCGCTCAGGTTCGCTGCAGGACGAGATGGCTAATAAGCTCAACGAATGGTTCGAGCAAGGGTTGCAGCAATGGGACATCAGCCGCGACGCGCCCTACTTCGGTTTTGAAATCCCGGACGCGCCTGGCAAGTACTTTTACGTATGGCTGGACGCGCCCATCGGCTACATGAGTAGCTTTAAAGCCTATTGTGCGAAGAACGACATCAACTTTGACGATTACTGGCAGGAAGACAGCAAAGCCGAGGTCTACCACTTTATCGGCAAAGACATTATCTATTTCCACAGCCTGTTCTGGCCGGCGATGCTCAAAGGCGCCAAGTTCCGCCAGCCGACCAACGTGTGGGCGCACGGTTTTATCACCGTCAATGGCACTAAGATGTCGAAGTCCAAAGGCACCTTCATTATGGCACGCACCTACCTGGATCATTTAAACCCAGAGTACCTGCGCTACTACTTCGCTGCCAAGCTGACCTCACGCATTGACGATCTTGATCTCAACCTCACCGACTTCGCCCAGCGCGTCAATTCTGATTTAGTCGGTAAAGTGGTCAATATCGCCAGCCGTTGTGCCGGCTTTATCGCCAAGAAATTCGACGGCAAGTTGTCTGACACCATCGCTGAGCCTGAGCTGTTAAAGCAATTCACCGATGCCGCGGACAGCATTGCCGAGAGCTTTGAAAAACGTGAGTTCTCTCGTGCCATGCGCGACATCATGACCCTTGCCGACCGTGCCAACGAGTACATTGCGGTAAAAGAGCCATGGCAGCTGGCTAAAGACGAAACCAAACAACAGGAAGTGCAGGACGTCTGCTCGATGGGCATTCATATGTTCCGCGCGCTGATGATTTACCTCACGCCGGTGGTGCCTGAGCTTTCTAAACAAGCACAGGAATTCCTCAACGACGACTTTAACTGGGACAGCGCCACGACTGTGCTGACCGGCCACAAAATCAGTAAGTTTAAGGCACTGCTACAACGCGTGCCGATGGAGAAAATTGAAGCCATGATCGAAGATTCAAAAGAAGCGATGGCGGCGCAGCAAGCCCCGGCCAACCCACACATGGCAGACGACCCAATTAGCGAAGAAATTGAGTTCAACGACTTCGCCAAGATTGACCTGCGTGTAGTCAGAATCGCCAACGCCGAACATGTGGAAGGCGCCGACAAGCTGTTAAAGCTGACTTTAGATTTGGGCGGTGAGAACCGTCAGGTATTTGCCGGGGTTAAATCCGCCTACCAGCCAGAAGAGCTGATTGGCCAGTTGACCGTGATGGTCGCTAACCTGAAGCCACGCAAAATGCGCTTTGGTATGTCTGAAGGTATGGTGTTAGCAGCAGGCCCGGGCGGTAAAGAGATTTACATCATGAACCCGCACGAAGGTGCCGAACCTGGCATGCGAGTGAGCTAATGGCCGGTCAAATTATTATTAAGCAGGGCAAAGAAAAAGCCCTGCTGCGCAAGCACCCCTGGGTATTCACCGGCGCCGTTGCCAAAGTTAAAGGCAAGCCAGGCTTAGGTGACACCGTTGAGGTGCTCGACACGCGCGGTAACTTCTTAGGTCGCGCCGCCTACTCGCCCCACTCGCAGATTTGCGCGCGGGTATGGACCTTTGACGCCAACGAGCAGGTTGACTTTGAATTCTTTAAGCGCCGCTTTGAGCGAGCCTTAAACATGCGCAAAGCCGTGTTACCACCAGAGACCACAGGCTATCGCTTAATTGCCGGTGAGTCTGACGGCATGCCGGGCATCACCATTGATGTCTACGCCAACTGGATTGTGTGTCAGTTGCTCTCCGCCGGTGCTGAGTTGCAACGTGGGGTGATTGTTGAAGCCCTGAAAGCGGTGCTGCCAGAGCATAACGTGTATGAGCGCTCAGACGTTGATGTACGTAAAAAAGAAGGCTTAGAGCAGGTTACAGGGGTTTTACACGGCAACTCTGAACCGCCAACTGACCTGGTGATTCAGGAAAACGGCTTAAAGCTGTATGTGGATATCGTCAGCGGCCACAAAACCGGTTACTACCTGGACCAACGCGACGCCCGCCAGGCGATTATGAAATACGCCAAAGGTAAACGCGTACTCAACTGCTTTAGCTACACCGGCGGATTCGGTTTATATGCCGCCGCTGCAGGCGCAAGCTATGTGCGCAACCTGGATATGTCGCAATCGGCACTGGATACCGCCGCCCGTAACCTTGCGCTCAATGGCCTTGATGCCAGCAAAGTCGAACACGTACAAGGTGACGTGTTTCAGTTACTACGTGATTATTTGGGTGAAGGCAAAACCGGTAGCAAAGGCACCAGCGAGAAGTTTGATGTGATTGTGCTCGACCCACCAAAATTTGTGGACTCAAAAGCCAGCTTAACCCGCGCCTGTCGCGGTTATAAAGACATCAACCGCCTCGCCGCCAAGCTACTCAACCCAGGCGGCGTACTGATGACATTCTCATGTTCAGGCCTGCTCAGCGCAGAGCTGTTCCAGAAAGTCGTCGCCGACGGCGCCCTAGACGCAGGCCGTGAGATGCAAATCATCGAGCGCACCTTCCAGGCCGCCGACCACCCGGTGTCACTGCCCTACCCTGAAGGGTTGTATTTGAAGGGGTTGGTGGTTAGGTTGGTTGGGTAGTGATCCAGAAATTCGCTACCAAACGTATCGCCCAGGCTGGGCTTATGTAAACAGATGCGCCGTTTAGTGAACTCACTACAAGTGAGTTCTAGCGCCCAGGCTTAACCTGACATTCTTTCAGCGTCACCGCGAAATTCGCGACGCTCTGAAGCCAATTCTATACGATTTTCACTTAAGTCAAACTCGGCCCACTCAAGGAACCGCTTGAGTTCTGATTGCTTCTGCTTTGCTCCTCGTGCTATATCCAGCAGCGTTACCAAGAAAAATAAGCCCATGACTATTAGAAAAATGAATCCCAAGCCGTTACCAGCCTGCCATGTTTCAGTTTGGCGGATATAATCTGCAATCAGGACTGTTAATATTGTCATCAATGGCAGTACTACGGGGTGTTCCGCTAATCTAAATGGAGGGGCTGGCTTATCTGCGATACTTGCAAACTCTAAAATTCTTCTCACTTCCTCATCAGTTTGATATCTCTCATTGAGCCTCGTCAAAAATAAAGCGTACCGAAGATAGAGCCTTCGCTTTCCGATAGGGTGGCTTGATATGGCATGAGCGCGGTATTCTGATGAAAATTCCATTTCAACCGCACGCTCGACTGCTATAAAAATCAAAATGAATGACAATCCCATTCCTAAAACCCCTAACCAAAACCACGCGCCAGAGCCAAATGCAGCTGGTACGGTTGCAAAAAGATAGAGAAAAGTCGCAGCCCATAGATACCAATATGTTAGCATCCTGCCAGGAGCGTAAACTGCCTGCGCGATAAATCCTGATCCGCAATTCCTATACATTTGCCAAATTTCAGCCCAGTTTCTCAAGAACACTTGAACACCTCCTAAGATGATCAGAAAAATACAAGCTATTTATACCATTGACCTCTCCCCCAAGAATAGAACCATGACATCGATGAGATTTCCATTAAATGGGTCAAGTGGAGATCTCAAAATGAAAAAACGTTAAAGCGAAGAACAAATCATCAAGGCCATCAAAGAGCATGAGGCTGGTGCCAAGGTTGAAGACATTTGCCGTCTCCTGAGCATACCAATGAGCCCAGCTGGTCGTGATCAATCACAGAACCCTCGATGTAGATGCTCTATATAATATCGTTAAAGCGATAAATCCGCCCATTCTCGTTTACCTCCGCAGCCTTTTTCAAAGCCTCCGCTGGCGACAAACCAAACTTGCGGGTTAACACCACGAACAGGTGATAGAACTCGGACTTTAGGTCCGCTACGAAGATACCTGGGTCATCCGATCCCAGACAAATCGACATCGGGACATCACCTTCAATCACCTCACCCGGTAAGCCCATCCATCGGAAAATATGGTGCTCGCTCACTTCACGATACTGACTAATACGTGTATTACTGGTCGGAAGGCATTCAACCGCAATGTTTCGGTCTGCCATTTTTGCCATCAAAGCCTGTTGCAATGAAACAACTGCCTTATCCGGCAAGTAGTCCAGGGCGACTTGAACATATTCTGCACGCTGTTTTCGCACGTCGTTAGATGTCAACCATTGCTTATACAGCTTCAGAGGCCTTTCCATACCCGCCGTTCTAGCCAACCCTCTCGCGCGTTCGAACTCTTCTAGCCAGAGGGATTTAGGTTTTAAGGGCCCATCCAATTCACCCAGCAGACCTTCTGATTCAGCCAGCACACTCCGCAATTCAAACACCTGATCAAGGGTGGTAATCGAGATTTCTTCTTCCAGCGAAAATACCTCTTGAGCCAGACGAACAGCTTCGATAGCGGCATCGCTAGCGTAACGCAGCTGCTCCGAGTGATTTCTAAGCTCCCGCCAGATAAACACCAAATCCAGCAATCGCGTCTCTTTGGTCATGGCCAAAGATGATGGCAAAGAGCGCCTCCAGATGTCAGGTGTAATGCCAATGGCCGTGCCGTGACCAAGACGGTCGCCATTACGCAGCGGCAAAAACCTCAAGGCATCATCAATTGATCGAATACCAGTGATCAAGTGCGGAAAGTCCTCGCCAACGTGGTAAGTAAAATGAGCGATACCAGATTTGGCCAGTACCCGGAACAAAGGCCCAAACAACTCTGGTGGTGCATGCATCTCGTTAGCAGCGGCGTCCACTCCACGAATCCAGCGAGTCAGGCGCGGTTCATACTTCAGCATAGCCATCAATATAGCGGCCTGATTCTTCAGATCCTTGAATAGCAACGCGTAAGGATATACCTCATCCTTTTTGGGCTTTCTTTTTATGAAGTGCGGCACTAGCGCCAACTCTACACACTTGCCATCAGGTGCAACCTGTTCGAGGTTATCGAGCACTTGCGACATAGTCAACGGCTTATAATGCACCCATTCCAACGACATATGAGCACTCAGGTATTCCCAATACCCACGTAACACGCTGAAGAGCAGTTTTTGCATTTTCGCGGGGGAACTCTTAGGAGCAAAACGCCCTTCTAGATAACGCACCTGAGAGTATACACCGGCACCATGGGCATTTTTGAAACGAGACAAATAAGATTTCTCGGTTTCTTCCCTCAGCTCCGTCATGGTGTATTTCTGAAACTGATCAAAACCGAAAAAATCGTCCCGCTGAACTAGCAGGGTCAGATACTGGTTCTGAATCAGCAGATAAATCCACAATAAACGCTCCAACCCCTCATGTGCACCATACCTCCATTTTTCGAACACCCCGGTTAACCAGGAAAATTCGGACTCCTGACTATATTTATTGTCTGTTGGCCAAACAGCAGTAAACCTGTACTCTAGGCCGTTATGCAGAATTATGCTGTCCGCCAACTGCTGCGGATACTGCAATGACGCCATCCACTCTGGCAGCTCCACACCCTGAGCTACCCTACAAAGAATTTCGCGAGTATTGCTGGCGATCTGCAACCGGTCCCTGAAGATGTCAGGTGTCAGGGATGGGTCAATTTGGGCACAGAGCTGTTTCATCTCTTGAGAGGCCCAGCCCTTCTCGAAATCTCTGACTGTCAGTTCCGGGTGCTTGAGTGCATCCAGCCAACATTCTTCCGCACTGGTACTGCCATTAAGATGTTGGTGAGTTTCGTGCAAGCGCTCACGGGTAATGTAGTCCTCAACCGCCGGGTGATAAGGGTACAAAGGCCAGCGAAAGCTATATTTCTGACTGGCAGGCCCAGGATTAAATACCTGATGGCATGCCATAACCGGGAGGCACGACACACGGCTCATGAGAGTTTGCCATTCCGAGAACAAAGCAAGGTCTGTTCTGGGACCATCTTTCTCGTTTTTAACAAATTTTTCAGCGATCAGACGCAAGGCCGCTACAGGGCCGAGTTTTATATTTCGCTGTTCGAGTTGCTGCATCAAGGATGACCAAGCCGACTGGGCTACATGATCAGGCAAACTATGTGTCTGCTCGTATTGAGCAAGAAACACGGACGACCCCACTTCGTCATCAAGCGATACTTCACCCAACGACACGGTACTCAACCGATGCAACAGTGCTGTTGAGTTAAGAAGAAACCTTTCCATATCCAGTCCTTATATCGAGGTCATTATTCTTCACCTGCGTTGCCATCCGAAGAAGGAGTGCTACTCCCTCGAGCTGGTTTAGAGGGAGTATATTTTGCACCTGCGATTGTGGCTGCATTCAGAAACCTTATCGTTTTACTGTAAGTGTCCGACGTAACATCATCATCTGGAATATCCTTCTTGAACAAGCGGCTAAATTCACTCTCCGAAATGAAGTCGCTATTAGTTGCGTCAGATTTGATTATATCCGCTATAAGGTTCCGAAAACTTTCCTCTTTTCCATAGGATCTTGACGAACCATTAACTCCCCCCACAGGAAAGATAAATGGGTGGAGAATTGGGCAGCTAACCAATAGGAAGAATAAGGGGTGATTCGCGCTCCACGATTTTTCTTCACTTTCTAAATGGTTATTTATCACTTTAAGCTTTTTCTCAAACTCATCAACCGAAGTAACAGGGTTTAGCCTTAAACCTTCACCTAGATACTCTTTAGAATTTACAGAGTGGTATAAGCTTTCTTCAACCAGAACTGCATGAAGAAAAGCTAGTACATTAAAGCGCATAATCTTTGCAGCATTTGACTGACTGGCCATCCGCCCATTAGGTAAATCGCTGTAGATTCTGGCTTTATGCTGATCCGCCACATTATTCAGATTGAAATAGAGCCGAGTCCATACTTTACCAATCAATAATGCTGATGGACGAATTGAGGGCTCGATTCGTTCTACTATTTCAAGCCATTTATTAAGATTGTCAATGGCGCCAGAAAATTCCGTTTTGGCTTCCTGTTCTCCTTCATAACTCTCTTGACCATCATTGGCATTGGATTCAACATCTGAAGGCGAAATCATATTATCAGTACTTTTATTTGACCCTTTCATTTCCGCACGAGCAGCAGCGTCGCTCCATGGGGGAACGACACATGTTGGCTGTGATATAGCCTTATTAAAGGCATTAGCAATGGCAGGCTCTTCACGATGGCATGCAGAGATATCAGCGATAGCACCAATCAAATTGAAGACACTACTGAAATCCATGAGATTGCTTGAAGCAACCGAGCTCAAGGAGGCCGCCATTGCAGCTTTTGCCAAGCCTTTCTCAGTATCAATATTGAATTTATTGTATCCCTCTGGCATATTTTGGCGTGATTTACGGTTTAACTGAACCATGCCAAGAAAAACACCCACCTTTACATCATTAGGGTTGTTTGCAACTACAGCGCAACATCGATTAGCCCAATGGGAGGCACTTTCATTTCTACCCACAGACATATAGGCTAAATATTCACTGACAAGCTGATCAAATTTCCCACTATCACTTTCAGCCTGCGCTAACCCCGTTACAAATTGGTTGAATATGCTGACGGAACCACAACCAACCAAAAGCATCTGTAGGAATTTTGACAGGCTTCCTTGACAATTTTCGCTAACCTGAGACGCTAAATAAATAGAGCAGTTTCTTAATGCCTCACTCTCAGACTGAGGCCGCAAATAAAACCCCGTATTGAAGTCACGGTCCTGCTTTACATAGGTAAATATATCCTTACAAAGTGAATCCATGCCAAACCGATGTTGTTCATAGTTCAAGCCCGCACGATAAATGCTACTAAGCATCGAGCCATACAAGGAATTTCTAAGTAAATTCGGGATTGATGGCTCCCCATTTTCTTTCTTGACTCCTTGTTCGCCTTTATTTTTATTAGGTTTTGCATGATTTTTTTTGGTATAGAAGTCTTGTAGTACCTGCATTAATAAACGAACAGGCTGTTTCAATAGTTCATTAACATACATGTCAGCATCCAGCCCTTCTCGAAGATTCAAACCTTTCCGGACGGCGCTCCCGATAGCGTTACGAACTTCTATGGCATCTTCTTTTGCCATGCCAGGCTGAGTTTTAACCTTGATGTTTTCTTTGTCGAACTCTCCCTTTTCTCCGACTAGTTGCAGCATGGTTTTTAACTGAATACGCTTTTGTACCGGAAATAGTTTTAATAGATATTGCTGCTCAAGGTGCTCCACCATATATCCTCGCTCGGCTAAGCGGGCGCTCTCTTTTTCCTGATCGAGTAAAGTTTTACTGTAATTTTCGTATTGCTTGCCGCGAATTAACTGAGAATAAAGGCGTAAGTCACCTGTTGCGACAACCACCAGCTTTTCGCTATTAAAGAATCTACGAATGGATTCGAGCACATCCCAACCCGCATCGAACTGGGTATCGATATCATCGAACGAGATCAAAATGGCCTGACAGCGAAGTATTTCACACGCACATTCAACCAGCTGATCAAAGATTTCTGACAAATCCTGACCACCGATGGAGTAGTCAAGCTGGGCATCCAGCTTCAAAGCGTCACTGAAATATTCAGGCTTATATTGATTGTCGGTCAACAGATGTAAACCACGCTGGAGTTGCTCAAGGTGACTCTGCCATTGTTCTTTCTGCTTTGGATTGTGGTTCGATGACCAGTTCCCTTTTAAGTTGTTGGACACCACCTTATTCAGGCGAGCTGTCACTGTTACCAGAATAGGTTCATGACGTGGCAGTTTAGTGGGGTCGATGGTCGGAAGACACTTAATAAGTGTGTCGGCGTCACCATTGTTATTGTCCAAGTGCTCGACCACGCTATTAATAAAAGTAGTCTTACCCGCACCGCGAGTACCATCCACAAAGAACACATTACGGCCTGATTCATCAATAAATCGGGCAACCCCTGACGATTTGCTGGATTCGGAAGAGGTAATCGAGCTTCGAATACTTTCAACCAGTTGATCACGCAATACTTTCTGGATTAAGTCGCCTTCTTTGGTGCTGCCTGGAAGGTTAGGCGCGAACAAGTCGATGATGATTTCGTTCGTCTCTTTGTTTTCAGTCTGCGTGTTATCGGTCATATCGGTGTCGATCCTGTCATTTTGTATTGTGGCCAGCCTGAGTATTAGAACTGGTGCTTTAAATTTCCACAGCATTGATTGATGCAATGCTCAATGTCCTATGCCTCAGTCAGTTTGTTGGCCAGTGGCTCCGCCACAGCCCAATCTAGACTGCTACTCGGGGCGCGGGTAAAACTCAGCATCTCATTCACGCCCCTAGCCAGCCTTCATTTACTGCCTGTTAGATCTGTTCCCTAATCCACTAATGCACTTCGGGAATACCTGTTCGATAAAGGCATGGACTTTTTCGATCTGGTGACGTTTGGCGCCCACTTTTTATCAGTTGAAGCCCTAGCTCTCGGGGTTCGCCCTGTTAGAGGATACAATCAATAACCAGAAATTCGCTGCGCCCATCCCCACGATTGAGCAATTCGTTGTGTCGAGCAGGCATTAGCACGCGAAGAGTGGGACCCAGGGTTACGTATAACGCCTTGCTCACCGGTAAATTAGGAGCGAAGCGAGTAATTTATCCGTGTGCAGCAACTTGTTATAGGGCAGCGATCTTTCACTACATATCAAGCTATCTGCTTTCCAGATAGTCTCTCTTCTTTTCATATTCAATAGATTTTAATTTATCGTCAATTTGTATCTCCACATAGGATTTATGCTCAAGGAACTGAATGGAGTTAAAAAGTGGCAGCAAACTTTCAAGAAAATTCCTTTCTCTCTCCAAGATGGGAACTCGACTTCCTGACCACGACCGAGTAGTTAACTCGTAATCTAACGTTTGAAAGTCCTCAAATTTATCATTTTCACTAAGAAATAAACCTAATAGTTCTCGCCTAAATTCTTCACTTAGGTATTGTGCAGAATTAAATAAAAAACACATAAATTCAATATCCGTTGAATTTTTCTTGACGGCATTACGGAAAAAGTCATATTTTTTCTGAATTATCTCTTCCGATTCGGTTCTTCCTTTTTCTTTGTTAAATAATTTACTAAATATATTTTCTCTATACCTAAAGGCGTGTTCATCCTTGATCTGAAGGTATTTTGCGTAACCTTCAATTTCTTGAATATAACCTTCTCTTTCCCATAAGAAATTCAACTCGGGCATATTTGTGTGTAAGTCGGGCCATCTTTCCTTTTCGTATATTTGATCGATCAATCTATATAAGAAATCAAACTTTATATCCAAAAGAAGTTTTAAAGCATTGCCAGAATAATCCCAGTGACCTTCTAGACTGTAAGCGGCAAGGTATGCGTCAAAAACCAACTCTTCATCTGACTTAAATACCTCAAGCCAGTTACCAAATACTCTGGAATGTTTACTAAAAAGGTGTCCCAATGACCTTGCATAGTTAGCATCTTCAAGGGATTTATCAGTTAGAATTCTGACAATTTTGCAATATATAGCACCGTCAATACGCTTATACTTATCCAAATAATCTAGCCAACCTCGCAATTCGTTGCTTGGAGTATTGCTGATATGCTCTATTAATAAGTTCGCGTCATTATCAGCAATGGAATCCTCTGGTAGCAAGGCAAAATAAGTTGATAGCCATAGTTTCTTCCACCGATACTCTTTGCTATTTAACAATAAAAAAACATCTTCGCTCGATTGGGTCTTAAACAGGTCGATTACTATGGAATGAGGATTTACTTCAAAAGAGTCATCATAATCCATGTAAATAGATATAATATCAGGAAAGATTTCTGGTACTGACTCAGCCATTGCACGAAGACTCATTTCAATTCCATTTTTCAAGGAGTAGTCTCTATCTCTACCTGACAGGGCATTATTTAGTTCGTTGCATCTATCGATGAAGTCGATGAAATCTTCTATCGAAATACTCGTAAAATGTTCAACTAAACTCTGATGGCGATACTGATTGTATTCTTCATACCCCATTTCAAGCATGCGCCGTTCATGCCTGTCTTCAAGAATTAAATTTGAAAGTTTAAGCGTTTCATTAAAGAAGCCTT
Source organism: Idiomarina sp. (assembly GCA_020832105.1). Taxonomy (GTDB): domain Bacteria; phylum Pseudomonadota; class Gammaproteobacteria; order Enterobacterales; family Alteromonadaceae; genus Aliidiomarina. The sequence continues at coordinate 46,963 of JAFIFH010000001.1, forward strand.
CGCCCCACTCTTTTGGGTAGTTCAATTCCAAAGAATCAAGGTGCTCACAATAATCTTGCACCATCATGCAGTGGGATAAGCTATCTTTGTCTAACTTTTTAATTAGATATCTCGCAATAAAAGGAAGGTCGGCCTCAGCCATATCCTTTCCTTCATGCCTTACCCTACTTACATATTCCTTAAATACGTCAGTTACTAAAGGTTCAAATTCATCTTTAGCCATTAAAAAAGATAAACTTGAGATAATTTTATCTCTTAAAGAAAGTAAGTATTCGTCAGGAGTTAACCTAAAGGTAATGATGCTTATTGAATCACCTCGTGACCACTGGTGCTCCCGATGCTCAACTTTTAGCAGACAATTAGCGACCAATATAAAAAGACGACTGAATAAGTAGTTTTCCCCGTTTTCCATTTGTTCAACCAACTTGTCTACAATAAACGATTGAACATAGTAGCCGTATCGACAATCATCGGGTTTAAAGTTATAACGCCCAGACAGCGCTCGTATAACAGAGCTTAAAGACGTTCTACTTTTAACAAGGTATTTGAGGAGCAACTCAAAAGAAATCTTAAACTCGTGCTCATCATAAAACCTAAAACTTGTTAACAAACTGACTAGAGATGATTTACCTGCGTCGCTCTTAGACTCGTCATAAGATTCGTTTTTCCAATCAATATCAACCTCCGGCATGTTGTTGATGGTGTTTGATGAATAAACTAATGCTTCAGTTGGTAGAGCGAACCAAAAAGTATTTAAAAACTCTATTGATTTATCAATGCTTTCATTTTCGGAATACATTTCAAAAATATCTTTAATCTCACTTCTAATCCCTGCAACAACCTTTCTTTGATCAAATGCACTAACAATGGGATTAAGCGAGTCAACAATTGTTCTGGTGTAGTCTGGATAGAAGTCTTTAACAATTGATGAAAATGGTATTATCTTTTTTTCAAAGACGGCTATATAAAAAAGGTAGGTAGATAAAACTTGGTCGGATATTTTTACCACTTCATTTTCATACAAATCCACCAACTCATTTTTATGCAAGATATCAACAAGCTCCCAAAACTCCTCAGCCTGTATACCGAAAGAGTTCTCTACCATCCCCATTTGTTGTTCATTAAGTTTGTCAATCTTTCTAAAAAACGAAATGGCGCAAGCCGCGAGAACTAACCTTTCATCTTCAAGAACAAGTTTTACGTTTTCATTTTCGCCAAAGTAATCGCTATACAAGGAAGTGACGTTTTGAATGGATTTTATTTGATTTGTCTCTATAGCAACTTTTGATGCCATCACAGCCAATCGCGGATTGCCGCAGGATATCTCTTGTATCCGTTTTTGATACTCCCCATTCTTAATGCTAAATAATGAGTCAGCCAGTTCTTTAATTTGTTCGTCGGTTAACGGCGTAATAACCTGCTCATGAAGCTCAGTGTATTTTCTAACTTTTTCGATTACAGAAGTTCGCGCATAATCTCTAACCGTGGCAACGATGCGAAAACTTCGATTTTCATCTTTCTCAGTTAGATAATGAAGAATATAGTCAAGCCTGTTGTCCAATCTGTTAGCATCATCAACAAAAATCAAATAATCACCAGGCTCACTAAAGTACGCTGTAATATCCCTTGTTAGGTCTGCGCCTTTATCAAAAAGACAAATAACATTGATATTTTCATTCTCTTGCAGAATTCGTTTTGCCAAAGTGACTAAAAATAGTGTTTTTCCTAATCCAGCTGCACCTGATACAAGCAAGAAGTTTGATGATTCCAGTGTTCGAACCGCATTACTCAACAAATCGTCACAGAACAGCAATTCATTGTCTATAGACGTTGTAAAGTTACTCCTACCGTACCTCTCGACAAAGTCGTCAACGCTCAATAATTGGCCAGTATCTAAAGATAAATCTAAATAAGTTTCCGACAAGACGGGATAGGAGTTTTTGATACTTAATGAAATTGAATCAAGTCCATTAAGAGTTAACATTACTCCTCTATCGTAGCAAAGAGTCCTTAGTTGGTTGATTTCTTCCGTTGATAGTTTACCCAGATAGCATATGATTATTTCACTGATTTTATCTACTGGAATGCTTGTTTTATTTTCGTCAAAGCACTTTTCAATGTCATCTTTTAGTTTGTTGGCTAGACGTTCCTGTTGAACGGTATATTCTGAAAATATATATTTTCCACTTGCCTGCATAAACAAACAATCGGGTGTACCTTTAACCACCCTATCGGTAGTATCCATCATTCCGATTGGGTTTATATTTTCATACCCCTTTCGATGCAGCCAATCATCACAGAGTCTTTGAAATTTTCCGCCTTCCATTTCAAGCAACTTAGATTTTATTTGGTTTTGACTTCCCATAATCCCTCTGTGTGGACATAAACTCTAAAAATTAGGTAACGGGATCTGAATGCCCTATAACGCCGCGCTCTGCGGAAATTTTGAAGCGCAGCGAAGAGATTGTCCGGCAGCAGCGCCTTGTTATGCCCTGCTATGCAGCTGCACCCTTCCTTCGGGTCCTAACAACTTCTATGATACCTTTCAACGCAACGATGTCATTTCCTAGATCTGTCGCTGTGGGAACCGTTGCCGCTTTAGCAGATGAGGGATCGTGAGCTGTCACAATATCGCAACTACGCTTGTGTAGTTTTGCAATCGCTTCATATTCGGATCGATCAAAACCCACAACATCTTCAAGGGAGTCGACCTTAATCCAGTCACGATACCTCTTCACAACTCCATTGAATACAACATCTTGGATTACGCGCTCAAGCGTCGCACGTAACCGATCGTATTCATGCCGAATCGCGGTAACTTCTTTTTCTCCCGGATACGGCGGCCACGCTTTGGCAAGCTTGCTATGCGCCTGTTCGAGAGCGTTGATCCGTGCTTTGTAACCCTGATGGTCCCATGGGAGGCCTTCGTTCACACAGCCAGGGGCACCGCCTTGCCACTCCAAAAAAGACGTTGCACAGGGAACCCCTGCAGCCTCAATTTCATCACTAAGTTGACCTAGGAAAGAGGTATCGTGTGTAAATACAATTACCTGCCGCCTCTTCGACTCTTCTACCAATCTGCGTGCTACATTGCGTCGTCGCCAATGATCCAACGATGAAACTGGGTCATCCAGAACGATCCCACATGAGTGGTTAGCGAGAGCGAGCTCTGCAAAAAATGCTCCCAACGCGATAGCTCGTTGCTCACCTTCACTAAGAATTTCTTCGATTTTTTTTGTGACCGGAAGGTCGAGTAATATCTGATGATACGTCGTTCCGCGACTACTACGTTCCTTTAGCTTGGCTTTAATATGCCCGATACCTAAAGCTTGAAACTCATCGTTAAGGGATTTTCTTAGTTCGTCAGTTACCGCAACCGTCGTAAATCTCTTCGACTGATTTGATATTGATCCCGTTTTCAGGTCTGGCCTGCATTTTTCAAGCGCAAACTTTCTTTTTATTCTGCCAAGGAACTCGATTATTGCCGTCAGGCTCTTTGACAATTTTTGTCTAGCAGAAAGTTCTCTCAGTTCTTTCTCAAGCCTTTTTCTCTTCGCTTCATCAGCTGCCCTCACCAACCTCCGATAGGTCCTAAGTTGTTGCGCGGCAAGTTGCCGAATCCGTACCTTCGGTGATTCAACAAGATTAGGGATATCAGCCCAGCAATGTGTTGAGAGACATTGGAGCATTGCGTGCCTCCGAGCCTGGATAGACGCTTGAAAATCGTTGATTACCTCATGGATAGTGCCATCTAGCGCCTTTAGTTCATCGCTAAGGGCTGCATCAGCAGCAATATGAAGATCAGCTGTTTCAATTTTCCCCTTTGCTGTTTCAATCTTACTGCGAGCCATGTCGGCGGTCTTTGCAACATCATCCTGAATATATCGGTCAAACCTCTTTAGGCGGTTAACCGCTGATTCTGGCATGCTCTCCTGGCACAAAGGGCAGGCCTTGCCCTCTACAAATTGCGGGAAAATTTCTTCCGGGTATGCAGCTTCCGTTGAGTAGCGTCTGGCGGCTTCAAAGAGAAGCTTCCAACTTTGATCTCCTGTTCCTGAAAGCAGTTGCTCACCAGAACGCAGAACGTCTGCTGCTGCTTTCTCAGCCTCTTCAGCGGCAACTTTCTCTTCTTCGAGTTTCTTAAGCTTTTCAACCGCTTCAACGCTGATCCAGATCAAAGGTTTTGACAGCTTCTCAGCGTAAGACTTGAGCCTCATCGCTGAAAGCCGAGCTTCCTCTGCCTTGGCCAGAGGGTTCCCCTCCTTGAGGGTAGCCTCAAGTTCAGCAATCCTGTTGGTGTCGTTCTCTGTCAGAGTTCCGAGCGTAGCAATTGCATCCGCATCTGACTTAGGCGAAAGGTTTTCGATTGCTTTTCCAACCTCTGTTTCGCCAAGGAGATGCTCGTATGGAAGTTTGCTAACGTCGATACCTTTGATTTCCTCCTCAAGTTTATCAGATACTTTCGGAATAACCTGGTTGGCCAAGTTCTCAACAATATCAAGCCCATACGGTAGATAAGCAACATTTTGCTCTTTCGTAATATAAGAACGAGCGCACTTTGAATCGAACACAGATATTGAGGAAAGGTTTTCTGAAGGCGTAGCGTCACGCGACCATTCGATCTCAAATGAGGCGCCTCCCACTTTCACATCAAATTTCCCCGTTGGCTCCTTAGCAGCTAACATTGGATCATTTGCATTCGGGTGGATAGGTTCAGATTGATCTCTCGCTCGACAAGCCCTCTTAATAACTCGAGCGTAGCCTGATTTACCTGATCCGTTTCCTCCATAGATCACCGTGAGCCCATCTTCCGAAAAAGTGAGAGCTTGGCCATTTGGAATTTGGTTGACGTTTTCTAAGTCGCGCAGACCAGTGAGGATGACAGTATCCTCGGGAGCTAATTTCGCAGGAAGATGCTCATTTGCCAGTGGTGCCGGCTCCAAGTTATCGTCCAGCTCTACACCCCTCTCCTTTTTGAGAAGCGCATAAAGTTCATCATAATCCGCCTCTACTAGGTCACTTTCTTTCTGGAAGAGGCGACGACATGCATCCCTTTGCCATGATGGAAGGGATTCGGTCCATTTCAATATGTCGTTAAGAAGTGCCATACAGATTCCATCGTAGTTAAATTATTGTTCGTAGCAGAGCCTTTTGTTCGTATTGCATAACCTTTGTATAGTGCGCCTGCACGAGTTGCTACCGAGGTTTTGCAGGCGGTATCTAAGTCAGGTAACTGATATAGCGAGGATTTCGTTATGAGGAGGCTCTTTCCTTGGAAAACAAACTGAGCATGCTCGTTTTACTGTATCGCTACGCCTGATATCCTTGGCACACGTTGTTATTATGTTGTTAACCATACTAAAATTAATCTCTACTCGCAACTGCAAAGCGTGCCCCCTCCTCGAGCTAAATGAGCATCTATGTCGATAGATAGAAGAAGCACTTCTCTTTGGCGCCAGGGGCTTTGCCAGTAACTGCTTCTTTGCCGCGTTGTCCTGTACTGAAATCGACAAGGCAGGAGAAAACCTATACAGATAGTCGGTATAATTCAGACCGCCAACGTCAGTTAACTCACACTGTATCGCAGCAGAACTGAACCTTCCTTGAGTTCGCTTGAACCAAGCAGGCTCAGACTTACTCGCTTATCCAAACCGTTGAAAGCTCGAGGCCCCTCAACACCAAGATAGGGCTGAGCAAGAATGTGAATCTCATTCACAAGCCCCTCATTCAACAAATTCGATGCAAGGCTGGGACTCCCAAAAATTACTGCGCTTCCCTCTATTTGAGCTAATTCATTCGCAACCTTGTCAAGGTTAGGCCCTTGTATGTGCCGCGTATTTGCCCAGTACAACTCAATCGGCCGGCTTGATACCACAAGTTTTGGAATCTCAGTAAGTGCCTTTGCTAAAGCCACGGTCGCTTCAGGTAGGTCACTTCTATTTGCAGCAGCGGGCCAAAACTGCATAAACAAGTCAAAGGTGTTGCGGCCGAAGATCAGTGCGTCCGCTGATAATGTCAGGTCGATTGCGTACTGCTGGTGCTCGTCACCAGTCACGCTATCCAGATGGTGGCATAAACCACTTGCCGTGGTATTTATCGAGTGAATCACGTGTGCCATGTAGCTACCTCCTGCCGATAGAAGGGTGAACGTCATTCTCTAGTCGCATGAGACTCGGTGAAGTCGACAAGCTATCAGCGGAAAGTGCTGCTTCCATAGTTGGGTCTTCAAGCTACGAGGCGGTATTGCTAACATGCGTTAGTTGGGTGGGTTTTTCCAGTTTGATGCCCCACCCCCTGCCTTACTTAACCGAAAAAGAGATGACGATGAGTTTTTTCGCCCCCATGATTGTTTTGCTGCTACTTGCGGTACTGATCTGGGTCTACAGCTGGCAACTGATACTGGCGATAGCGGTAGCGACCGTTTCGGTGCCTTTCATTGTGTTGTTATTGGCTGGTGCCTACGAGTCGGTCGCTGAGGGAACGCCCTTCTTAGTATCGGATCTGATATATATCGCTGGGCTGTTTGCCATTATTGGCTTTGTTCTCTATCTGGTGTTCATTGCGCCCGCATATTATTTACTGCGCCGTTTGAGCGCGCCCCTTTACCTCACTTTTCCGGCGCTGGTGGCCGTGTTTAATCTGGTGCTGTTCGTGCTCCTGGCGGAGCAAGCACCAATGCCGGGTTATGCCTTGGCACCGCTATGCGGCCTGGTCCATGCCTGGGTAGTCCTGTGGTTGATGCGACTGCTCCCTGCGGTAAGTCCAAAACAATAAAGCCGCTTAGTCTACTCGCACCCCTTTGACGAGAACACAATCCTGAATTTGCACGTGATTCCCAAGCGGATGCAGGCGCACAATATCTACCTCCCAGGAAAAGTCTTTTTTCCGCTCAAACTCGACCTGATAATAAAAGTTCAGACGCGGCGCGCGATTAGAAAGATGTATGTACGGCATGCTTTCAACCGCCCAACTACCTGTTAACGGCTCACTGTCTGCAAAGGTGATGATGAACTCTTGCTCTCTCGTTAAGGTGAGTGTTTCGATCGATTCACAAGCTTCGGCTATATATTCCCCTTGCACATTGCGCCCAGGCTTTTCAGCAAAATCAGCATCAAACAGGTAAAGGCCAATGTTATCTCCCCGATACCAATGGTTGCCCTGCTGAACAATGGTCGTGTTGATGTTGTGGTAACCAAGCTCACCCAATGCGTTTACCAGCTCATCAACCGACGGTCCAAAAGCGGCTCTTGAGCCACTTAAAAGCGTCGAGGAATGAATAGAGCTCGGTGGCTGCACCGATATGACTTGTACATCAAAACCTTCACTCTCGAGCAATTCCTGGACCTGCTTAACGCTTGCTTCATTAAGCTTGTAGTCATTCAGAAAGACTTTTTGTGATGCGCAGCCGCTAAGCATAATCAGGATGAAAAGATGTGCGATGGCTTTCATATTCTACGTTCCCTGTTGCAGACGCTTGCGGATATAACGCTTGCTTGAACTTATTGACTGGTTGTTATTTCGCGCGCAATCCAGTTTTTCATGATTGCAGCTAACTTAGTCGGAGTCACCATGTGAATCACGTGGTGACTCCGCTGTATCGCGGCCACATCTGCGTTTTCCATTTGGCTCACGAACCTGGCAATACCCAGATAGTTCATCTTATTCAGTGCTTCAAAACAAGCCTGCCCAGGCTCCCCCACACCTAACAGCAGGTCTTCTGTCTGCTCTGGGAGATGGTTTATTGAAATCGAAGGCGCCGTGATACCGCGATAATCCGGAGTCGCGCTGTCGTGCTCAAAAAGCTTGTTCAAAGTGTTGAAGTCGGCAAACGGCAGGTAGTTCCCTTCACCATCAAGCACCCGCTGGGTGTTATAAAAGCTTTCTTTATACTTAAATATATCAATGCTTGCCTGCGCAACATCAGGACAATGTTCGCCTATTTCAGGGACATATTCATACGCTTGCACTGCGTCGATATAGATGAGTCCGTTCACGCGCTCTGGAAAATGCTTACCCAGATAAGTTAGCTCAAAGCCTGCAAATGAGTGGCCTGCAAAAATAGCGTTTTCAATGCCTAGGCTGTCCAACGTGCTAACAATGTCCGTCGCCAGCCTCTCGATAGAAAAGTCACCATTTTTTGGCGGCTCAGAATTTCCGTGCCCAATTCTAGTCAGGGCAACGACCCTAAAGTCGTCCGTAAAATGTGCCGCAAATTCATCATAGGTATGAGCGTTCATGGGCATTCCTGCCAGTAAAAAGAGTGTCTGCTTGTTATCGCCACCCCAGTCCAGCACTTCAAGCTTAGTCGTATCTTCCATCTCAATGAAAAATGCCTCGTGATCAGCCTTATCAACCCATTCGGCAATAGCGAGAGGAGACATGAGAATATAAACAAATAAACCTACGAATATTCTTTTCATCGTTTTTCCTTGAAGACTTAAGGCGACAGGCGCTCGCGGTACGCGCGACGAAAGCTGATTTCTGATAACTTTCTACAAAATTGTCTTTACTAAGATAACTGTCCCACTCAGATCAACTGCTGAAACAACTACGGCTAACTGAGTGCCGGGATTATAATCTTTGGATACAAAACCCAACTTAGTTGTATACCCCCCCTGAACTTACACCACGTTTTCAAAGATATTTCTCAAGCTTGATCTCCAAAAAAGTTAAGTATAGAAATACCTAACCCAATTAGAGATAACCATACTGCTTTTAGAGAAATAATTTCATGAGTCATTTAGGGGTCATACATTATATTCTGTAGTGTCGAGTTAATAGGTTCTAAAATAAATCTCACAGTAACTTTTGTAAAATAAGAGAGCGTCTAATTTGATAACAACAGCGACTGCTGTTCCCAGTCGCTTACTGTAAAACGCACGTATGCTATAGCCTTATACAAAGACCAGTCAAAAACGTACAATTACCATCTCGCATCTAAGATTCCATTAATTAGGAAATCAGACTCTTTAACCATCTTTTTCACAAACTTATTAAATACTGGCGCTATGGTAGAAATAAAATCCTCTAACACATGCGCATGCTCTCTTAATACTTCAGAGTAGTTTGGGTATAACCTTCCGCTAAGATTGCTGCCTACAAGCCGAAAAATCGCATTCAAGAATAAATCATTTAGATTGTCCCCCTCATCCGGAACATAGGATTCAATTATCTTGATCAACGCAGTACCTTTAGGGTCACTCTGAGCGCTAGACTCTAGACTCAATGTGGCACGTATACCTTCAAATAGTATTTTTGTGGCAAGAGTTTCATTCACTCCTCGTTCTTGCATTTGAAGAAATGTAAATGCCATTACTGTTCCGCAGATCTCCATTGTCGCAATGTCGTTTTTGAATTGTGAGAAATGTCCATTTTCTACAACTTCGTTTCTGAAGGACGTTATAGACCGTGCAACGTAACTTTGAAATTTTTTTCTTATTTTTGAGTTTGTATTGTCAGAGTTCGAGAAGACTGAGCCAATGAAGTTACCTACGTTTTCAATAGAATTGACCTGAATGATGGTGTCAAAAAGCTGATCATTATCGTTCTTTCGAAATGGGAGGCAGCTATTCGTTTGCTGCTCAAATGCATTTTGCTCCACTGCGTTGAGAGTGTTGCTTCTAGCCTCTTCATTCTCAGGCCTTATAGGTGAGGCCGCCGAGCTAGCAGTCGTAGAGGCTGGCTGGCTAACATTACTTTCGTCAATGCGAACTGCTGGCTCACGTCCATTTAGGATGTCTATCAAACCAGTCAATAGCTCCTGTGCATAGGGACGAACAAAGGCATTCTGTATTGAAACTATAATTCCTTGGCCATTTGAAAATCTAAGTCCGATGTATCGGCCTTCTTTGTATTCCTCTACGGCACTCAGGTTGAGCAAATCATCATGGGAGATAAAGACTAACGAACGGCTAGGTATAACTGAATAGATGCCACAAGTAGTTACGCAAAAGAAGTAATCCTTATTGTCATGATTGTCTAACCATGAGGCACAAATAATTTCTTCATTAGTAGCAAACCGGCCTTTAAACCGAAGGAGCTGTCGCTGTTCCTCGTTAATGTCGGCGGCGAGCGCGTACCCAGTCGTAGTAGCTTGGGACTTACGCCGCTCTACTGGCACGGATTCAAAGTAACGTGGCTCTGTGAGCCGCGCCAGGAAAGAGCTCAGCTTCTCCGTAGTCGCATCATCAAGTGCGGTCGGCAGTCTCGCTCCCTCGGGAGCCTCGATTGTTGCGGAAACAAATTCGTTCAGCTTTGCTCCCAAGGCTGAAAGGGGTAGGAGCTCAGGGTTACTGAACTTAGCTACCGGTAAGTCGTTCACGATCAGGTTCTTGTCCTTGATAGCAATCTGACTCACCGAGGTCAGCGGGATAACTTGACCACCAAGTTTTTTACTAAGAATAATCTCATCATTTGTAATAATCATTCCTTCCTTGGCGTTGCCCCAAAAGGTTTCATCGACAAGACCGATGACTGTACTCATTCCGACATTAGGAGCATATGCCCGAATCGCGTTGACGAGCTTGTCTTGAGGAATTTCGGGTTTAAAGTACAACGAGGTAACCTCTATTTCCTGTAGTGCGGAAAATTTCAAAAAATCCTCAAGTTTCATTACGTCATTCCTTTTTGTTAAAACAATTGATAAAACAACCTTACGTGGAAGGTGCCGCGTGTAAGCCGATTGGGTTTATGCGACGGCTGAATTTGAATGAACAGCGTAGATGAACTGAACGCTCTAATCCGTTAAAGCAAGGGAGTGTTGGTCTACTAACCACTTGTAAAGGTTATATTTTTCGATTTGTAATTGCAAGCTAATGAATCAGCTTAACGCTTCGCGACGTTACATCTTCTGACTAGGGAAAACCTCATTCTCTGCCGAGATTTAGGATGGTATTCAGAAACATTGGAGGGTAATCACAGTTCAAGGTCCGACTTTCTCTTCTGCTGCGATAAGTAGTCTTGTACTGCAAGGCAAGCCTCACAGAGAGCTACACAGCAAATACAGCCCACCAAAGCTACCGAAGTTCTCAAAACTAATCAAACGATTGACCAGGTTTCGTAGGGCCCCCACGCTCAATTAATTTGGTAAACATGCGCTTTTAACTACCTTGAGAAGACCTATTTTTTGGCGCATAATTTTTATACACTACTTAACGAATCCATACTTCACCGGTTTTGGTTATCAAGATGAAAACAGCAGAGCTTGAAGATCTAACAAACGTCGCCATGAGCTTACCAGAAGATCAGCGCGCAAAGCTTGCCCATGATTTAGTGGCAAGCTTAGATGGATCCACGGACTCAAGTTCGGTAGAGGTTTGGGACGCTGAGATTTGCCGAAGAATCCGAGATATCGAATCAGGTAAGGTTGAATTGATAGATGCGGATGAAGCCATTGCTCGAGCCCGAGCTCAATTAAGGGAATAGTTTTGAAAGTTGTGTCAACACCAACTTAAAATGTCCGGTTTTTACCAGATAAACTAAGCAGGCCGGCAGGCTTGTTAATCAATAAAATCGCATCATCCTGGAATACAATGTCCACACCCCATCGCAGGGGGGCGCGATAAAGTCATAAAAACTATTTGAAGCCCCCAAAAAAGCTCCTAAAGGCAGGTAATTCTCACAATCGGTCACCTTCCAGACCATGCCATATCCGAAGAATAATGATGGCAGTGGTATGAACCGAGTAACGAACCATGTATTTGCGAAAAGTCATATCTCGAATGGAATCTGGCACCGGCGCTATTTCAACCGGAGCCCCCATTTTAGGATTGTCTGATAGCAATTCGATTTTGCCAATCAGCTCAGTAGCTATTCTGGCAGCGGCTGACGGGTTATGTAACGCAATAAACTGCCTGAGGCGTTTTTAATTTTCAATGGCTACACCCGTGTAAACCAATTTCACTTATCTGCCTCCGGAGCATCCTGCTCGTGTTCAGTGCCCCAGCTATTCAACCAGCTATGCACCTCGCTGGCATCGGCTATCTTGCCCTGAGCGGCAGACTCCATTGCTTCCAGTGTCTGTTTCCAACGCGCTTGCTCAAGTTGCTGCTTTTCGATGTATTCCGCCAATGCCTGATTAATCACCCAGCCTTTGCTCCGCTGAAGCTTGCTGGCGATTGCTTCCAGTTGCTGCTCAACTTCAGCCTGCAGGCGAACGGTAGTTACACTCATACCTATACCCTCGAATTGAATAACTACAATGTATTACAGTATAGCCAATGAGAATATGGCAGGCAATTTACCCCAAATATCAAATCGGAAACCACCCGGAGTATAAACGTCGCGTTGTCCCGCATGATCTTATAGTAAGAAAAAGCCGGATACTGCCAGGGTATCGAAATAAGTATGAGGGGTAAGGAGAAAACCGTTATTACTACAGCCTGCCCTCTGGCAGAGCGACCTTTTTCGTTTGTCTTGTTTTGACGGGAGGTAGTAGTCAGTTTCCATTTCTATAGCTCGCCGAGGATATCGTCTACCGGAGGTAAACCAACAGATACCCTGTGTTCATCTGCAGACGTCAGCTCACCTTTCGACATTGCCTCAAAAACAAATAGCCGTCGCCCAATCTCGTCCGCAAAAGAGGGGAAGATGCCTTGCGCCATATTTTCTTCTGACCGCTCAGCCTGGTCGCTCTCGAACATGTCCTGCAGCGCCAGATTATTCTCTGAGGCAGAAACAGAAAGGCAGAACATAGATGAAAATAACAGTACAGAAAATTTCAACATAGTCACCTTCTAACAAAATAAGTGCTGAACAAGCAAGATACCTGTGCGGGTTAAAATAGCCAGGGTCGAGTTTTATACGCTAACTTAAATCGAAGAGGCGGCTGCGCGCAGGGCTTTAACCATCGCCACAATCCCTCCATCTCCATGCGACTGAACAGTAAAACCTAATGACCGATAAAGACCGATCGCAGTTTTGTTAGACCGGTACACATTCAGTGTAAAGACCTTGGGAGCATGTTTTGCAGCGCCCATTTTTATCAGAGCGACACATAGACTGCGTCCTACGCCCTTCCCGCGCAGCTTTGGATTGACAATCAACCGAGCTAAGTGGACGCTGTGGTCATCCCGCAGCAGGATTTGGCCAAACCCAATAATGGTCCCTTCACCACTCAAATAGATATAGGTATTGTCTGCGGATGCAGACATATCTGACCATGCGCTCTCTGGGGATGCGGGATATCGCACAGCTGGTCCAGCCCACATACGAAGCGTTTGCTCGGCCGGGAGTCAGCCTAGAACTGTTGAGAGATCAGCCTCGTTAGCAACTCGTAATTTCATCTTGTTCACTCACTACTATTATGGCCAACATACACGCTTCTACTCTGGCGGATAGACAATAAATGCTAATTTATTTCCATCAGGGTTTCGAACATAGGTCGCATAAAACCCCTCCACATACTGAGGTCTGTAGCCGGGCTTACCTTCCGAAGAATCAACGGGCTACTTCATCCGCGGCAGCATAAAACGCCATCTGATCCTCATGCGCCTTGATAAAAGCTGGGCGTGCAGTCGCGCGCGAGACGTACTCGCGGCAGGCTGGGTGCCCTTCCAGTTGATCAAATCTATCAACTAAACGCAACGCATCCGACATGACTATGTCGGCGATTGAAAATGTGCTGGCGAGCCACTCCCGCTGCGCCAGTATTTTCTCCATATGGCGCAAACGTGATGCGAGGAAATCATTTAAATGTTTACGGCCTGGGGTTAGCTCGGTATCGTCTGAGAACATAAAAATCGACCAGGGAACACTGGCCAGCTCCACCGAGTTCAGCCCAGCAAATAACCATTCGATGACTTTCAATCGCTCTGTAGCATCGCGCGGCATCAAAACAGGGCTTTGCTCTGCTAAGTAAAGCAGAATCGCACCGCTTTCGAATATCGAGATATCACCATGGGTCAGCCAGGGCACCTGGCCAAACGGCTGATGAGCCAAATGTTCGTCGTTGCGGTGATGAAAGGGTGTGCTCTCTATCTTATAAGGCAAGCCCGCCTCTTCCAGCGCCCACCGTAAACGTATGTCGCGTACAAAACCACGGGGCAACTCGGGCACCCAATCGAATGTCGTAATCACGAAATCTGACACTGTATTTCTCCTTATTGAGGGGTTTTCCCTTCTGGTCGTTCTGCCCGCGCCATTTTCGACAGCAGCGCTAATGCGAATATTTATGATAGGCTAAATCTTGACATGCAACTATTTGGTTGCATAATTGAATGTATGACACCTGATATGAACGACATTTTTAAGGCACTTGCAGACCCTTGTCGGCGTGAACTGCTTGACCGCCTTACAGAAGAAAATGGGCAGAGCCTGGGCGCGCTTTGTAAACGCATGTCTATCAGCCGTCAGGGAGTGACCAAACACCTGGGAATATTGGAGGAAGCGAACTTAGTGGTGACGGTGTGGCGAGGTCGGGAAAAGCTGCACTATTTAAACCCAGCCCCCATTCAGCAAATTCATCAACGCTGGCTAGGAAAGTTCGAACCTGGCCGACTGCAATCTTTAGCCAACCTGAAAAGCGCCCTGGAGGACGAATGAGATGGCCATTACAGAATTTGTGTATGTTACCTATATAGATACCACCCCAGAGAAACTCTGGCAGGCACTGACCACCGGCGAATTCACCCGCCAGTACTGGGGTGGACGTTCTATCGAGTCCAGCTGGGAAGTCGGAGCTGCGGTCAACCTGATAAAAGAAGACGGCGTGCTCGATTGGTCCGGTCAGGTACTTGAGGCTCAGCCGCCCAAACGGCTGGTTTATACGTTTGACCCCGCAGTGGATGACGAAATGCCAGGCTATGAGGGCGAGAAAGTTGATCTGACACGACCTGAGCCCCCCTCCAGAGTCAGCTTTGAGATAGAGAAATACATGGGCAAGGTAAAACTAACCCTGGTACATGATCAGTTCCCGCCGGGTAGTAAAGTGCTGCCAGGCGTGAGTAACGGGTGGCCAGCGATTCTTTCCAGCCTTAAATCTTTGCTCGAATGCGATACACCGCTCTTCCCTAACTGGCGCTAACTAAAGCTGGGGCAGCAAAACCACGGAGCCACGACCATGAATATCGAACACATACAATACGTAAAAGCGCCTGTTTCTAAGGTATATGAGGCACTGACCAGCCAAGAAGGACTCGCCAAAATATGGACCCAGGAGCTAACTTTTAAAGCGAAAGTCGGTGCCGTCAACAAGTTTAGGTTTGGTGATGAAACACCGACCAAAATGGAGATTACGAAGTTAATCCCAAAGGAGAACATGGAATGGCTCTGCGTAGAGTCAGACCCAGAATGGATAGGCACCCGGGTTTGCTTTGAGCTAAGTGAAGCCAATGGCAAGACTGGAGTCATTCTGCGCCATGCTGATTGGCGTGAACTGACCAACTTCTATCGTTTTTGTAATTATAACTGGGCAATGTTCTTACTCAGTTTAAAAGAGTATTGCGAAGCTGGCGGTGGTACTAACTATCAGGCACGCAAGTTTTAAGGCTAGCGCTTCGACAGTGTCAGCAGCCCAATAGTTGGCCCACTCATCTACTTTGCCTGTTTATCCCAAAACCATTTAAATATAACCGATAAGTAGGACGTATTCTGTCCTATATTGATTTTATAGTGCTTGCAGGCGGCGTAGAACCGTCTTCCACAGACTCAACTAGAAGGAATTTAAACATGCAGGAATTAACGTTATACACCAACCCCAACTCACGCGGCCGCGTTGTGCGCTGGATGCTTGAAGAGCTCAATGTCCCCTACCAGCTAAAGGTACTGGCATACGGCCCAGCCATGAAGTCCAAAGCGTTTCTGGCACTCAACCCGATGGGAAAAGTGCCAGTGCTCACCCATGGCGATGTCGTGGTGACCGAAGCGGCCGCTATATGTGCGTATCTGGCCGATCAATTTGCTGACAAAGGACTTGCGCCTAAGCCCGACAGCCCCGAACGCGCCACCTATTATCGTTGGCTGTTTTTCGCAGCTGGTCCATTTGAAATGGCGACATCCGCGAAGGCCTACGATTGGCGTATCGACGACGATAACTCACCAGCTATAGGCTGTGGGACCTATCAAAGCACCGTCGATGCGCTGGAAACCGCCTTAACTAAAGGTCCCTACTTGTGTGGCGAGCAATTTACCGCCGCCGATATCTACGTAGGCAGCCAGATCATCTGGGCCATGATGTTTAAAACCCTCGACGAACGCCCGGCGTTTAAGGCTTACGCTGACAGGCTGCAGGCGCGTGAAGCATTCATTCGGGCAAATGATTTAGATGATCAATTAGAGCAGGAAGTATCTAAGGTCTGATTGGCTTAGAAGAAGGCACGATGCTGCGTTTGGAAAGCTCTCTACCTAACCAACGTGACAATAATTCTGCCTCCAATTTCTTTTATGTTCTTCTATTGTTTTACCCGAAATAGATTCAGCGACGGCAGATGGCTCCTGGGACTCGGCGATCGCGCGTAAGCCTTCAATTTCAACTTTGTCGATTAAATAGTCGGTAAAAGACCAGCTCATGGCGTAGTATGCCGGTGCGTAGGCTCGCCGATCAGACATCATTTTTCTGAAAATGGCCGCATTTTCACCAGAGAAGGTATTGCGGCGACCCGGTTCACCGACCAGAGGCAGCATCGCAGCCCCTGCGTCAGAACTGCAGAACTCAAGCAGGCTATCAAGGCCGTCAGACAGAACGAAACTTCGATGGTACCCGACGCCGCTCTCGGCAACATGCGCAGCCACGTGATTTGCGAATCCTTCCCCCACCCATTCGGATGTCCGCCAGGACCATTGAGCCATCACATGTACCATTTCGTGAAGGTAGGGAATCATGTCGTGGGTAATGGTATCAATATTGAGGAAAATCCATGGCTCGTGAAATATCGTCGTGTGTGGCACTCCGACATCGCTATGGACGAAGAACTCAATCGGCTGACTGCCATTTCCAGGCATGTCGATTTGGGAACCAAGGTACTGACGAATCGCCACTGCACCTTCGTCAAAGCGCGCTATTAGTGTTGTTAAAGTGTCCTCATCAAACGTTCCATCTTGAGCACACAGGACAATATGCTCAGTACTTACGCACTCGCCCGTGTCGCTCAGTTCCTTCACTATTTGTTGGTCCAATTGTGGTATTGTCAAGCGCTCTGCGGGCGCACTTTGCTGCATTGCCATGGAGACCTGCGACGTTCCGGCACTTGTAAAAATTAGCGTCGTTAAAATGAGTAGATGCTTAAACATAAAATTCCTTTTTTCGGGGCTCAGCGCGCCTCTGCGGGAATCACTTTATTATCTTCGCTTCAAGGCATTGCCTGAAGATGATTAATAAAGTCCGCTTGAATATTGGATAAAACAGTTTGTGTATGCGGCGATTCCAGGTCCATATCGCACCAACCATCAGTCCCCATAAACTCAACTTTTTCATACATAAACTCATCAGATTGGGCAGAAAACTCTACTTCTCCAACGACTCTAAAAATCCCAAACCTTGTATGTATGCGGCTGATTGAAAATTTCATTGTATTTCTCTTAAGGCGAAACACCCAATAAGGCGCCAGCGTGAGGTCGCTCTTTCACACATGCAGAAATCGAAATAGCCCCTACTGAGCCCTTCTCAACCTCGAAATATCCGCCTGTAATGGAAAGCTGCCGAGCAGATAACTTATCAGTACCTATCTTATCAAACCAGTACGGCGCCAAAGAACAATGGGCGGACCCCGTTGCTAAGTCCTCTAAAATGCCGATGTTCGGTGCAAAATACCTGAATACGTACTCGTCGGTGTCGCTACGAGCAGTAACAATAACGGCATGGTAACTTTCAATTTTTTTGAGAAGCTCAAAATTTGGCTGAAAGTTTCTCACCTCAGTTTCAGACTCAACTACAACAACCATATCTCTTGTGGCAAAGGAGTCTAGAAGCGTAAGTCCCAGATGCTGTAATACAGCCGTGGCCTTGTTTGGCTCCGACTTCCAGCCAGGAAGCATGATTTGATAGAGACCATTTTTTTGTGAAACTTCTATGTTCCCATACTCACTTTGAAGTACGACTTGCTTTAGATCGTGAGCAGACATTATCGCTGCTCCTGCAGCTAGGCTCCCATGCCCACAGAGGTTAATTTCACCAGATAGTGAAAACCACCGAACCTTGTAACCTTCATCACTTATGACAACAAAAGACGTTACCGGCTGAGCAACTCGCTGCGCAACCCGCAGCAATTCGTCCTCGCAAGCCCAATGCTCTAGGAGCACGACGCCACATGGATTCCCAAAGAGAACATCATTACAAAAAACATCATAAATAATCGCTTTATCTTCCGTCATTTCCATGTGGTTTGGTTTATACATACGTCCCTTTGAATTTAAGCGGGTTACCAACATTGGATGCCTGCATTAAAGAAATACAGGCAATAAGCCAGGTAGCTCTATTTTGGACAATTGTGGCAAGTTTGTTCATATTCGGCGAAAAAAGCGTCAGCAAAGGGTATGGAAAGGTTTATCTCGTCATCAGTAGTCACTACTTGGAATTGGTGCAGTTCTTCTTCAGACAGCCAGTGAATACTGTTATGTGCGGCTGAATTTATAGAAAACCAATAGAAAGCCTCATCACTGAGCATTTCGACAATATAATCACGATGCAGATCATGCGCATCATTACCTCGCTCGAATTCAGTTGCTGGCTTGCATTGATTATGTGAACCATGTCGCGAGCACTGTGCCCAGGCGTGCACTCCGACAAAGGCTCCCGCTCCGACTGACCTTTCAACCCCAGCCAGAAACAAACTTACTCCGCCCGAAGCCGCTACACCCTTGGCGACAATATGTGTATTCAATCGCTGAGCACGTATGTACCGACCAAGCCTTAACGTGTCTCTGTCGTCAATTGAGCCACCATTGGCAGTTAAAACCAGGCGTGTAATGTCGGGGTTGGCCTCGAGCTTGCGAATTACTGTGTCGGAGGTATAACTGTCAAAGGTACCGAGCAAGAATAAATCGGAGTCTACAATAGCGAGCTTGGTTTCGCTTTGCGAATCATGTTGGGGATGCGCAAGCCCAGCGCTCAAAGCCACTAGGCAAGCTAACATGTATAGAAGCCAGGTAGGTTTGCGGTGCATAGTGGGGCGCTCCTTTGCTCCCAAGGTTGTTACCACACTTTAACCTGAGCAACAAAATAAATACAACTCTCAAGAGTCTTCTTTTATACCCTCTAGCCTTTCTTCCGCCAGCAGAGCAAACACCCCATTGATATCGGTTATGCCCGCGAAACTTCGTTCAACGCTATCAAACCGCAAACCTCACACCTCAAACCCAAAAAACAATTTCATATACTGAAAGAATCCTGGTTTAGCGTATCGCAGCAAGGCTTCTCGGTTCACCTCTCTGCCGTGGAGGTAGATATGTTCGACGTCCGTTGAAAAGCTTATGTCTTCAAAAATACGGCTGTCGTGCAAGGTGAAGTGTGCGGGGAGGCCCTCTTTAATGCCCCACTCCAGGCCAAGGAAATCGTAGGCGTTTAGGGTGGCCCCCAAAACGATATCCCACGGCGACATACCTAATTGCTGCAAAAAGTACATTTCACGGTGAAAGCCAATGCCTTGAAATACGGCGAAATTACCTGCGTCGGACCCTACTAGTATGGTTACGCCTGCCGCATCTAAACGGGAAATCGCATCTGCTCGGTTTAGCGCAGCGCCGTCGGCTTTTAAGCCGCTAAGCCATTCAAAATATCGCTCATTCTTGGCGGTTATCGGATAGTCGCGCAAGAGCTTTTGCTTGAGCAGTGCATCCGTCATTGAAATGGCAAGTACCGAGTCTTCGCGTTCAGCTGCACTTGCATCGTGCAAATGCAGCACCTCATTGATAACCGCAACCGTTGGAATAAAGGCCGTACCCTGCGCTGCCATAAGCTTGGGAATGTCTTCGGGCATGGCTGTCCAGGGTAAATGGGTCACCGCATCGGCGCTTAATTCGGTAGCCGTGCGAATATCACTCCATGAGCCCACATGCACCACCGACTTAATATTCAAACGCCTGGCTTCGTTCAAAAAGGCTTCGAGTGTCGCCTTATCCACCGTAGGTTGGCGTCCGCCATTATCAAAAACAATCTTCGCCACATTGGGGTTCGTACCACTGAGATCGCGCAGCTCAGTGACTGCTTGCTCTGGCGTGCTAATCAGACGCGTTTCGCCATCACCAAAATCACAGTGTCCGTTTGGCACGGTAAAACAAGGCCCGGCGGCAAACACTAAGGCTTCATTACGCTCATCGGAATACTGCTCATCACGATACTCAAAAATATCGCTTTCTTTGCTATAGAGATCAAGCCAGCCATGAACTCCAGCATACAACATGGCGTTCGCCGTGCCGCGAATACCTATGTACTGATAATCGCTTCGGTCTAATGATGAATTGCCCATACTATGGGAATGCATATCAATAAATGCTGGCATTATCACCTGGCCCTGCCCGTCACGTATATCAGCGTGCGACAAAGTGACACTAGCATCCACTATTTGCTTGATGGTGCCCCTTTCAATTTCTATATTAACAGGCCTTAACTCACGGTTTTCAAAGTCCGGAAGCATCAGGTTATTTAGTACAAAGCTGTCGGCGAAACCCGGAGCGCTTATCAACAAAGTCAGTAATACCAAAAGAGTTCTCATCTATTTTTTCCTTGTTTAGCAAAATAGCAACACCCGTCCGTGGCAATACAGGCAACTGGCTATATGTTGAAGTGCTTTCTAATCGCCAGGCTGCCACGTCGGCTGGTGGTCACGGTCTTACTGACATGATGCAAACGAAGTAACAGAGCACCGTTTTTCCATTTCTCTATTTGACTGATCACACTGGTGTTTACAATGAACTTGCGGTGCACCCGCACAAATGTCGCCGGCAATTGCTGTGATAACAACTCCAGTGTGACGTCGAGGTGATATTCACGATCCTGACACTGCGCCACGACCATGCCCTGGGCGGCGCTGACAAAATAAACATCCGTGGTTTGTAGCACATGCATTTTGTCGCCGACTTTTGCGATTAATTGGGTATTGGCGTGATCGGGCTCTGAGGTTTGCGCAGGGCCATGGGTGTGCTCGAGCACCACGCGTTCGAGGGCATCGCGCAGGCGGTCAAGGTCGAAGGGCTTGAGCAAATAGTCGAGTGCTCTTTTTTCAAAGGCTTTTACCGCGTATTGATTATATGCCGTGGTAAAAATAACATGGCAAGGCTGGTTGATGGCTTCTAGCACATCAAAGCCTGATAACTCGCCAAGCTCAATGTCTAAAAGTACCAGATCGGGCTTCAGCGCATTGATGTCCTGAATTGCCTGCAGCGGATCAGCGCATTCTGCAATTACCTGCACGCCCTCTACCTGTTGTAGTTGCATTTGCAGCTTTGAGCGCGCGGGCGCTTCATCTTCAACAATGATTACGCGCATGAGTGCCCTGGCAGCCTGATTTCGCAAACGGCCCCTCCTTTTTCAGAGGAATCGTTATATAGCGCCAGGCGGCCACCGGCAATCGTCACCCGCCTTTTGACGATATCGAGCCCTTGCCCGCTCTCAGCCCGTTCACCCAACACCACGTCACTAAAACCTTTGCCGTTGTCTTTGACAACAAACACCAAGTTACCCTGATCTAGATATACCCTGATATGAAGCTCGATAGGACGGCGCTTCACATGCTTCACTACATTCTCAATCAAGGGTTGCAGCAACAGCGGTGGCACTTTATAAAGCGCAAGATTAAGTGAAGGGTCAAGCTGCCAGTGAATATTTAGGTTACTGGTAAAGCGGGCCTTCTCGACGGCTAAATAGGTCTCACAAATGGCAAGTTCGCACTCAAGCGGAACCCACTCGCTCTGCTGATCAACCGAATAGCGCAAGATGTCGGCGAGTTTATGTAATACTTCATCGGCTTGGTGCGGTGAGGCATGGATCAGTGCCGAGATTGTGTTCAGTGAATTAAATAAAAAGTGCGGATTCAGTCGACTCGTTAAGTCATTCCACTGCGCTTCTTTTCTAAGCTGTTGCTCCTCAATGAAGCGTAGGTACAGCAGATACATGTGCGCCATCGCGAATATAAACACACCCCACAAAAACGCAGATAAAAACTGCTCTTGGATGGGGAACTGATAATGCGCAAACGCCAACACATGTAACCGGCTGACCAGGTGCGCTCCAACAAACATAAACGCAACATACAAAGCGCCCTGCACCGACACGTGCAAGCCACTCATAAGTTTGGTCTTTTGCAGCCCGTAATAAAGCCAAAAAGGCCCGATATAGAAAAACAGCAGCCAAATTGGCATGCTCACCATAATCAGCGAAAGGTACTCTTTATCAAATTGCATCCATTCCAAACCCGCTGGAATTAAATACAAAATCAGCAGCAACGCGGAAATGAATAGTTTTTCTTTGTGAGTGAAATTCATACAAGGCTGGGTTCAGTTATTTGCCGTTAAGCTAGCGCAGCCGGTAACCAGATACAATCAAGGAATGTGTGAACGGTCGGGATTTAGGTGTGAATGGTTTGGGGTTGCAGCTCAACAGTTGAGCTGCAACTCCACGTAACAGAGAATTACGGTCATGGCTTTAAAGTCGAGGAGTATGGAGGCACTACACTATGTCATTTGTCCTGCTCGGACATGGTGGTGTTGAGCATATGCTCGGTACGAATGCGGTAGTTTTCCTCAAAGGCAACGATGGCAGCCATCAAGCCGGACATAAATAAAATGCCGATGGCGGCGGGAATGAACGTCACGCTGGTAACAATGAATGCACCAAAGACTGAGAACAAAATAGCTACTATTAGCCATAAAAAGCCAAAAATTGCTGTCGCTCTTGCGGTAAATAGTAATAGCCCTAAATTTTCTGATTTTAGATTTTTATATGGTTTCATTACAAACTCCATGTTTTTAAACGGTATTGATGAATTATCTTGCCCCTAAATACTCTCAATCAACGAGTGGTGAGTGTCCCCACTCTGGACGAGTTGAATATTTACGCACTAGTACTCATCACTGGCCTAACGCCGTAATTGAGCCATGCCGCAAAGCCGCATGCAAACGTAACGCCGAGTCTTTGTCTGTAAGAGGCCTAAGGAATACACCAGGCTTGATTCCGACAAAGCCAAAGTCTTTGAGCAGCACAAGGCGCACCTCCTTGTCCCCCCGATGCGCTTCTTGAATCTGGCTGAGACTGTAATGAAGATGGGAAGCAAGAGGCACCGGGATAACGTCTGGAACTTTCGCAGCATTTGACACCAAAACTTCGTCCACTTGGATGAGCAGCCTAATAGTGTTGTCAAGACCGGGGCCGGTACGAGCTTGCGGGTCACTGACCGGACTGCCTTGTCCGTCAATCATGTCTACGCCGACGATGCGACCCACCAGGATGTGATCCGCTTGTCCTGCCATTTCTTCCAGCGTAGCCTCCAAAGGAAACCCTGCCATGGCGATGACTGGCACCAAGGCAACTAAGAACATTAAAATACGACGCATGTGAGCTCCTCGTTCAAACACCCCACTAATGTGCATTGCTTACGCCGCACGCACCGGCGTGAGGTTGAGACAGCCGAGGGCTGCGTAGTGCTGCACTTTGCTAAAAATCAGTTCCATGACGGGGGCCATCCATTTAATATCGACACGCCAATACCCCCGACAAAGACAATGATAGTAACCCAGTACCCAACCACCATTGGATACCTAAATCTCTCACAAAACTTAATGCCGCGGATGTCTCCGCTATCCGCGTAGCCTCTAAACTGTAAGTACTTTACCGTTGACCATGCGCTCATAAAACTTTGATCGCTCCATATGGTTGGCCTTCCAGCATGATTCCACTGAGCTCCGTGACGCCTTTTCAAAGCTATAAGAAATGTCCATTGCACGATACTGGTTGTAAGCATGACCGCTAGGATGGTCACAATTGCTATGGCTGTTGGATGATAGTTCATAGGCTCCGCTGCATTTCTAACGCTCGGCTCACCAGCGCCCGAACCGGAGAGGTTTTTGTGGAAAAGTGTAGCGCAGCGTAACCCACAAAAACAGCGTAGGTTTGGGCGTCTGCGTGGAGCCGCTTGTTATGTTGCTTTTGATTAAGTGCGCTCCTCTTTTAATTTCATATACTCTTTAAGCCCTAAGTGAACCTTAAAACGAATAGCATTGATATCCCAGCCTAACTCAGGGTTTGCAAACTTTGATTTCCAACCAGAACCTCCATAGCCAGATCGGACTTCATACTCAATAACACTGAAACTGTATAGCTCTTCAAGTGATTGATAATCTGAATAAGTTTTATCTTCTTTAGTTTCTATATTTTTATAGGCTTCTGCGTAGTCTTCTTTTTTAAAGTACAATTTCCCAATTCTAGAAAGTGCTTGTAAACAAACTTCCCAATCTTCCCAGTGCGGCAGGATTTCATCATCCAATTCATGCTTTAAGTAATTTGAGTATTTCGGACGAGCAGCAACAACATCTTTATTTTCAAACTTCAGGTTATCACCGTCCTTTTTTAGCGTAACCTCTAACAACGTATTTAAAAATGAAATCACGTCTCTTGGACGCATAAGTGTTCGATCAATAATATGTTTCCATTTGGGTTGTGAATTTATTCTCTTACCATCATCTATGTCTGACCACTCAGCTCCTTTTCCTAACAATACTTCTATACGCTTCTCTATGAGGCCAAATAATTGTTCATGTGACCATTCAATTAAGTCTGCATTAGATTCTGTTATTTTATTTTTGTCAGAAAACTTTAATTCATCCCAAATATCTTTTCTTAAATAGACCGCCGACTTAAAAAATGAATCACTACCTTTTAAAATTTTGCGTACTTCTTTTGATGCTAAAACAAGCCCGATAATCATGTCTTTTCTGGCTTCTTCAAGAGTTGTAATCCCTCTATCCAACTCATCAAAGTGCACGAACATTTTTGTAATTTTTGAGACTGCTGCAATTTTCTTTACACTTTCGAGTAGTTTTTCTGTCAAAGCATTAAGCTCTGAGCCTAATGCCATATCATTTTCTTTCTTAGATAGAGATATTTTACCGATTTTGCAACCTAATATTTGAGGCTCCAAATCACCAGACACAACTAATTTTTGAGGGGTGAAAATACTTTTAATTGAAGGAGAGCTAGTACCGTAATTATCATTTAAGAATTTATTAAGCTCAATTACTTCAGTCATTTGATATCGATCAGATAACTTTAAAACAAGCTTTACCATTTCAATAGCTATAAAATACTTCCAAGATGCTACATATGACTCTACAGGCTCTACACCATCATCTTTGATTTTTTCATGTATTCGCCAAGGATAACCATTTAAGTTTAAAGCACTTGAACAGTCCTTATGCTTATCCTCAGTAAAATATCTAAATATAGCTGTTTTGCCAGACCCTTTTCTTCCTAATACTAAAAACGTATCTGATTCATCTATATTTTTTGTAATGTTCATTTCAACAAAGTACTGTAAAACGGCATCATCTTCAGCTTCTACTTTTCCGAAGCTTGCAATATCTCTTAATCCTTTCATCTAGAATCTCTTTTTATAATTTAAATACAGCACGAGTTATATTACTGATTGCAACATAACTTTTATATAGTGCGCCAGCACGCTTTGGCCACGCGGTTTTGCGAGCGGTATCGAAGTCAGGTGATTGATATAGCGAGGATTCCGTTATGAGGAGACTCTTTCCCTTAGGAAACAAACTGAGCATGCTCGTTTCGCAGTATCGCTGTGCCTGATATCCCTGGCGAACGTTATTATTATGTTATTGACCTTACTAAAATTAATTCCCGCCCGCAACTGCAAAGGTGGTGCAGTGACCATGACACGGCTCGCCGGTCACCGGATGTTAAAAGCATTACCGGACACACTAAGCAGGCCCGCAGGCTTGTTAATCAATAAGATGGCATCGTCCTGGAATAAAGTGTCCACAAAGCCATCGCAGGCGGGCGCGATAAAATCATCGACACCGTGCTCTTGAAACCCTTTATTATCCCTACTCTGCTTCATCTCAGGTTCGCGTTTCCAGCTGCGCGAATAACGACAACAGCTCAGTAACCACCAATTCCGGCTCATCAAACTGAATGAAATGTCCGCTTTTCTCCGTGAGCAATGATTTGCCCTGCGGAAATGCGTTTGCCCAGTTCTGCCAAATCTCGCCCCACATCACGCGGCCCTCGTCGCTGAAGAACAAGTTGGCTGGCTCTTCTATTTTCTGCACTGATGCGATAACGGTTACCGGCATATCTTTGATTTGTGGGTAATTGGGGAGCGGCCGTTTGCTCCAAAAATCGAGGTATTGGTTCGACATGCCATTTTCCATGTCGCTTAATTTGATTTCCGCAATCTGTCGATTACCTTTCTCAAGATCCAGCGCGCGCAAAACGTCCACGTCATGTTCAGAAGAAGGGTCGAGCATTAACAGCGCTTGTATCTGTTCCGGGTAGGCTGCGGCGAAATCTCGCGCCACACTGCCACCGTATGAGTGCGCCACCAGAATCACCGGTTGGGTAATCTCTAACTTGCCTAGCAACTCGCTGGCATAATCAGCGTAATCACGCGAGGTGAAATGGCGCCGAATATCCGTGGAATTGCCATTGCCTACACGAGAGTAACGAATCACCGTGGCATGCTCAGCCATTTGCGCAAATACCGGCTCCCAATCCGCCATGCCAGCGCTGCCACCAGCCTCGAGCAGCACGATATGCTCACCCTCGCCGGCTATCTCATACTCCAGCTCAAACTCACCGACGTTGACCATGGCCGGTTGCGCCGACACGCTAAATGCCAGGCTACATGAGAGTGCTAAACCAACAAACGCGAATAACTTCAAAGTAACTCCTTAGTGTATGACTGCCCGGCGAGCCGGGCTCTAACTGTCACCCCTAACCGGGCGACAGCTGGTAATGATCTTAGTGACCGCTATCTCCTGCGCTGAAGCCAGCCGCTGACGTGCTCAGCTATTTCATCTGCCATGCTCCGTCCATCGGGATCAAAAAAACCGTGAGCCATCTCTGAGTAGGTCATCAGTTCAATATCATGTTTGCCCATGTCGTGAAGGTCTTTGAGCATCTTTGTGACCGCATCTGGGGAAACGGACTGGTCTTTTCCGCCCTGGATGACTAAAACCGGCACATCCACCTGGCTCAGAACAGCCTTTTGATCCAAGGTCAGCGTGCTTCGCCACCATTTGTAGCCATGGTTGCTCACTTCCACATCAAACGGTTCACTGTTAAGAACATGCGCAGCAAAACCTTTGAAACCCTCTAATATTGAGTCCAGTTCACTTGCGGGAGAAGTCGACTTAATATTGTGTATAACATCGTCGATAAACCAGCGGCCACCGCCATTGAGCATCACCACCGCGTCAGCCATGCCATATTCGGCGGCGAATAAAGCTGCCACCACAGCCCCTTCGCTTCCACCCATCACAATAAGGCGCTTGTACTGGTTCTCGTTTGCCACTTGCGATAACACCCTATGAGCGTCCATAGCTCGCTGCTCAAGGCTATCGTTCTCGATGTAATAACCTGGGCAGTCAGGCCTCTCGGCATTTGAATCAAGCGGCAGGCTGGCGGTAATTCCGGGTTTCTCAATCAGCAATAGATCTGCCGACGGCATAATCGCTTTGGACAGTTCCCGGATAAGCTCATTGTGCTTGACGCTATTGCAATCCGATCCTTGGAAGAATATGAGGAGCGTGTCTGCAGGCGCTTCTTTCGAAGCCATTTTCAGATAATAATCAATGGGAGTGCCATCGTCTCGTGCTATCGACGATGCGCTGTAGCTGACGCCTGTTGTTAAACTGGCAACTACAAGCGATGAAACGATGACCAAAAATTTGAATGTGAACTGCATCCGTTGCCCAAGCGCGCCGCTGTTGCTATGGCGCTAGTAATGTGTCCCTTTGCTTACTATCCGTCACACGTTTTTTTTATGTAAACAAGTCTATAAGAGTTAACGCCTTATCACAACGCAAAGCGGCCGCTTCAACCGCGATGTCTATTGCTTTTTGAAACTGTACCGCTTGATGAAAGCTTGCTCCATTCCTTCGAATCAGGGAGAGCATCAAGCGCCTTTTGGCTCGCAAAAAAACGCGTAAGCCCGCAGTCTTTGCACACAATCACGGTGAACTTAGCGCTCGAGAAAAAGGTGCCCAGGTCCGGCAGGTAATTAGGCGCATAGCCGCCTCCAGACGAAATATCTTTGCTCGCGTACAAGTTGGAGTGTCCGCACTCTGGGCAAGTTGGATCTTTATGCACTAGTACTCCTAGCTTGCAGTCGAAGTAGTTACGACATCACGCTTTAGTACCAAAACCACAAGGTAAATTAACCCCAGCAATGGTACTAAGCCTAAGACAAATCCCAGCAAACCGGTTATAACAGGTGTCTGAGTTTTTCTGCGACCTAGGTAGTAACTGACCAATCCTATGACTATCGCACTGATAAAAATAAACTGGCCTAAGAATGTTGCATTGATGTCCATACTATCTCCTCAATATTTATAAGGCCCGAAATAATTGGCGTGCGTTAGCACGTTCGGCGGCTGTGCCTGATATCCCTGGCGAACGTTATTATTATGTTATTGACCATACTAAAATTAATTCTCGCCCGCAACAGCGCCGCGTGCGCCCTGCTTCGGTTATACGCGCAGTGACAGCGACTGGTGAAGAAGCCGGGGAGTCCACAACCTCTCAGTTATCTCTTTAAAAAGGGCTGGTGCAGTGCCCATGAACCGGCTCGCCGGTCAGCGGATGTTGAAAATAGAGATCGCTGGCGTGCAGTTGCAACCGTTCTGCCAGCTGTTGACTGGTGGCGTTGTGATATAAATCACAACCAAGAATGGGGTGGCCCATGAACAGGCTATGGATCCTGAGCTGATGCGTGCGCCCAGTCATCGGGGTAAATTCCACCAGGGTACGCTGCGGTTGTGTGAGGCGCTCTAATACACGGAAGTGGCTGGTTGCCGCTTTGCCGGTTGCCTCACAAACTTTAACCCGCGGAAACTGAGTTTTATCTTTCGCGATAGGTGCATTGATAACCCCTTCGTCATCGGTCACCCACCCTTCCACTACAGCGACATAGCGCTTTTGCACGGTACCGGCCTGGAACTGATGATTAAGCTGCTGTGTAGCCTGCTGGTTGAGGGCAACCACCATCACACCTGAGGTGCCAAAATCGAGCCGGTGCGGTAATTTAGCCTGGCAAAACGGAGCGCTAACCCCAGGCTGACCATTGACTAGCCGATAATGTACCGAGTCGAGGTTACGTGGGTTTTTACCGGACAGACTAAGCAGGCCCGAA
This sequence comes from Idiomarina sp., assembly GCA_020832105.1. GTDB lineage: Bacteria > Pseudomonadota > Gammaproteobacteria > Enterobacterales > Alteromonadaceae > Aliidiomarina. Next base: position 76,260 of record JAFIFH010000001.1, read on the forward strand.
GGCTTGTTAATCAATAAAATGGCATCGTCCTGGAATAAAATGTCCACAAAACCATCGCAGGCGGGCGCGATAAAGTCGTCGATAATGTGCTCTTGCAACCGTTGGTTATGCATTGGGCTCTGACCATACCGCGTACTCGTTTCCATTGGGATCAGCGAAATGAAACCTACGGCCGCCAGGGAAATCAAATATGTTCTTCACCACCTTTCCACCGGATGTCTTAACTTTGTCTAACGTTGCCTCAAGGTCAGAGCTGTAAAGTACTACCAGTACGCTGCCACCCTCAGGTGAAGATATTTTGTCAGATTTGTAAAAACCGCCGTCTAATCCCGCATTTTCTATCGCCACATACTCAGGGCCATAATCAATGAATGACCAGCCAAATGCCGAGGCAAAGAATGCTTTAGTCGCATCAAGATCCCTTGACGGAATCTCGACATAGTTTATTTTTCCTGTTTCTTTCATGACATCCTCCGGTATGCATAAACGACAAGAAAGCGCTGTTTATTGCACGTCATCCTGTTCCAGCATCTCATCTAAACGCGGACCGACTTCTTCCATATAGCGATACCCAAAGCTTGTAAACTCCGCATTAATCTCTGCTGAATACGCCTGTAGCTTTTCGCCAGTGGGTGTTTCCATGAATTCTTCTGGCCCGCCCTCTTCAAAGAAGTTGATGAGCTCAGCAATTTCTTGTTCGCTAAAACGATCTGTATAAATTGGTGCTAGATTTTCGCGGAGTTTACTCCAGGCAAAATATTTCTCTTCCCATGCCTCAACCACCTCTCGTTGTTGGGCTAATTCTGGTCTTTGGCTAATCATAAGCTCGGTCATCAGGCCTTGATGATTTGAGAAATACGCTTTAGCGCCATTCACCTCAAGTAAATCGTAAACTTCCGATTCAGCTGACACGCTGAATGCGCATAGAGCAAACAAAAATAAAAATAGTTTCATCATTTCCAACCCTGAACCCACTTCTCTGCGTTTTTCAGTTCAATCCAATCAATTGAATACTCGTTTTTCGACAGCACCGATTCCAGCGTACACGAAATTATCGTACCGTCTTCTTCGTACTCGACTTCTGATATTAAAAAGTGCTTTTCTCGATTCATCGGTGTTACCGCTGTCCACTTGCTATGATGCAGTTTAGCTGGATTAATTTGATTCATAGACACTCCATAAAACCTGACTTTATTGAAAGACACTACCTAAGTTTACAGTTTTTTGAGATTTAAGTTCAGTAACTGAATGCGTTCACGCACTGAGCAGCCCCCCAATTTCATAGCTACTTAATGCTCCCATGCTCTACTCCCCCGCTATTCTGGTCTGTCTGTCCCTGAGAGCGTTACATGAACCTAATGAAATTGTTGTTTCCATCCGCCATGCCTAGATGGTCGTCAGGGCTTGTTGTGCTGGCCGGGGTGACGTTACTAAGCGCTTGTAGCGCAGAGTCGAGTGAACCTGCAGCGCAGGTGCCGGGTACCGCGGTGACCGTTGCACTGGTGGAAACCGGTGATGCCGTGCAGTACGGCGAATATGCCGCTCGCGTGCAAAGCCTTGGTACCGTGGAGCTTCGCGCTCAGGTAAGCGGCATTTTGCAAGAGCGACTGTACCTTGAAGGGCAACATGTCGAGCAAGGCGCGGCGCTGTTTCAAATCGACCCCGAACCTTATGCCCTGGCACAACAGCGCGCCGAGGCAGAGCTGGCAGAGGTTCGCGCGGCACATGCCAATGCACAGCGTGAATGGGATCGCCAGCAAGATCTCTTCGCTCGCCAGGTGACCAGTGAACACGATAAAGATCAGGCCGAAACCAATTTGCAGGCTGTCACTGCCAGGCTGCATAAAGCTGAAGTTGCTAAGAGTGATGCGCAGCGGCTGCTTGATTACGCTCAGGTCAAAGCGCCTGTGGCTGGTATGGTCGGGCTGGAAACACATGCCGCGGGGAACCTAATAGAAGCAGGCACCCTGCTCGCTACCATTACTCCGCTGGACACCATTCACATTCTTTTCACTTTACCTGCTCGTGATGCCAACCTGCATCGAAATGCGCTTGCAAGTGGCTCTGACAGCCCGGTACAAACGCGCCTTCGTCTCGAAGGTGGTCGAGTGTTCGAGCATGCGGGTGAGCTTAATTTTACCGATGCCCGCATTAACCCGCGCACCGACAGCATCCAGATGCGCGCGGTGTTCCCAAACCCTAAGGGTGCGTTACTCCCCGGCCAATTCGTCCGCCTGGTGTTTCCGCTACAGGCATTCACTCAGGTGGTGTTGATTGACCCTAAGGCGGTGTCCGAAGGCCCAGACGGACCGCAAGTGTTCACGGTTACTAACGGAGTTGAACCCGAGCAACACACCGCCCACGCCCGTTCAGTCGAACTTGGGCCTGTGATTGACGGCATGCAGGTTATTGCCGCCGGGCTCGACGCAGGCGATCAGCTGGTCGTTAACGGTCAGGTGTCACTGCGCCCCGGCAGACCTGTACGCGTGGTGGAAATCGCTCCTTCATTCATGCATAAACAGGCGGGTCTGTAATGCTGCGATTTTTTATCGACCGGCCGATATTTGCAAGCGTCATATCGGTCATCATTATGCTCGCCGGCCTCGCGGCGTTGCGTCAATTGCCGCTCGAACAATACCCCAATGTGGTGCCGCCGCAAGTGGTAGTGACCGCCTCTTACCCCGGTGCCAGTGCTGCAGTGGTGTCCGACTCGGTCGCCGCTGCGCTGGAACAGGAGATCAACGGTGTCGAGAACATGATTTACATGGACTCCACCAGCACCGATACCGGCACCCTGCAACTCACAGTGACCTTTGATATCGGCACCGACCCGGACCAGGCCACTATCAACGTCAACAACCGGGTGCAGGCCGCTGTGCCGCGGCTACCGCAAATCGTCCGCGACATGGGCGTGCGCGTACAGTCCCGTTCTACCGATATTCTGCTACTTGGCGTACTGACGTCGCCCGACGACAGCATACCTATGGTTGATATCAGCAACTACGCGCTACTAAATATGCTCGACGAACTGGTGCGCATTGAAGGCGTCGGCGATGCCAGCCTGTTTGGTATGCAAGATTATGCCATGCGCATCTGGCTCGACCCGGCGCGACTGGCCAAACACGATCTCACCACCCAGGACATCGACGCGGCGCTACGTGAACAAAACGCCGAATACGCCACCGGCCGCCTCGGCGCCCAACCGGGTGCCGCAGACGATCCTTTTACCTTCACCGTTACCAGTGAAGGCCAGCTGACTACCCCAGAGCAATTTAAATCCATTGTCGTACGCGCCGACAACGACGGTTCCAACCTGCGCTTAGGTGACGTTGCCCGAGTTGAGTTAGGCTCGCAGGATTATAGTTTTTCCGGCACCTTTAATGGCTCTGCAGCGGTGCCTTTTCGGATCTATTTAGAGTCCGGCGCCAATGCGCTGGACACCGCCGATCGGGTGCATAAGGCGCTGCACGATTTACGCGAGAAATTCCCAGCCGGACTCGACTACACCATTGCCTATGACACCACCAAGTTCGTGCGTACCTCCATTCGCGAGGTGGTTATTACCTTGCTGGTGGCGATTGCCCTGGTGGTGTTGGTGACTTATCTGTTTCTGCAAAGCTTTCGGGCAACGCTGATCCCGGTTGTCGCGATTCCGGTGTCATTGATTGGCACCTTTGCCGGCATGTTGGCGTTGGGCTTCTCGCTCAACATGCTGACTCTGTTTGGTTTGGTGCTGGCGATTGGTATCGTCGTGGACAATGCCATTATCGTGATGGAAAGCGTCGAGCGACTGATGACCGAGAAGCGCATCTCAGCCCGCGAGGCTGCGATCGAAACCGTGCAACGGGTCAGTGGCGCGGTGTTGTCATCGACATTGGTGCTGGTTGCTGTGTTCTTGCCGGTCGCCTTTTTAGAGGGCCTCACTGGGGGCTTGTATCGCCAGTTCGCGGTGAC
>JAFIFH010000009.1 GCA_020832105.1 Idiomarina sp.
CAACAATACCCCGGTGGTCACGGTACCACTGCGTGCTGACGATTGGCAGCTCGATCTTGAAGCGATCAAAGCCAATAGCGACGGGGTGAAAGTGGTGTTCTTGTGCAACCCGTCGAACCCGCTGGGTAACCGTTTGAACCCGGCTGATATTGAAGCGGTGATTACGCATTTTGCTGACCAGGCGCTGGTCGTGGTCGATGAAGCCTATATCGAATATGCCCAGCAAACTGCTGAGCAACCGGTATCCTTTACCCAATACTTTGACCGCTATGACAACCTGGTGGTCATGCGTACCTTGTCTAAGGCGTTTGGCCTTGCAGGGATTCGGGTGGGCTTCACTCTGGCCCATGACGATGTAATTCAGGCGCTGGTGCCGGTACTTGCACCCTACCCATTGCCAGATTTGAGCATCCAGGTTGCGACTCAGGCGCTGCGCGCGGAAAGCCTGATTGAGATGCGTCAAAATGTGATTGAAGCGGTGGGTGAGCGTGAACGTATGGCCACTGCCCTTGGCGACATGGCGTTTGTGAATAAGGTTGAAGCGAGTAGCACCAACTTTATTTTATTTCATGTAGACGATGCCGATGCATTAATGACCCATTGTCAACAAACCGGTATTTTACTGCGTAATCAGTCCGCGCAGCTCGGCCTCAACAATTGCATCCGCACCACCATCGGCGACCCCGCCGAGAACCAACAATTGATTGAGGTGCTTCGGGATTACGCGTAGGTCAGGCTGCGCCTGACGCACAGCAATGGTGGAATGTTCGTAGGTCAGGCTGCGCCTGACGCCGCACATGGTTTAACGTCCGGCTCAGCCTGACCTACACGAACGCACATTGGCCAACGTCAGGCGCAGCCTGACCTACACGAACGCACATTGGCCAACGTCAGGCGCAGCCTGACCTACAAAAAAATTAATTAATGGCAGGCAATGCCTGCCATACCAAATCAATCATCAGGAGAGGCCAATGAGCCAGCAAAAAATCTTATTTATTGACCGCGATGGCACCCTCGTTGAAGAGCCACCGGTGGATAAGCAGTTAGACAGCCTGGCCAAGCTTGTTTACGAGCCCGGCGTAGTGCGTGCGTTACAGGAGCTGCAGGACGCCGGTTATCGCCTGGTTATGGTCAGCAATCAGGACGGACTCGGCACCGACAGTTTCCCTCAGGACACCTTTGATGCCCCACACAATGCCATGATGCAACTCTTCGAATCCCAGGGCATCACTTTCAGTGACGTGCGTATTTGTCCGCACTTCGACCAAGACAATTGCAGCTGTCGTAAACCTAAGCTCGGCCTGGTGCAGGACTTCCTGCAACAAGGCCTGGTCGATTTCACCCAAAGCGCGGTCATCGGCGATCGTGAAACTGACATCCAGCTTGCGCAAGCCATGGGCATTCAGGGCATCCGATATGATCGCGAACAGCTCAATTGGGCAGCCATCGTCAAACAACTCACGCTGCAACCTCGCACTGCCAGCGTCACCCGCACCACTCGCGAAACCGACATCAAAGTTGTGGTCAACCTGGATGAAAAAGGCCCCATTAAAATTGGTACCGGCATCGGGTTTTTCGACCACATGTTAGAACAAATCGCCACCCATGGCGGATTTTCACTACAAGTTGAAGTCACCGGCGACCTCCACATCGACGACCACCACAGCGTTGAAGACACCGCCCTGGCGTTTGGCGAAGCCATGCACAAAGCCTTAGGCAGCAAGCGCGGTATCGGTCGTTTTGGTTTCGTACTGCCCATGGACGAATGCCGTGCGGAGTGCGTACTGGACATTTCCGGCCGCCCGTTTCTGGTATTTGACGCAGATTTCAGCGACCGTCAGGTGGGTGAACTGTCCACTCAGATGGTTGAACACTTCTTCCGCTCGTTATGCGATACGATGAAAGTCAGCCTGCACTTGTCGACCACCGAAGGCAATGCCCACCACCAGGTTGAGGGCTTGTTCAAGGTATTTGGCCGCGCACTGCGCCAGGCGATTAGCAAGCAAGGCAATGATATGCCCTCAAGTAAAGGGGTTTTAGCATGATCCAGAGCGGCATCAAGTTGGTCATCGTCAACACCAATTGCGCCAACCTGGCATCCGTTGATTTTGCGTTCAAGCGCCTGGGCGTGACGCCGGTGATCAGCGCTGATCCTAAGGTGATTCGCAGCGCCACCCACGTCGTTTTGCCCGGCGTTGGCACGGCCAGCGCAGCAATGCGTGCGTTACATGAACTGCAATTGATTGACGTACTGCGTAGCCTGACCCAGCCAGTCCTTGGTATTTGCCTGGGCATGCAAATGCTCGCACGCTCGTCTAGCGAACAGCGCGGCGGCGAGCCGTTACCATGCCTTGGTGTGGTGCCAACAGATGTGATTCGCTTACGCAATAAAGATGACATGCCATTACCTCATATGGGCTGGAACGCGACCCAAGTGACTGAGCATCCTTTATTTAAAGGCTTTGCAGGCACTCAACCCTATTTCTATTACGTGCATACCTATGCGGCCCCTGCTGACGAGAGTGCCATTGCAACGTGCGACTACACTCAGCCCTTTGCGGCGGCTATCGCCTATAAAAACTTTATGGGCGTACAGTTTCACCCGGAACGCTCCGGTGACGCGGGTGCTAAAGTGTTACAAAATTTTCTGGAGATCCCATGCTAATTCCAGCCCTGGACTTAATTAACGGCGAGGTTGTGCGCCTCAAGCAAGGTGACTTTGCCCGCCAGACCACCTTTCATAATGACCCCGTCGCCGTGGCTTGTGACTATGCCAAAGCCGGTGCTGAATTCTTGCATATTGTTGATCTGGATGGTGCCCGCGACCCACAGAAGCGTCAGCTAACGCTGATTCAACGAATGCAAACAGAGAGTGGCTTGCGCACCCAGACTGGCGGCGGTATTCGTACCCGCGAAGATATCGCGGATCTACTCAACGCCGGTGTCGAGCGTGTCGTGGTAGGCTCCAGTGCAGTGAAAGACCCTGCGCTGGCCGCAAGCTGGCTGCAAGAATTTGGTTCAGACGCTATTGTACTGGCGCTGGATATCAATATCGACGAACAAGGGCAGCGTTGGCTTGCCACCCATGGGTGGCAGGAACAAAGCGATGTGCGTATTGAAGATTTACTCGGCGAATTAATACCAGCCGGGTGTCGCCACGTGCTGTGTACCGACATTAGCCGGGACGGTATGTTAACCGGCCCTAACGTACCGCTGTATCGTGACCTGAAAGTCGATTTTCCGGAAATAATTTGGCAAGCCTCAGGTGGGGTTTCAGGCCTGCATGACTTAACAGACTTACGTGCAGTTAATTGTGATTCGGTGATTTTAGGCAAGGCCCTGCTCACCGGTAAGTTTACCCTTGAGGAGGCAACTGAATGCTGGCAAAACGCATAATCCCCTGCCTCGATGTCCGTGACGGTCAGGTCGTCAAAGGTGTGCAATTTCGTAACCATGAAGTGGTTGGCGACATTGTACCTTTGGCCGAACGCTATGCCGCAGAAGGCGCTGATGAACTGGTATTTTATGACATCACCGCGTCATCAGACGAGCGCGTGGTGGATAAATCCTGGGTTTCTCGAGTGGCCGAGGTGATTAATATTCCGTTTGCTGTAGCCGGTGGCATTAAGAGTGTCGATCAGGCGCGTGAGATCCTCGCCATGGGTGCAGATAAAATATCCATTAATACGCCTGCCTTACGCGACCCTGAGCTGATTGACCGGATGGTGGATGAGTTTGGTCAGCAATGTATTGTGATTGGTATTGATAGCTTTTTTAATCAACAGACGGGTGAGTACGAAGTACACCAGTTTACCGGTGACGAAGCGCGAAGTGGCAAAACCACCTGGCAAACCGCGGATTGGGTGCAAGAAGTGATTCAGCGCGGAGCTGGTGAAATTGTGCTGAACTGCATGAATCAGGACGGCGTGCGTAGCGGCTATGATATAGCCCAGCTTACAGCAATCCGAGACATCTGTAGCGTGCCTTTGATTGCATCCGGCGGTGCCGGTGCGATTGACCATTTCGCCGATGTGTTCAAGCAAGCTCGGGTCGATGGCGCATTGGCCGCCTCTGTGTTTCACAAAGGCATTATCGCCATCGACGCGCTGAAAGCCGCCCTGCAACAACAAGGCATCGTCATGCGCACATGATCGGCCGGCAAATGTAGGTCAGGCTTTGTCCGCGTCACGCAGTGATGACGCGCAGCAATGTTTAATAGCAGGCGCAGCCTGCACGACATTAAAATACAGGAACAACCATGCAAATCACTCAAACAACGCAGGCAGATCTTGCCTGGCAAAAAATGGAAGGCCTGTTACCTTGCATCGTACAGGACGCCTCCAGCGGGCGCGTGTTGATGCAGGGCTACATGAACCAGCAAGCACTCAGCGCGACCCTGGCCACCGGCAAAGTCACCTTTTATAGCCGCAGCAAAGAGCGCCTTTGGTGCAAAGGTGAAACCAGTGGGCATACCCTGGACCTCGTAGAACTGGTTGCCGACTGTGACAAAGACTCGATTTTAGCGTTAGCCAAACCAAACGGGCCTACCTGCCATTTAGGTACAGAAAGCTGCTGGATACCTAGCAAACAACCAGCCATAAGCGAACTCAGTGAACTACAAAGCACCATTGAAGCGCGCAAAGCTGAGGGCAACGATAGCAAAAGCTACACCGCGAAACTGCTCAACGATGGTATTCGCCGCTGTGCGCAAAAAGTTGGTGAAGAAGGTGTTGAAGTGGCGTTGGCGGCCGTAGCTCAAGACGACGAAGCCCTGCTAAACGAAAGCGCCGATTTGATGTATCACCTAATGGTCGTGCTCAGCGCCCGCAACCTTAGCATCGACGACGTCTGCGACGTGCTGCGCAGCCGCCGTAAATAGCGTTCGCCTGACCTACCAATACCACCCCGTAGGTCAGGCTGCGCCTGACGTCAGATATTGTGCGGCGTCAGGCAGAGCCTGACCTACCAATCACCACACCGTAGGTCAGGCTGCGCCTGACGTTCCACCGTATGACGCATGAGCAAGGGCTTGTCGATGCACGCGGAAGAGCCGAATAGTGAGCAGCAGCGCAGCAACACTCAGGCCGCTGATAAAGCCTAGCCAGAAGCCTGCTGGCCCCATCGCAGGCACAATCCAATCGGTCAGCGCAAGGATAACCCCAACACTTAGACCAAACGGCCAGTATGAAATAAGGGTCACCACCATCGCCGCCCGAGTATCTTTATACCCACGCAATGCACCAATGGAAATAGCTTGGAAGGTATCTGATACGGTGAAAATTGCAGCCAACCCAAGCAACGTCCCTGCAAGCTGAATGATCGCATCATTGTCAGTGTAAAAACCTGCCAGATATCGACCGCCCAGCCACATTCCCAAGCCGTTAACAACCGCAAATCCCACTCCCAGCACCAACGCAATCTTATAGCTACGCATAGCATCCGGAATTTGTTGCGACCCCAGAGCAAAACCAACCCGCAGGGTTACCGCCATACTCAAACTGAGTGGGAACATGTATACCAGCGACGATATATTCAGTGCAATCTGATGGCTGGCCACCATCACTGGACCTAACGGTGCAATCAGAATAGCGACCGCAGCAAATAAGCTGACTTCAAAAAATAACGACATAGAAATCGGGAAACCTAAGCGCACGAAGTACCAGATATCGTCCCAGTTTGGCAGGTAGATCTTACGCAGCGGGGCGGCTTTTTGATACCGCTTGGCGACCAGCACATAAGCAAGCAGTGACAGCCCCATCCCCCAGTAAACAATCGCAGATGCGATACCTGCACCGGCACCACCTAACGCAGGGGCACCAAAACTTCCGTAGATAAAGACGTAATTTGCGGGAATATTAATGAGTAAACCAATCACGCCAATTACCAGCGACGGCATGGTGTGCGACATTCCTTCACAGAAGTTACGCAGTACCATGTAAAGTACAAGGCCCGGCGTACCCCAGAGAATATATTTTAGGTAGTTGTGGGTCATGACCCGAAAGTCTTCTTCCACATCCATCATCGCGAGGAAGTAAGGCGCCAAGTAGATCAGCGCAACCACCAGCAGAGCACTTATCGCACAGGTATAGAAACCTTGTTGTAATTGATTAGCCATGCGCTTGTAATCGCCTGACCCGTGGGTGTGCGAAATCACCGGCGCCAGCGCCATCGCAAACCCGAAAATAAGCAGTGTCGCAGGTGTCCAGATTGAGCCACCAACGGCAACGGCCGCGAGGTCTGTAGCACCGACACGGCCTGCCATGAGGGTATCAACCACGCTCATCAGCATCTGGGTCAGCTGAGCAATTAATATAGGGCCCGTCAGCAGCGACAGCTTGCGCACTTCAGGCCATAGTCCTGAACGAGTCAGTGGGGAATTGACAGACGATTTCGACACAGCACAGCTCCAATATCAACGGCGCGCGCATCATAGCATATTGTGGCTAATTCGGGGATGTTGATGTAGGTCAGGCGGTGCCTGACGCCAGGCAATGCATAACGTCAGGCGTAGCCTGACCTACCACAACCCCCACCATCATAGGGCATTCGTGTAAACGTCAGGCAATGCGTAACGTCAGGCGTAGCCTGACCTACCACAACCCCCACCATCATAGGGTATTCGTGTAAACACCAGGCCATGCATAACGTCAGGCGCAGCCTGGCCTACGACGGTTGTAATTTGCATCCATTGAGGCCGCGGGCGAGGCGCTCGATGTCGGCGGCTGAAGAATACACCCCTAATGAAAAGCGCAGGCAGCCGTTGCTGGTGAGCTGATTAATAAGCGGCTGTGCACAGTGCCGCCCTGCCCGCGCCGACACCCCGTCTTCGTCCAGGCAAATTGCCAGCTCGCGAGGGTGGATATCAGGATGATGCACACTAATCACCGGAATGCGTCCGCCGCTGTGGGGCAACATGGTCAGCCAGCTCACGTCCGCTAACACATCGTGCATCTGCTTAAACAAGCCACGTAAGTACTCACTACTGCCATTGGCCCGGCAGTCCTGCAAAAACTCAACCGCAGCAGCGAGACCCGCCGCACCAATTAAGTTCGGCGTGCCTGCTTCAAAACCCTGTACCCCTTGGTGGAAACTGCACGTATCCTGATACACCATATCGACCATGCCGCCACCCACCTGGTATGGCTGCATGCTTGCAAGCACGCTTTCACGCACATACAGCGCGCCAATCCCAGTCGGGCCATAGAGCTTGTGGCCTGAGAACGCGAGGGCGTCGCAGCCTATTTGTTCCACATCGAGGCCCATCTGTGCCGCACTTTGCGCCGCATCGATGACACTCAATACGCCCTTATCACGCAACTGAGCACAAATATCAGCAACTGGGTTAACCACCCCCAGCACGTTCGATGCATGCGTTAACGATACTAATTTTGTACGCTCATCCACCATACTCATGATATCTGCAACGCGCCCTTCAGCGTCCAGTGGCGCGACCCGAAACTCGGCGCCGACCTGATGACAAACCCGTTGCCAGGGCAGCCAGTTGGCATGGTGCTCGGCGAGACTGACAATCACGTTATCACCCGCTTTGAGCACAGGGCGAAGCAGTGATTCAGCAAGCAAATTCATACTCTCGGTGGTGCCGCGGGTGAAAATAAGTTCATCTGCGGTGGCACCAATGAAACCCGCGACCTTTACCCGCCAGCTTTCATACAAGGCTGTTGCATGCTGACTTTGCTGATAGCTGCCACGATGGACATTGGCGTGGAATTCTTTCTGGTAACTGCACATGGCATCAAGCACAACATCCGGCACCTGACAGGACGCGGCACTGTCGAAATAGGCCCAATCTGGTCGATGTCTGAAAACGCTAAACTGTTCACGCCATTTGCTCATGCTTACCTCGTTGTAATTATTATCGCTGAAATATGTGGTGTTGACGTCGTTCTCGTTGCGCCTGACGTTAGATATCGTGCGGCGTCACCACTGCGTGTCGCGGACAAAGCCTGACCTGCGCATATAGCGTAATAATATAACTTATTCCTTTTGGCACTTAAAGCACCCGTAGGGTTAAACTCAGAAACAAAAAAGCACCCGCTACACTAGCGGGTGCGTTTTGCCGAACCACAAATCTTAATTAGTGTGACAGACCGTCGTCCAGGTTCATTTGTTGAGTTGAGTGCATAATGCGATAGCTCTCTGTACCAGCCGCACTCTCAGTACCAACCAGAAAATCGATGTGCGATATGCGCGTCCAAACCTTAATACGCGGCCATCGCTCTAACGCATAATCACTTGGCGATCCCTGAATATGCCCGGACTGCGGCCAGTACTCCATAATATTCATCGACTGGGTTACTTCATCGAAATCTAACGCGGTATAGGTTGTAAGAGCATTTGACGTCGCCAAGCGGTTAATATCAAGCGCATCGCTACCATTGAATTCCCATACAAAACTATTCGAATCAGGGCCCAACTGAAAACGAGTATCTTCTTCTGCACAGCTTTGCTGAGCAGACACCATTTGTGAGCCACAGTAACGATTTACCGTGGCAACACGTCCATTGCTTCTCAAGTACCAGGTTGAGCCAAGGCTATCTGTGGGAGGCAGATTGCCTGACCAAGTGGCCATAGGGCTCGATAAAAAGCGGGCAAAAAACTCATCATCCGCATGGGTTAGCAATTGGTTGGACTGCGGAGTATAGGCTGCAACCCGGCGCAGGTAAGCGATGGTGTCAAAGATTAAGCGCCCCTCACCTGACACCTGATGGCGCACAATAGCAGACGTTTTCACACCGGCAAAACTGGCAACCTCCAAGGTGGTGGTGATATCCTGAGTGCCTAACGAGTAAGAAAGCACCAGCGTCATACCGTCAGCAGAAAGCGCCCAATCACCCCGAGCATTGGTAAATTCACCATAGAATGCGCCACTGGTCGCCGAATCGAAATCAAAGCGAATAATATCCGAGGGTGCCAGGGTTTGGTTGTCTTTCACCGATGTGGCGATAACCGGTAATACCCATGGAGTCGTTTCCGCAATCTCAAACTGACCGTCACGTTTCTTCATACTGGCATAACTCACCAGTAACCTGTTGGCCCGATACTCCTCGATAACGACATCAGGCATCTCATAAGACACCCCCTCATACTCAAATTCAAAGCCCACGTAGAATAATGAATATGTATAACTAAGGTGAACTCCATGTTCGTTAACATTCAATACATTAATATCATTGAGCTCAATTCGGCGCTCTAATACATTGCGATCTTCACCACTGAATAAATACGCGATCAAAATATCGATATGCTCGTACCCTTGATTATACAAAATCGTAGTTACTTGCGTAGGCATGATATTGAGGACGACAGGGTAAATTGCAGGACTGACCGTTAACCTATTACCTTCAATATTCCAATCTCTGGTAGTGACGATGTAGTGGGCTAGACCAATGGTGTTATTGGTAATATCTATGACACCGTTATCGTAAAAATGCCAACTGTCTGTGGCCTGGTAGCCAATGACGTTACTGCCCATCAAATTGAGAAAGTAGTCCCCGACTAACTGGTTTTCTTCAAGCAAGGGTGTCACTCGCTCATCTGCCAGCATCGCTGCAATAGCAGGTTCCAAATCACCGTTCTGAGCGGCACTTTGCAGTAGAATATTATACGCACTGCGGTTTAGCAGCAGCGCTTCGATAGTGGCAAATGTTGGGGGTACTTCATAACCAGAATGATCAACCAGTAGTGCGATCACCGCTGCCATTTCAATCAGTAGATCAGGGTTCACACTTACTTGCGCATCGACCAGATTCGCATAGTTCAGTTCGGCATTCGCGTTGGCATGGGCAAGAATGTCCAGCGCCGTAGAAATCGGGGTGACCTGCACAGCATGATTTGCGGCACGGGTCAGAATAAAGTTATCACCCGCCTGGGCTTTTAACTGGGCGAAATCACCAAGGATTGAGCTGAATGTCACATAGCTTTGTTGGTTATCTTCACTGCCCGTTACCTGCAAGCGTAAAAGCTCGTCGCTCGCACTCTTAGCAAACAACAACTCAATCTCATACTGGCCGTATTCGTCAGCTACCGTGGTAAAAGTCTCATCGCCGTAATCAATGGAGACCATCGCTTTCTGTAAAGAGCTTCCTGCGACCTGCCCCGCAATCGTAAGCTGCTGCGCACTGGTCACGGTGACTTCTGCTTCGTCACTGACAGCACCATCGCTGAGCTTATAGGTAAATGAAGTTTCCCCCCAGAAGCCTTCAGCCGGGGTAAAAGTCACCATAAGATCACTGACTTCAAGTTGGCCATAAATTTCGTCAAATTCGACGATTTCAAGTTGCAGTGAGCCAGAGCCGTTATAGCTGTCATTGGCAGTGACATCGATATCCACGGCCCGGCCGTTCAATACAAGTGCGGCGTCAGCACGTGCATTGATACTGACTTCGACCGGATGAGGCCCGCCAGTTTGGTTAGAATCGTCTGAAGAAGAGCCGCCACAAGCGACAAGTGTAAAAGCAGCGGTTGCTGCCAAAGTGAGGGTGATAGCTTGCATAGTGCGTCCGTGTCAAAAGCCCTGGGGGATCCAGGGCGTTTTTCGTTCTATCCTGAACCAATTATTGAGCAGTCTATCAGCAAACTATTTTTTCACCTACAATTATTATACATTTCCAAGCCAGTAAATATCGTTTTATTACAATGACTTACAATTAAATTATGGTTTAAGCGAGTTTTTGAGGAAGATCAGGACACGATCAGATATCGCATTTGGTTGGGTCAGGGGTGTCATATGACCACCGTCTATTTCAGCTGTCGTCACCTCGGGCAAGGTGTTAGCCAAAAGCTCTGCGACCCGACGGCTCGACTGCGGTGACTGACGGCCATGCATGAGTAGCACAGGTACGGTGAGCCCGGCGTAATCCTCGAGGGTCGCTGGTTCCTGAATCAACGCACTAAAGTCTGCTTGCACCTTCATTTGCCTGGTGATCATACCCTGTTGAACTTTGGCCGGCAGCGCACCGAAGTAGCCGGGCTGATTCCAGTAATCGACAAAAGCTGCTGCTGCCTGAGCGGGCTCTAGTTCATCCATTTTTGCGCTAATCTCGAGGATTTCTTTGCGTGCGGGATCGTTGTTTGGCAGCACGTGAAAAGCCACAGGTTCATACAGCGTGATGCTTGCTGGCGGGGTGCCTGCATTGGTGAGTAAGCGGGCGATTCGCAGCGCTAGTGCACCACCGTAGGAGTGGCCAATTAAGTGTAAAGGTTGCGGGCGTGATGCTTTGACGGCGTCGGGATCCACGTAGATGTCATCTAAAAGTGGTGCCAGTGCATCTACTTCATTTGCCAGGCGAAAGTCGGCAACCGCAGGGTGGCTAGCGTCATAAAGGCCGCGGCCGTAACCAATCAGGTTGGGCGTATATATGTGCGCATGTGGGAACGCGTCACTGAGGGTTTGCTTTAGCGGCCGCCACTGGGCGCCGCTGCTTTGTGAGCTGTGTAAACAGAGAATGTGCATGATTTTTTGATTTGTCGTAGGTAAGGCTTGGCCGGTCGGTTATGATTTATGTTCGTAAGGCGGAGGCGGTCCTAAGTGGGGGTAGAGGATTGTGTGGCCTGACC
>JAFIFH010000018.1 GCA_020832105.1 Idiomarina sp.
GGTCAATAAAAAGGGCACGCTGGCCACCGTTGCCAACTGCATTTCAGAGCAGGGCTCTAATATCGACACCATTGACATGAAAGAAAAAGACCCCACCATCAGCATTATCAATGTAACCTTGAGCGTTAAAGATCGGGTACAGCTCGCACGCATCATCAAGAAACTTCGCAAACTTGAAAATATGGTGCGCATACACCGTTTATAACTTTTTAAATTTTTCTATTAAGGTCTTGTTCATGTCTAACCGCTCTCTTATCAGCACCGACAATGCGCCGGCAGCTATTGGTACCTATTCACAAGCCGTCAAGGTCGGCTCTACCGTTTACCTGTCCGGGCAAATCCCACTGGACCCAGGCACGATGACTCTGGTTGAGGGCGATATGGCCGCACAGATTAGTCAGGTGTTTGATAACCTTGAGGCCGTTTGCAGTGCCGCCGGAGGCAGTCTCAAGGATATTGTAAAACTGAATATTTTCCTGACTGACCTGAGCCATTTCGCCCTGGTCAATGACATTATGGCGCGCTATTTCGACACCCCTTACCCTGCGCGCGCAGCGATTGGTGTTGCAGAGCTTCCCAAGGGTGCCGGAGTAGAAATGGATGGCATCATGCATATCGCCTGATACGTCTAACGCTTTATTATTTTTCTTTTTAACCACAGCCAAAGGCCATCCATGACCCTCAAGCCCGTTAGCCTGAGCGAGCAGATTGCTCGCCACCTTGCCGAGCAGATCATCACTGGCAAACGTGAGCCCGGCGAGCGCCTGCCCGAGTCAGAACTGGCCAAAGAGCTGGATGTCAGCACAAATTCGTTGCGGGAAGCATTCCGTCTGCTGGAAAAACAGCACTTGATCGACCTGCAGCCACGACGAGGCGCGTCGGTCTGTGATGTCACCGAACAGCAGGTACGCGACCTCTACGATTTTTTGTTTTTGCTGCTCTCGAATCTTGCCGGGCGTACCGCCAAATACTGGCAACCCGGTGAAATCGAAGACCTGGTACAGATGCTGCCCTTGCTGGAAGAGCATTATGCCAATGACGATATTCTGGCCGCCCACAAAGTAGCTTTCCAGCTGGTTGAAGTGGCCACTGAGCGGTTCTCCCACAACCGCTATCTGGCGGCGGACATAGGCGATCTGTTGCCGTTGTTACAACGCTATTCCTATATCGCACTGGTGCACGAAACCACCGAATTTCATGAGTCCCTGAAAAGCTTTCGCGATCTGATGACCAATGTGCTGGCCCGAGACGAGGCGGCTGCGGCGGCAGATATCCGTGCCTACGGCGACAACCAGTGCCGTGTTGTGCTTGAAGCGATTCGCAAGCACCAGCAGTCGCTCGAACAACACTAGCAGATCAGCTCGCCACTTCTACCCCCGCCCCATTGGCACAAAAAAAGCGCTACCAGAAATGTCTGGCAGCGCTACAAGATCCCCTCAAATCGTTCAGGTAACTTGTTCAGTTACTTTTCAGGCAATGTTGTTCACGCGCTTTCCTTCACGGAAAAGCTGATCCATTTCACCCTCGTAGTAAGCGGCTACGCGGGGGTTCATTATTTTCTTCCACAGCGGCGGGACCATTGCCAGTACATACATGGCGGCATAGCCACCAGGTAACTGTGGGCTTTCATCATAGTGACGCAACACCTGATAGCGACGCTTGGCATAGGCGTGGTGGTCACTGTGACGCTGCAACTGGAACAACAACACATTGGTCAGGAAGTAGTTGGAGTTCCAGCTATGTGCTGGGGTGACTCGCTCGTAGCGACCATTTTCCAGCTCGCGACGGTGTAAACCGTAGTGCTCAATATAGTTGATAATTTCCAGCGCCAGAGCAGCAAAGAAGCTCTGACCAATGAAGAACAGCACGCCCATCCAGCCCCAGATCAGACCGAAGGATACCGCGAAGCCAAGAGAAATCGCGTACCACCAGATCAACTCATTGTGAATGCTGATGTTTTTCTTGCCCTTGCGCTCCAGGTATTTCTTTTCCAGTACCCAGGCATTTTTGAAGTTACGTACAAAGGCCTTTGGCAGAAAGCTGTACAGACCCTGGTCGTAACGGCTTGAAGAGGCATCATCCGGGGTGGAGACATGAACATGGTGACCACGAACGTGCTCTACCTTGAAGCCCGCATAGGTGACCGTAGACAGCAACAAGCCACCCATCCAGTTTTCAATTTTAGGGTCTTTGTGAATCAGCTCATGGCCCAGGTTAATGGCAATAATACCGCCAACGGTACCAATGGAAACTATCCAGCCCAGTTTACCCAGCAAGTAATAGTCGTTGTTCATGAACACATAACCGGCGAAATACAGCACACCGATCCAGACGAAGCCCATCACAATGGTGTAAATGCGGTACAGCTTTTCCTCACTTAACGCGGGAACTTCGGTTAGCTCATCCGGGTTGGAAGGATCCTTGCCGATGATGTAATCAAGAATAGGAATAATGCCGAAAATAAAGCCATACAGACCCCACGCCCAGTAATCCTGGGTGCCGTTACTGACGCCAATCCAGGCTGTTAGCGGAACCAGTGGCAACATAACCGCCCAGAACAGCAAATAGCCGCCCTTCTTGACCTTCATAATCGTTTGCGGATCTACTTTCTCAATCATGGCGCACCTCACGCGGCGAATGCATATCGTGTTTATTGGAATGTAACAGTAATGACTGATAAGTTGATCGTATACATGATTTATTGAATTGTCAAACAACTCAATGTATGAGATATTGCTGATACTCTAGACAAACACGTAAGGGGGCGCTGCCAATGTCTATGGTTGCTGTTAGCCTCAGTGAACAAATATCACAGCATTTAGCAGAGCAAATCATCCTCGGAGAACTGGCCCCCGGCGAACGACTGCACGAAATTGAGTTAGCCAAACAGCTGAATGTCAGCATCAACTCACTTCGTGAAGCCATGCGTTTACTGGAAAAGCAGCATCTGGTGATTCTGCAGCCACGCCGCGGGGCATGGGTGTGCAATGTGTCCGAGGAACAGGCGGAACACTTGTATGAACATTTATTTTTACTGTTTGGCGCTCTTGCCGAGCGCGCGGCTCAGCAATGGCAACCAGGCAGCCTTGACGACCTGGCGGCGATGTTGCCAGACCTGAAAGCCTGTATGGACAGGAATGACATTGCTGCCGCCCATCATTTGGGCTTCAAACTGGTCGATCTTGTCACCGAACGCTTTGGCGGCAATCATTATCTCGCTGCAGATATCCGTGACCTGATTCCGCTACTGAAACGCTACTCGTTTATCGCCTTGCAACAAGGCACCGGCGAACTGGATAGCGCCATGCGTATTTTTACGCGCTTACTAAAACACCTGCTGGCCAGAGACGGAACCGC
>JAFIFH010000019.1 GCA_020832105.1 Idiomarina sp.
GAGCAACCGCTACACGCCATTTCCCACATTACCGGTGGCGGCTTCTGGGAAAATATTCCGCGCGTGCTGCCTGCAGGTACTAAAGCAGTCATCGACGGCAGCAGCTGGCAGTGGCCGACCGTATTTAACTGGTTACAAGAAGCTGGCAACATCGAAACCCGCGAAATGTATCGCACCTTTAACTGTGGTGTTGGCCTGGTGATTGCTGTGCCACAGGACAATAAAGACGCTGTGGTCGCTAAGCTGCAGGCGGAAGGCGAAAATGCCTGGGTCATCGGTCATATTGAAGCTGCCAATGAAGGCGAAGAGCTGGTGGTGATTAACTAAGCATTGTCAGGTGTTTAGTGTCGCTTCACTCATTTCCCTTATAAGAGCGCAAATGTAATGACTCAAGTTTCGAAAAAACGTGTGCTGATCCTGATTTCAGGGTCCGGCACCAACATGGTTAATCTGGTGGAGCATTGTCAGGCAGGCGATATTAACGCTGAGGTGGTTGCTGTGGTCAGCAACCGTAGTGATGCTGGTGGCCTGGGGAAAGCTGAAGCGCTTGGCGTTGAAGCTGTGAGCCTGCCGCATAAAGACTTTGCTAGCCGCGAAGCCTATGACGAGAAGCTGACTGAGCTGGTGAAGGGTTATGAGCCTGACTTAGTTGTGCTTGCAGGGTTCATGCGGATTTTAACGCCAGTATTTGTAAACGAGTTCGCTGGTCGTTTGTTGAATATTCATCCCTCACTGTTGCCTAAGTACCGTGGCATTAACACCCATCAGCGCGCGTTAGATGCTGGTGATAAAGAGCATGGCGTAAGCGTGCATTTTGTCACTGAAGAGCTGGACGGCGGCCCGGTCATTTTGCAGGCGAAAGTACCAGTGTTTAAAGATGACGTGGCGGATGATTTACAAGCCCGTATTCATGAGCAGGAGTATCGTATCTACCCGCTTGTGGTGCGTTGGTTCTGTGCTGAGCGCCTGGCGCTGCAAGACGACGGTGTGTATCTGGATAGCGTCAAATTAGGCGAGCAAGGTTACGCTGCGGATTAATTGTAGGGCAGGCTCCGCCTGCCGCCGCACAATGGTGAAATGTCAGGCGCAGCCTGGCCTACGCCAAACCCGCCCGATACCGTTATTTAATATCCAGCTCGCTGAGCTGGATTTGTAATTGCTCGCGGCCTTTCTCAATTTGCTGCATTTTGATCAGCGTGTAGTTGAGCTCCGGGGCGAACCAGAACAGTGTTTTGCGACGATCATGGTCACGCACCCGCTCAACCTTGATAGTATCAAAGGTGCCATAGGGAACTTCTAAGCTTTCCGTGCCCATCCGCGCGAACTCGTAATCACGGTAATTACCACGTTCGTCCACTAACGGATAAGTCCAGTTGTCCTCATCACCTGAAACATCTAACTGCAACTGGTGCAACACCGCATTTGGGTCCAGCAGATCTTCCTGCCATTCCACATCAATGTCGTCATCACCTTCAGACACGACCTGCTCATTCTCATAGTCGAAACGAATTCGCAGATATTGATTCGACCCCGTCCCTTCGCGGGAATAATCAAACAACAGTGGTTTCACCCGGCCGTCTTCCATACGAAAAAAGGTCTCGTTTTTACGACGGTCAGAAAGGACCAACAAACGCGCACTTGTCTCGGTATAATAGCGCCACTGGTCGTCCTCGTGACGCTCAAGAATCCGGCTTGCGTCACCCCGCTCAGTACCACGCCGGGAAAGCACATAACTTGCACTGTATTCCGTGGTTTGCGCACGTGATGCGCCATCCTGGCCGTTCTCTTCCTGGTCTGCCATTGCAGCAAAGCTTACTGCTCCACTTACCACCAATGCCAGAGTTGTTACCTTCACTGAATCAATCATCGATACCACCTTTGCAAACCGAAAAAGGACTATGTGCGTAATAAATAGTTAGCCAATAAGGCTAGCACTAAAGCACGGATGCTTCCAAAAATAGCCGCAAGTTATAACTTAGTCGCTTTTAAGTAGAAAAAATTCCCTTAGCAAAGGATTCTGAACTTGCAAACTGGTCAGCTTTGTTCTACCTTGAGAAGACTGGTCAGACCTCGAAATTGGAGTAATTAATATGAGCGTCGCAATTTGGATCATCGCCACCCTGCTTGTGCTGGGTGCATTGATGTATCACCGCAGTTCACTGCGAGTTTTCACTTTAGGTACTGCAGTGATGTTAAGCATCGCTACAGGTTTAAGTATATTTGGCTCCACCACGCTTATCGTATTGTGGGTCATCGCCGCAGTATTGCTGGTGCCACTTAACATCAGTGGTATTCGTAAAAGCCTGCTTACTAAGCCAATCCTTGCTACCTACCGCAAGATCATGCCTGAGATGTCGCAAACAGAAAAAGACGCCATCGACGCAGGTACGGTGTGGTGGGACGGCGAAATTTTCCGTGGTGCACCTGACTGGAAAGCATTGCATAACATCCCTGCTCCGCGCCTCAGCGCTGAAGAGCAAGCCTTCCTGGACGGCCCTTGCGAAGAAATTTGCGCAATGTTCAATGACTGGGAAGCAACGCATGAGCTCGCTGACATGCCTGAAGAGGTGTGGCAGTACCTGCGTGAGCACAAGTTCTTCGCGATGATTATCAAGAAAGAATATGGCGGCCTTGAGTTTTCTGCGTTTGCCCAGTCTCGGGTGCTGCAAAAGTTATCAGGTGTCAGCACAGTTCTGGCATCTACCGTCGGTGTACCTAACTCATTAGGCCCAGGCGAGTTGCTTCAGCATTATGGTACTAAAGAGCAAAAAGATTACTACTTACCACGCCTTGCTGCTGGTGACGAAATTCCATGTTTCGCACTAACCAGCCCTGAGGCAGGTTCAGACGCCGGTGCTATCCCTGACAGTGGTGTGGTGTGCAGAGGTGAGTTTAATGGCGAGGAAATCCTCGGTATCAAGCTTAACTTTGACAAGCGCTACATTACCCTTGCGCCTATCGCAACTGTGGTTGGTCTGGCATTTAAAATGTATGACCCTGACGGCCTGTTAGGCGATAAAAAAGAACTCGGTATCACTGCAGCATTGCTGCCGCGTGACACCAAAGGTATGGAAATTGGCCGTCGCCATTTCCCATTGAACGTCCCTTTCCACAATGGTCCTATTCGCGGTAAAGACGTATTTGTCCCGCTGGATTACATCATTGGTGGTCAGGAAATGGCCGGTAAAGGCTGGCGTATGCTGGTTGAGTGTTTGTCAGTGGGTCGTGCTATCACCCTGCCGTCAAACTCTGCAGGTGGCGCCAAGTCACTGGCCCTGGTGACTGGTGCATACTCACGCATCCGTCGTCAGTTCAAATTGCCTATCGGTAAAATGGAAGGTGTGGAAGAGGCGCTGGCACGTTTAGGCGGTAACGCTTACCTGATGGACTCTGTGACACGATTATCGACCACAGGTATCGACCTGGGCGAAAAGCCGTCAGTCATTTCAGCCATCGCTAAGTACCACATGACTGAAAAACTGCGTACGGCCATGAACGATGCAATGGACGTGCACGGTGGTAAAGGTATCTGTTTAGGTCCGAACAACTATTTAGGTCGTGGCTATCAAGGTACGCCAGTGGCGATTACCGTAGAGGGTGCGAACATCCTGACCCGTAATATGATGATCTACGGCCAGGGCGCCATTCGCTGCCATCCGTTTGTTCTGGAAGAAATGGAATCTGCGCATCTTGATGATGCCAAAGAAGGCTTACGTCGTTTTGATAAAGCCGTCTTCGGTCACATCGGCTTTGTTGGCTCTAACTTTGTACGCTCGTTGTTCTATGGCTTTGGTGGCAGCGCGTTTATCGCTTCTCCAACCAGCGATTCAACGAAAGCATACTACAAGCAAATGACACGTTTCAGCTCAAACCTGGCACTCATGTCTGACGTTGCCATGGGCGTGTTAGGCGGCTCTTTGAAGCGTAAAGAGCGTGTGTCTGCACGTTTAGGTGACATGCTCAGCTACCTGTACTTAGGTTCAGCAGTACTGAAGCGCTTTGAAGACGAAGGTCGTCAAAAAGAAGACTTACCTTTCGTGCATTGGGCTATGCAGGACACCTTGTATAAGTTGCAGGAAGCGCAAATTGCAATGCTCGACAACTTCGGCGGTATCGGTAGCCTACTGAAAGGTGTGATGTATCCGTTTGGTCGCATCGCCCCAGCGCCTAGTGACAAGCTTGATCATAAAGTTGCGCGCTTGCTGATGTCACCGAACGCAGCCCGTGAGCGTTTAGGTGCTGGCCAGTTCCTGTCTGCACGTGGTCAATACGGCTATGTTGAACAAGTCCTGGTAGACATGATTGCCGCTGAGCCTTTACATGAGAAAGTATGTAAAGCAGCGAACCAGCGCTTTAGCTTCACTAAGCTTGATGAAGTTGCGGCGAAGGGCCTGGAGCTTGGTGCGATTACCGCAGAAGAAGCCGCATTATTAGAGCGTGCTGAAGAAGGTCGCCTGAAAGTCATTAACGTCGATGACTTTGCGCACGAAGACCTGCTAGCAGGCCGCGGTGCCCGTGACCACTTCGAAAAGCAACTCGCAGCGGGTAAAGACGCTGCATAAGTAATACGAATCAAGCCTGTACAGGCTGAGTCACAAAAGGGTCGCTATTCAGCGGCCCTTTTTTATAAGTGCCCCATAGGAGGTTAGCTTGAGTAAAATCATTCGCCGCTATATCAATTCAGCCCAAGGTATCAGACGGCTGTTAAACTGGTATCGCCCCTATCGTGGTGCCGCCATTAAAGTGACTGCGCTGAGTGACGACTTCACTTACGCCAGAGTGGAAATGCGTCAGCGCTGGTACAACACCAACTACGTCGGTACTCACTTCGGCGGCTCGCTCTACGCAATGGTAGATCCGATGTATATGTTGCTGCTCATGCGCCAGCTGGGTCACGACTATATTGTCTGGGACAAGTCTGCAGAGATCGATTTTAAACGCCCTGGCAAAGGCCGGGTGTATGCAGAATTCAAGGTGTCAGCGGAGCAGGTCGCAAAGATTAGAGCCGCGGCAGACCGTGGCGAGAAAGTCTTACCGGAGTGGCCGGTGGACGTGCTCGATGAGAAAGGCAAAGTCGTCGCTAAAGTTCAAAAAACACTCTACGTCAAAAAGAAAAGCGCAGCCGCTTAGTCATAACGCGGCTGACGCTTGGCTAACCAGAGCATAAAACTAACCCCGAGAATGGTCGGAATAGTCCATAAATAGGGGTTAAAGGCCTGGGTTGGCATGTACATAGCGGCGCCGAATGAGAGAAAGGCAGAATAACCCGCGATGCCCGCGCCTATCATCGAGGAAAAGTGCTGATATAGCCATTCCCGGCGTAACTTCCCCGGTGCCGCCACGGGCTCGCGTAAAATAAAGCGAAAGTTACCGGGCACCATCAAAAAGGCAATAAAGGACACACCAATCAGCAGCAGTTCACGATGCACCCAGCCGAGCCAGAACACCCACAAAGCAAGACAAGCGAGCGCAGTATGCAACAATAGAATCCAGGTGGTGCGATAAAGATGATGACGCCCTTTATTGCGCACTGTTTTTAAACCAAAGAGCACTAATACGACCGACAACAAGCCTAGGTAAAGCATCATCCAGCCAAGCTGCAATCGCGTCTCGGCTGAGCCGCTGACCCAAGCTGGCGAGGTCAGATGAAATGACGCCAGGATCATCGCCAACAAGCCACTGATGATCATACTGATAGCAAACACCCGCCCGGTGACCCGATGCGCGCGCTTGCCTTTCGCTACCATAAGCGGAATCCAAAAGCTGATCAGCGCCACTGAACCTGTAGTGACATGTATAAATAACAATCCCGTAATCAGCCAGTCCACGCCTAGTCCCTTATAAAAATAAGAAGTAAGTGAATCACTTACCATGTCTTAGTGTCAGATTAGCAAATCGCAGACCCTTTGTCGTTGGCCCAAGCGCTTAGTCTTTAAGCACTGAGTAAAAAGACTGTAAACAGCATTCACAGGCATCCAAATTTAGCTATTCTGAATGTGCAAATGAGCCCTGCTCAAGAGCATTCACTCTTAATTTTTTGTCATGGATGACACCCTGATATGTGTTGCGTTAAGAGTGACTTACGGCGCCCCCTCCCCCGGGGCGCTTTTTTTTGCCTGTTGCTCTTACTCAGCTGATTTTACGGCTTTAGCAGACGCCGTTAATTCATCCAGGGTCTGCGCCCAATGCGCGACCCAGTCTGGCAGTTTAGGCGATTCAATATGCGCATGCCCCGTTGCATCAAGCAGCTCGCTTGGGGTCAACCCGCCTTTTTTATTCCAAAACATACCGCGCACCACGATAATCGCTGCCACCCGGTTCTCACTATCTAATACTTTATGCTCCAAAAACGCCCATTTTTCATTCCAACCAAGCAGTCGGGTTTCCACATAAAACCGGTCAAACGCCTTTAACTGACGAATAAAGCGCGCAGTAGCATCGCCAATCACCGGAATAGCCTTGTGTTTGCGGGCCACTTCAAGGCAGCCAGAGCGCACGAACCAGTCCACCCGACCAAGGTCAGCGAAGCTCAGGTAGCGGCCGTTGTTCACATGCATATTGAAATCGAGATCATTGGGCAACGCACGCGAGCGCACACGCAGAGTTGCCAATGGGTGCGTTCGCGCGACACGAGCGCGCTTGAGTAAAATCCAGAGTAAGCGGAGCAGTAAATTCATAACAGCGAGGGTTCCAGAGATAAAATATTGACTTGATTTGATTGGCTAAAGTACCACAGGGTGTGACTTTGGGGCGAGGTCTGACCTCAACTTATTCGGTTTGGACATCTGGACATCCTAGCGTCCATGAATTAGTCTTATCAAGTTCACTTTTTAAGTGAGCGCCGCCGATTTAACAGCAACTTGCGGGCGGCTCATAAATACCGCTAAAGCGCGCGTTGCGCGCGAACCAGTCAAACCAACGGAGTTCGCCATGAGTATTCAGTTACCTGTTTCCCGCCCTAGCCAACCTGCACAGCATTGCGTTAAATGTGAGCACCCCCACCAGACCGAGCAACATCGGGTGGTGCATAATCAGCATGTGTCGTTGTTTGCGAATGCTACGCCCCTGTTGAATCAGCCCTATGGCACCGAAGAGGTGCGTCTGCGGGACGGTTGGTTTTATGTCAGCCTGCATACACCGCTGAAACCTGTGTTAGCAGTCTTACAGCAAGGGTACTTGCCGTGGCTGTGTCCGCACTGTGCGGGCTATGAAGGGAAGAGCAATTACGATGCCCCGGGCGCCACCGTGCTCACCGATAACGGTGAGCAGCGGGCGACCGGGGTTTATACGCTATTTGACAAACAGCGGCATGAGCGCGAGGCGCTTATTTAATCAAACCGATTTCACGCAGGCGCTCATTGAGGTAATCATCTGCGGTAATGGGATCAAATTGTTTCGGGTTGTCTTCGCTATGACAGGTTTCCAGTGCATCAATCACCACGTCGGGGTTAAAGTGCAAAAAGAACGGAATCGAGTAACGCGATTTATGGCTGTGAGGCGCAGGCGGGTTGACCACCCGGTGCGTGGTTGATGGCAGCACGCCATTGGTCAGGCGCTGTAACATGTCACCTACGTTACAGATAATAGCACCGTCAATAATGGTCACTGGAATCCATTCACCAGATTTAGCCAGTACTTCCAGGCCAGGTTCCCGCGAGCCCACCAATAAGGTGATCACGTTAATGTCTTCATGGGCGCCAGCACGCACTGACGGTGTTCCTTCGTCAATAATTGGTGGGTAGTGCAACGGGCGTAGAATTGAGTTGCCCATATTGACCCGGCTATCAAAGTAATCTCGTTCTTCGCCTAGATACACTGCGATGCCTTGCAATACCCGGCGCCCCAGCTTATCTAGTTCCGCAAAAATATTGAGCATGCGGGTTTTGAATTCAGGTACTTCCTGTGGCCACACATTTGGCAGCAGTTGCGGGTATGCTGGCTCGCCCTCTACCTCGCGGCCCACATGCCAGAATTCTTTTAAATCTACATGCTGTGCATCTTTGGCAATCTCAGTACCAAATGGGGTATAGCCACGCGCGCCACCCTGACCTGGTTTGTGATATTGCTTTTTAATCTCTTCCGGCAAATCAAACAGCTCACGGCTGATATCTAGCGCGTCATGAATAATATCAGTGTCGATACCATGTTGAGTTAACGCAACGAAGCCATTAACCTCGTAACCTTCACCAATGGTTTGCACAAAACCTTCAAAGTCGCTGTCAAAGCGACTCATATCCACATGTGGAATAGAGCTCATATTGTTACCTTTGCTTCACTTCAAATATATGCTGGCATTGTAACCCAATGCATTTCACGGCACACTTGATTCATACTAATTAATCGTAATTTGCTGAGTGAATTCTGATGAGTGCTTCATCATCCAAACCGTCCATGTTTCAACTGCGCTGGTTCCGAACGTTCGTAGTCACTTTAGCGCTGTTTTTCGCTATCTTATTTGTGCTGCCGTTGCTATATGAGGTTTTCGTGATTGCCACCCCTGCAATGGATCCTGCAACCGAACGCACCTCGCGTAGTGCAGTGCAGGCAATTTCGAATATTTTCTCCTGGGTTATTCTAATTCTGGGGATGCTGCTGGCCTGGCGCCAAAGGCAAACCCTTGCGCGGCGTGAGTATGTGCATAAGCGTATCCTCGAGCGTCGGCGTAGCAAACGTCAGCAAGCCATGCAGGCCCAACGAGAAAAGCTTTACGGCAAGAAAGTTAAAAAGCCGAAGCCAACCTCCATCGACCCCTAATATCACCACATAACTTACTAAAAAGGCGCCAGGTCATCTCTGACCTGGCGCCTTTTACATTGCACTCTCACAGTAGCAATTAGTCGCCTTTACCTGATACGGGTGCGTGAATCAGCTCAGTGCCGTTCCAACAGCGCGTTTCCCGCATGGGTGAAGGATTGGTACAACGAATCTCCGGCGTGTCCGGTGCTTTGTCCGTGACACTCACCGCACCATCCTCGTTACGCACCAGGTCGAAGGCATCGTAGAGCTCGCCGGTCACCGTAAAGGAGCGATAGGCCAGCGTGTCAGCAGTAAAGTCAATCACCTGAAACAACTGCACATCCTCGGCATTACGATTCATCGATTGTTCAGCCTGCTCGCTGACCAGGTACATCTTCGGCCCAGCCACAGAAACCACGTACATCGGGCCACTCGCTTCAGGGTCTGCAGCCACACCAATATCATGTCCGCGGCCATAGGTGTGATCATGCCCTTGCAAGACTAAATCAACACCAAACTCTTCATACACTGGCTGCCAATAATTACGCAGTGGTGGGTTGTCTCGACCCAGCGACACCGAGAACATCGGGTGGTGATGAAATGCGATGGTCCATTTATTCGGGTTGTCAGCCAGGATTTCGCGCATCCAATCCGCTTGCAGCCTGGCTTTCTCATCGCTTTGCAGTGCTTCTGTTGAATCCAGTGCAATGTAACGCACACCTTGGTAGTCAACGTAGTACACGGTGTCTTGCAAACCTTCAGGTCCATTCCCTGCAACCTTGAACTGCGCTGGCCAGTGCTCAACTAAATGGCGGTACTCATGCTCGTCTTCTACAAATTCGTGATTACCTGCTGCTGGCAGCTGACTCACCGACGCACCCATCCAGCCCGCTGAGTCAAACCATTCACCCCATTCATCATCATGTACACCGTAGCGTGAGTTGACTAAGTCACCGGCGTACAGCATCACTTTGGCCCGTGGCGCAGTGAGAATGGCTTCGCGCACGGTGCGTGAATAATGCGAGCGCACCGCATTTTGCGCATCACCAAAGTACAGTGCGGTGTAATCTGCAAATTCGGTGGCCGGTGTGCGAAACTGATACCAGTCACTCCAGGTGTTATCACCCGCTACCCGATAAGCGTACAAAGTATCTGGCTGTAGTTCATCAAGAACCACCTGATGATGGTGTGCAACACCATTTTCAGTTTCCAACACGGTATAGTCACCGGTTACCTGATAGGCGGTTAAATGCAATCCAGGGGTATTCTCGGCACGACTAATTTGTACAATAGAATGTTCCACTGCACTATTGGTGCGCCAGCTCACGCTGTGTTCGGTGGCCGAATTCTGACCTGGTAGCAATACCACTCGCTCTGGAAAAGCGGAGACCTCATAACGCTTAACGCCGTCAGGAACCAGCGTGTTTGCCTCTGGGTAATCAAGGCTTGCCGATGCCGCAGTGGACACGAAAGCCGCCATACACAATCCAGATATCAAGAATAGTCTGCTGGTACTACGTTGATGATTGCGCAACGTCGCTGTTTGTTTGTGATACATAGGCTGAGGCCCTTATTATGCTGATTAATCAAATTCAAAAGCAAAAGAGGCTCTATTGAGCCTCTTTACTCCTAAGCGTTAGAAGTTAGCGCGTACCCCAACCATATAGGCACGACCAAACTGTTCATGCTCATATACCCGGCTGCGTTCTCCCTGGAAGCGAATTGCCTTGCTGTCCGTCAGGTTGGTCGCTTCGGCAAACACTGAGAAGTTTTCGTTCACTGCAAAGCTAGCGCTGAAATCCAGCGTGCCGCGCTCGTCCCAGAACACATTCAATGACGGGTCAGCGGTGTCGAAGGCGTCTACGTATTCAGAGCGGTAGTTATAGGCTAACTGCGAACTAAAGCGCTGAGTATCATATTGCAAACCAAGGTTGTAGGTGTGCTTGCTGGTTCCGGCCAACTGGGTTGTGCCGATACCGAACGGTAAGTCAGCTTCTGAATCGGTGTAGGTGTAGTTGGCGATAAAGCCAAGGCCAGACCATGCACCCGGTAAGAAATTTAACGACTGCTGCCAGTTCACTTCAAAACCATAGAGCTTACCGGATTCACCGTTTTCAGGGCGAACCAGGTTAAAGCCCGCAAACTCACCTTCCTGCACCGTCGAGCGTGCTTTAAAGATAGGGTCTGTCAGGTCTTTATAGAAAAGGCCTGCTGAAATTAAACCAAGGGGTTCAATATAGTACTCCGCCATCAAATCAAAGTTATGAGCGTAAGTAGGGTTAAGATCCGTGTTACCAATGTCCAGTGTTCCGCGACCTGATGCCCGGTCCTCAACGATAAAGTAAGGTACCAGATCCTCGAAGTTCGGGCGGCTCAAACCGGTGCTGTAGGCCGCACGCAGAATGACCCCGTTGTCCAGCTCGTGGCGCAGGTGCGCGCTTGGGAACAGCTTGGTGTAGGCATTGCTTTCAAATACCGGTACCGCTTGCTCGGTGTCCTCGTCAAACTCATTGGCGCGACCTGAGGTTTCAGTGCGCTCTGCACGAACCCCAAGCAACACGGTGGTTTGCTCCCATTCCATGGTCGTCATGGCGTAAGCGGCGTAGGTATCTTCTTCGGCTTGATAGTCTGAGGTAACCGAGGCTGCGGTGCGTAACTGATAGTCTTCGTTCTCGAACACAGAACCATACAGGTCGGCAAAGTTTCGTACCAGTTTGAAGCCGTTATTATAAAAGCCGTCAAAAGGTTGCGAACGCGTACCAATCACGATATCGGCAAAATCAGGTGCACCCTCTCCTTCGCCGTTACGGAATCTGAATTCGTCATTTGATTTCTCTTTCAGACGGATTTTCGCACCAAACTTATTCGTTACATACGCATTACCCCAAGTGGTGGGTAAGCTTAGGTTAACGGTATAAGCCTGCTCAGTTTCGTCCGATTCACCAAAGCGACGTTCATAGCGACGGAACGCATAATCCTCGAGCGGGAAATCAAAGTTATCCTGCACCACATTATTGTCACCATCGAGAATTTCAAAGGTAGGTAAATCTGGGTTGCTGAAATCATATGCCATGGCCGGTCGTGAGGTTTCACGATAAATCAGGTAGTCGCGATCCGGGTATTTCTGCCCAGCGGTGGAGTAAGCAGCAGAGAAGTCTATCGTGGCGTTATCAAAGTGGTGACGACCACCAAACACCGTACTATTAATAGTATTGACGAATGTACGATTACGTAACTCTTTGTCAAAAGTGGTCCGCCCGGACACGCCGGTGACTGAATTTGAATCCGGGGTAAAGCGGTCCCACGACACTTCAACGGTGTCGCGCATTTCACTGTCTTCGAAGCGAGAGTATGTGTGCGACAGATAAAGATTAGTGTTGTCAGTTGGACGGAAGTCCACTCGACCTGTAGCACCCGTGCGGCTACGTTTTACTTCATAATCCTTGAATTCAGTGGTTTCAGGAATATATTCACCGTTGTCCTGCAATACCCACTCATGCTCAATGTTATCAGTGACTCGATTGGTTTCGCTGTGATTCACCGAGAACAACACACCAAGATTATCCTGACTGCCGATACGGTCACCAAAAGTAACACCACCCCGATATGCACTGCCGCCACCTTTTTCATTCTCACCTAAACCAAGGTGAGCACGCAGTACGCGACCACGGCTGTCCAGCGCACCTTGAGTAACGATATTGATGTTACCGGCAATGGCATCTGCGTCCATGTCTGGGGTAATTGCTTTGGTCAACTCCAATGCAGAAATCACGTCTGCTGGAATGGTGTCCAGGTCGATGGCGCGGGTTCCACTGTCCGGCGACGGTAAGACAACCCCGTCGATGGATACGTTAGAGAATTCAAGCGGGGCACCGCGTACGTTGACGTATTTACCTTCGCCCTGGTCTCGTTGAATAGATGCGCCTGGTAAACGCTGCATCGACTCGGCAACGTTATTGTCCGGGAAACGACCTAAGTAGTCTGAAGAGACCACTGATTTGATATTATCAGCAGCACGTTGGGCATTGAGTGCGCGCGCCTGGCCACCGCGGCCGCCGACAATCTGGATGCGCTCGATGGCAGCATCCTGTTGCGGTTGCTCTAGTGTCAGGCTAATGAACTGACCACCTTGTGCACTGACCTGGGCATCAATAAGCTGGTTCTCAAAACCTAAATAATCGACCACCAGTTGATAGTCGCCAACGTCAAGGCCGTCAAAGCGGAAGCGACCCTGACGGTCGGTAGTGGTTTCACGATTGGTGCCCTGTAAACGAATAATCGCGCCTTGCACGAATTGTCCGTTTGGGTCTGCAATTTCTCCGCGAATGGCCGGGCTGTTAATCGCCTGAGCTGAGGCAGAGATGAGGTTGAAGTTGCCAGCGCTCTGCCCAGCAAAAGCAGCACCATGACCAGCGGCAAGGGCCGCAGAGATAGTCAGTGCGAGAATGGTTTTTTTAGTTTTATTGGTTGTATTGCTAGCGTGTATCGACATGTGGTTTCCCATCTGGTTGGTTGCGTTCAGATGGGAGGTCATAGTAGGTATTAAATATGACAGTTCGGGTTCAGCTGCGTGACGTTACAGTGACATTTTTATTAACCGTTGGTCAGGTGTAGGGCAGGTTTCACCTGCCGGTCCACCATTGTGCAGCGTCAGGCGGAGCCTGACCTACCCTAGATCCAAATGATGGATCTCAGTCAAGCATCGCTTGATTTCGCTGTACTGATAAAAATAGGACCCGTCATCAACCGCGGTGCAAGCAGTCGGAAACGCGACTTCAGCTTCGTTATGCAGCATTCGAACGAGTAACTCTGAGTCTGTCTCAGCGGCGAAGATCTCCCATTGCACGTTGGCGGACATCGGCGATACGATAGCTGCGCGCCACGGATTAGTCTCATAGGTATAGAGCATGTCAGGTTCAACCGGCAGCTCCGTGTCGGCTAGTTGTAGCCAGGTCGCAATGGGCATCGTCACCTGGGCATGGGTAAATCTAAGGCTCGCTAACGGCGCATCTTCCGGTGCTTGCTGTAACTCGTCTATTTGGGCAAACATCTCCAAAAACAAAGCGTCGGCACCACGATAGGTTATATCCTCTCCCACAAAACCAGAGCCTCGCCCATAGAATGAATCAGCGTCATCCACATACGCCAGCCAGCTAGCATGCTCTGGTAGCAAGAACGGGGTCATATCAATCTCTTCATCTGCCGCCAGGTTAGGCGCAATCACATATAATCCATGCAATGCAAAGAGCGCATCGAGGGCATTGTTAATCTGGTCCTCGTCGTCAGCTTGGGCACTAAAGCTATAGTCTCCAGCCTGTAAACGCGCGACGAAATCGTCATTGAATAAACGTTTCATGGCTTCTTCTGCAACACGCTGTGTGCGATCCCCCCCCTCTATTTGCGCCATTGCTGCCACTAAGCGAGGGTCATTGTCACGATAATCGTCGTATCCTTCTGAGCCTTCCGCCTTGTGAAAATACACCGTCTGCGGGCTTGGATAAGCAGGTTGAATACGCTCAGCCAGGTGCGGTTGCTCAGCCACTAATTGCTCAACGAACGCCTCACCACTTTGCGCTGCACGAGAGCGCCCGGAATGGGTAACAAATATTGGCCGGCTGGCCGCTGCCTGCGGATTAAAAAGCGCACCGTGGCGTTGCAGGATCCGCGATGCCATCTGCGCATGTTCCTGGCGGCCCAGTGTACTGATTTCACCATAACCTAACTGTTGATGAACCCTCAGCATTGCGTCCAGGGCTGGCTGTAACTCTCTGCCTAATGCGGTCAAGGCGTCCTCAGATTCAGCCTGTTGCCATAACTGCATCATCAAATCATCATCATCAGCACTAGATAGCCCGCGGGAACCATGTCGAGCCACATGCTGCAGCATCACGATCTGATATCCGTCGGGCACCGACGAATAGGTGGATGCGTCCTGACGGGGCTGGTATGGCGTTTTGCTGGTCAGCGTGGTGTCGATAAACTCAGCTGGTTGAGCCTGTCCGGAGCAGCCAGCAGCGGTTAAAATGCCAGCACATACGGCAATGGATAAAAAAGATAAAGGGCGTAAACGCATAGTAGTCTCGTCTTTGAGTCAACAAAACCACGCAGGTTACGCCCTCATTATGTCATTAAGGTGACACATTCATGACATTCATAAGTGAGCTAATTTAGCGGTCTTCGTACAGGTAGTCCCACCACTGCGGCTCGTCTTTTAAATGCTTGTCAAAGAACGCCATGTAGGTTTGCCACCATAATAACCGCGGCGTACGGCGATTAATCGCATGATCTTCACCCACAAATTCCACCAGTTCCACATCTTTGCCGAGCATTTTTAATGCGGTATACATCATGTGGCTCTCCCCTGGCGGGACGTTGGTGTCAGCGTCACCATGGATCAGCAACATCGGTGTATTGATTTGATCGGCAAAGTTCAGCGGGCTGCGCTCGCGATATAGCTCGGGCGCATTCCATGGGAAACTGCCTTTACTGGCTTCCCCGGAATAGCCGAAGCCCCACCAGCCGTGGCCCCAGTAGGAACTGATATGGCTAATGCCTGCATGGGACATAGACGCCGCAAACATATCGGTTTTGGTGGCTAGTAACATGGTCATGAAGCCGCCATACGAAGCGCCCATGTTGCCCACACGATCGCCATCGACAAAGTCATGCTCGTCAATAAAGCGACGGGTCCCTTCAATGATGTCATCCGTGGTGTACTCGCCCCATGCATTGACGTGACGTGCGGAAAACTCCTGGCCGAAGCCAAAGGTGCCCGTGGGTTGCAGTACATACACCACATACCCCATATCTGCCCATAGGTTAAACGGATAGCGGCCGGTAAAGTTGCGCGATACGGGTGAAGTACCGCCGTAGTAATACACCAGCGCCGGGTAGCTTTCACGCTCATCGAAGTCGTGTGGCAGGTAAATACGCCCGTATATGGTATCGCCCCGCTCGTTGGTAAAATTCCATTCCCGCGCATCACTGAGCGAGTTCAGGCGGTAATAGTCATCCGCGCTGTCCCACAACAGTTGGGCACTGTCATTGGCGTCTTTGACGTAGGTTTGCTGTGGCTTACGTGCTGAGGTCCCTGCATACGCAATGCGTGGGGTGCTTTGCTGGCTGACACTAAAGGTGTCCACCACTTCAATGGACTGTTCCAGTCGACGGAACCGCTCATCGTCGGCCCGGTATTGGTACAACATACCGCGATCCCGGTCCGTGGTCAGTAAGACCAAATCATTGCCGTCAGTGACATGAATAGCATTAATCGATGGGTCAAAATCACGGGATAAGGCTTCTACTTCAGCGCCGTCCATACTCACCCGGTAAAGCTGCCCGTCATAATTATTGGCCAGCAAATCATCATCATCTAACGCTCGACCTGCATGGTCTCCAAATTCAGGGCCCGCCACCACGTAGAGTCCGTCTGCAGCATACACGGCCCGGTTAAACGTACGGTACTCGCCAATATCACGTGCTTCACCGGAGCTGATGTCAATTTCCACTAAGCGCGTCAGGCTGTGCGGTGGTGCGTCATAGTCCACCAGGCTTTGGCTAACCAACAAACGTTCGCCATCGGTGCTCGCGTCCTGCAAACTCATCCGCGCCTGTAAATCAGTGACCTGGCTGATCACCCCGCTGTCTACCTGCAACGTGTAAATATCACTGCTTTGGCGGAAATAATTCCAACGATCTTCAAGGGCACGGTAACGCTTAACCTGCCCGTCATGTTCGTCCTCACGCTCCATCAGGGTGAACACCAGAGTGTCCTCATTCAACCAGCGTAATTGACCAAGGCGCTCAAGCTCAGCGCTGATTTGTCGGGTTTCGGCGCTGGCGATATCGAGCAACTGCAAACGGCCATTGCTCAGGTAAGCTAACTGGCGACTCTGCGGGCCCCAGGCAAACTGATTGGCACCGCTATCGGTCCACTCAAAAACCACCTGACGATTAGCCACATTAACCAACTGCACCTGTTGCTGGGCACTATCGCCGGTGGCGTCACTATAATGCTGACGACGCCAAATCAGGTATTCACCATTCGGTGACAGGCTCAATTGGGTGGTCGTGGCTGCGTCATATAACTGTGTTGCGCTCAGTCGGTAGTTGTCCGGGCGGCTGGTGGTCAGGGTGTCGTGGTCATCTTTGCCCGACCACTCCAGATCAAGCGCAGACCAGTCGTCAACGTCACTGACCAACACTAGCAATTGATGATCACCCGTTTGTAGGGCCAACTCATAGCCATCGCTGCCCGCCGACACCGCCAAACCATTCACAAACACTTCAACATGTTCCGCGCCCTGCACCTTGAGCGTACCCTGAGTAAAGCGGTCTGCACCCAACGGCACATGTAAAATAACATCCTGCTCAGCGTTGCCTGACCACTCACTGAGTAGCTCGCCACCCACTTCCTGTTGCAACCATGGCTTAATAAGGCTCTGCGCTAAAGCGGCTTTGCGCTTTGACTGGTGCCAGGCCACCGCATGTGTACTGCTATCCACAGCATTGACCCAGATGTCACTACGCTCAATGGCCTGGGTAGGCTGCAAACTCAGCACCCCGGTGAGGGTACCTGCCACTATTGCGGACATTTTAAACTTTGCTATTGTCATGACTTAAAACCTTTGTGGTTACGACATACTTCGCACACCCAGCACGCAAAAGTATGAGATTTTGCGTTGGCGTACCGAATGATTCAAAATGTTGCTGATGTCTGAAAACTATGCAATCTCAAGCAACTATGCACTACACTGTACAAATAATTACAACAGAATAACACCAAGGATACCATTTACCATGCGCACCGTCCGTCTCAAGTCCAGCTTAGCTAAGTGCTCTTACCTGTCGCTGTTCACTACCCTGTTATTCGCAACCATTCCAGCTGCTCAGGCCCAGTACTTTGGCAGTACTCAATACATCGAACCTGCTTATAGCAGCTTTACTGCAGGCTATGCCCAGGCCAGTTTTGATGATTACAATAACAACGCCAGTGATATGAATTTTCGTTTCGAACAACAGCTGCTCCACAATATGTACCTCAGCGGCCAATATTTCGATTTTAGTGAGTCGCAGACTGACTTCAGCTTTGCCGCTGAATTAGAGGACATGCAAATCGGCCTTGGCTATATGGAACGTTCTGAGCTGGGCCCCCATGTGGATGCGTCGGTACTGGTTGGCCGCGAAACCTTTCAACGCCCGCTCTTAGATGAGCCAAATGCAGCAATGATTGAAAAAAGTAATTACTTTGGCCTCCAAATTGGTTTACGCGAAGTCAACGGGCCATTAGAAGTGCAGGCTGCGCTGGCGTATCTGTTTCATGATGGTAACCGTGATGACCAGATTCGCTGGCATATTGGCGCGTACCTGACCGTTTGGAAAACCCTTTCCGTCGGACTGCGCTACCAGGACTTCGAAGACTACAGTGTACGCAGTGTGGAAGTACGTCTAAGCTGGTAATGCAAGGCAGCAACGCACTGTAAAAAAGGCGCAAATCGGCGCTTTTTTTGTTTCCTGCATGTATTTTAAGTAAAATACGTCAACTATTATTCAGTCCATTAGCTACGAGAAGTACCGACGCCGTTATGAGAATTCACCCATTGGTAAAATTTGCTACCTTCCCTGCAGTCGCATTGAGCCTTCTGCTCAGTTCTGTGGCGCACGCACAATCACTTAACCTGACGCAGCCAAGCTACACCCATGTGTCAGCAGGCGGCGGCGAAAACTCCCGGGGTTATCGCTCCTACAACGTGGACGTTGAATACGAATTTGCGCACAAATTTTTTGCCACAGGTAATTATCAGCATGTACGACAGAATTTTAATAACGACTCGACCTTCCGCGAAAGTGTGATTGATGTCGGCTTGGGTCGCTATTTTAATGTCTATGATCGCACGACCCTGGATGTTTCAGCTTCTTTAGGCAATCTCACGCAAAGTTCGAACCCCTTTAGCACGTCGAATAACAATACGTTCTACACCTTAAATGGCGGTCTGCGCCAACGCTATGACGCATTGGAATACCGCCTGGGTTACCGTTATATCGACATGGACAATGTGGGCCAAAATCATGGCATGGTGGCCTCTGCCCATATCTATTTCACCCCGCAGACCGCGCTGGGTGTTTACTTTAACGACGTGTACTCCAATTCAAACTGGAGTATTGGTATGCGGTTTCTATTCTAATCGCTGCAGTGAGTGCCGCGCTGGTCAGCCTTGTTGAGCGAAGCTAGCGCCATTCTCTAACAGTGAATCTAACAGTGCGTTAACATCTCATCCCGGGTACTGGTCAGTGCCCCCCTGCTCATGTATGCTTAGCCAGTTTTCTTACAACACTTACTATAACAATGCTTGCTAACAAGCACTGCGCTAAACATTCGGGGAACCACCATGAGTGACAATAAAACCGTCGCAGAACCAAAAGGCGGCCTGCTCAACCGTATTCTGAATCGAGTCGAAGTGATTGGTAACAAACTGCCAGATCCTGCAGTCATGTTTGCCGGCCTTATCCTCATCGTTTGGATACTCAGTTTAATTCTTTCTAAGCTCTCGTTCACCGACACCCACCCGTTAACGGGCGACGAAGTTGGTGTTAACAACCTGCTGGCAGCGACCCCCATGGCGGAGTTTTTATCCACCATGGTCACCACCTTTATGCATTTCGCACCACTTGGCGTGGTCTTAGTTGCAATGTTAGGTGTCGGTGTGGCCGAACGCAGTGGCTTTATTAACGTCGCTATCAAGCTGATGTTGAATGTCACACCGAAGCTATGGCTTACCCCTGTACTGATCCTGGTGGCAATTGTCAGTCATACCGCCGTAGATGCCGGTTACGTGCTGGTGATTCCATTAGGCGGGATTATCTTCTACGCCGCCGGGCGTCATCCGTTGGCGGGTATTGCGGCAGCGTTTGCCGGGGTATCTGGTGGTTTCAGTGCGAACTTCGTGCCCAGCGCCATCGACCCTATGCTGATGGGTTTCACCGAAGCAGCGGCGCAGGTTTATGACCCGTCGGTGGTACTCAACCCCCTCAATAACTGGTTCTTCACCGCAGCATCATCGTTCGTGGTAGTTGCTGTGGGTTGGTATCTCACCGATAAAGTCATCGAGCCTCGTTTACAAGGCACCGAGATCGACGGCGACGTTGATGACATCCCAGTGATTGAAGAAGTCAGCCCGCGCGATCGCAAAGCATTCTATTCAGCGTCTATTGTGATGGGTGTGCTGATTGTCTTGCTGATTGCCGCAGTCGTGCCCGAAGGGTCTGCATTACGTGACCCGGTAACCGGTGACATCGCGGTTGCTGCAGCACCTTTGATGCAGTCCATCGTGCCACTTATATTCCTGTTCTTCTGGATCCCAGGGATTGTGCATGGCTTCATTTCCGGTACTTTCAAGTCCAGTCGGGACGTCATTGCTGCGATGAGTAAAGCAATGGAAGGCATGGCTTACTACATGGTCATGGCATTCTTCTGTGCGCTCTTTATCAAAGCATTTGGCGACTCGAATATTGGCGTTATTTTGTCAATCAAAGGTGCTAACTTCCTGCAAGCCCTTGCCATGCCAGGCGCGCTGACACTTGTCGGGATTATCTTCCTGGTCGGCCTGATTAACCTATTTGTTGGCTCTGCGGCGGCAAAATGGGCGTTGATAGCGCCTATTTTCGTGCCCATGCTGATGCAATTAGGCATCTCACCTGACCTCACTCAGGCGGCTTATCGTGTAGGTGACTCAGCCACCAATATCATTACCCCGCTGCTGCCTTACTTCCCACTGGTTGTGGTGTATTGTCAGCGTTATGTGAAAGGTACGGGTATTGGCACCCTGGTATCGCTGATGTTGCCGTTCTCGGTCGCGTTACTGATCCTGTGGTCTGCGTTCCTTATTCTATATTGGACGATTGGCGTGCAAATTGGCTTACCATTGGGTCTGGATTCTAGCTACACCTATCCGGCTAATTAAACTTTGCTATAGCTTATAAAATAAGCGTCCAAGCATTTATCAAAGAGCGCCTTTATGGCGCTCTTTTTTGTGTCAGCAGCATGCTATGATGACCACAGCCCAGTATGGAGAGGTTTCCTATGTCGTCTTTGCCCAGTTTTATGACCATGTATTCTGAACTCGTTGCAGTTCCGTCCGTGTCTTGTCTCGACCCGTCGTGGGACACCAGCAATAAAGCAGTCATAGATAAGCTTGCCAGCTGGTTTGAAACTATTGGGTTTGACGTTCAGGTGAACGAGCTGGACGCTCAAAAGGGTAAGTTCAATATGTTGGCCAGTTATTGCCCAGGCGGCGATACCAGTGGCGGCCTGCTGCTCGCCGGTCACACCGATACCGTGCCCTGGGACGAAGGGCGCTGGACTCGTGACCCGTTTAGCTTAACTGAGGCCGACGGCAAGCTATATGGCTTGGGCAGTGCCGACATGAAAGGCTTTTTTGCGTTCGTTCTCGAAGCCATTCGTAGGCTCGATTTGACCACCCTGACGAAACCACTGCGTGTACTTGCCACTGCCGACGAAGAAACCAGCATGGCTGGTGCCCGGGAACTGAGTAAATTCGCAAACCTAAAACCTGATTACGCCGTCATCGGTGAGCCTACTAATATGGCCCCGGTGATTATGCACAAAGGCCATACCACCGAGTGCGTGCGCATTACCGGTAAAAGCGGACATAGCTCGAACCCTGGTGCTGGCCTGAATGCGATTGATGTCATGCATGAGGTCATTGGCGAACTGATTAAAGTGCGCGCTACCCTGGCTGAACGCTATCAGCAGCCCGCGTTTGAGGTGCCCTACCCGACCATGAATTTTGGCCATATTTTCGGGGGCGACGCGGCCAATAGAATTTGTGCTTGCTGCGAATTGCACCTGGACACACGCCCGCTGCCAGGTATGTCCCTGGAAGATTTCTATGCACTGATGCACGGCTCCCTTGCACCGCTGCAGGATCGCTTTCCTGGCGCTATCGATATTCATTCCATGCATGAGCCTATCCCGGGCTACGCATGCCCAGCAGATTCCGCAATTGTGCAATTGGCGGAACAGCTCAGCAGCGCAAAAGCGAAGCCTGCAAATTACTGTACAGAGGCGCCTTTCGTGCAAGACCTCGGTTGTGAAACCATTGTCATGGGGCCAGGTTCGATTAATCAGGCACACCAGCCCGACGAATATATTACGCTTGCAGAGATCGCACCGTCACAGGATAAAATTGAGCAGCTCATCCGCCGAATCTGTGCCGCTTAAACGTCGTGCCAACCAGCAAAGACAAATTAAAGCGGTGCTACTAAACAGGTCTTTTTTACATGCAACAAACTGAAATAACCCTTTTATGTGGCGTTGATGAAGCGGGCCGCGGCCCAATCGCCGGCCCGGTCGTCGCAGCTGCGGTCATTCTTGACCCGAATCACCCTATTGAAGGGGTCACTGATTCAAAAAAGTTAAGTGAAAAGAAACGCTTATTACTGAGCGAACAGATAAAGACCCACGCTCTGTCCTGGGCTATTGCGCAATGTGAAGTGGATGAAATCGATACCCTAAATATTTTGCATGCCTCCATGCTGGCGATGAGCCGCGCGGTTGAAGCCTTGCCCATTCAGCCACAACACGTGCTGGTGGACGGTAACCGGCTGCCTAAATTATCGATTCCAGCTACTGCCATTATTAAAGGCGATGCCAGCGAAGCCTGTATTGGCGCGGCCTCTATTTTGGCTAAAGTTGAACGGGATCGGCAAATGCACGAATGGCATCAACGGTATCCGGTTTACGATTTTGCCCAGCACAAAGCCTATCCAACCGCCCAACATCTGCGCCTGATCCGTGAACATGGGGTCACCCCGATCCACCGCCGTAGCTTTAAACCTGTGCGCGATGTGTTGCAGGCCCAGGGCGAGCAATAATTCGTCACCGTAACAGCAATTCATGGGATCAAGATAATGAGCAAAATAAACGGCAAAACCATTTGGGTGACAGGTGCATCTTCAGGCATTGGCCTTGCACTTGCGGAACAGCTCGCGGCAAAAGGCGCGAACCTGGTGCTGAGCGCCCGCAGTGAAGACAAGCTGCAGGCGCTGGCGGAGCGGCTGCCTGGCACTCATATCGTGTTGCCAATAGATTTGTCAGACCCCGAACAAGCAGCCAGCAAAGCAAAGGGCTTTTTGCAGGACATCCGCGTGGATATTCTGATCAACAATGCAGGCGTTTCACAGCGCAGCCTGGCATTGGAAACCGAGCTACCTGTCTATCGAGATTTAATGGAGATCAACTACTTTAGCGTGGTTGGCTTGAGCAAACTGCTCGCACCTAAGATGGTGGCTCAAGGTGGCGGCAGTATTGTCACCATCGCAAGTGTTGCCGGTAAAGTGGGTAGCAAACGCCGTTCTGGCTACTCTGGAGCAAAGTTTGCGGTGATTGGTTTTATGGATTGTTTGCGCGCTGAACTGGCTCACCACAATGTCCATTGCTTGACCGTATGCCCCGGCTTCGTGCACACACAAATCGCCCATAATGCGTTAACCGGCGATGGCTCAACCCTGGGTAAAGCCGACCCGGACAACGCAGACGGTATTAGTGCGGAAGAATGTGCGCGCCAGATTATCGTGGCGATTGAGGCTGGTAAAGACGAAATCGTTACCGGCAAAGGCCTGTCGAAAATCGCGCCGCTATTACAGCGTTTAATGCCTGGCCTGGTGCGTCGCATTGTCGCCAAGCGAGATTAATCTCGGTTATAGCCAGCGTCGGGTGCGCTGGCTATATTGAACGAAACTCTCACCAAACTGTTGCGCCAGGCTGCGTTCTTCAGGCTTGATCTGAAACTGGTTCATATACCAGACAAACATCGGTAACACCAAGGCAGCGGTGAGCGCACCTAAATATACAGCAAAACCGATTAATGCCAGCAACAAGCCAAGGTAAATCGGGTTTCGGCTCACTTTAAATACCCCATCAGTAATCAACGTCGAGCTCTTCTCAGGGGTCAGCGGGTTTACTGTGGTTTGTCGCTCATGGCAGGCTCGGGCCCCGGCTATCGCGATTTGTGCGCCCACTATTGCGAGCAGTATCGCGATCACCAGTTGACCGGCAAAGTTAATCAGGACGATGGGTACAAAGGCGGCCAGTAACCACATAAAGGCCGCACAAAGGATTAGCAGCAGTACTGGTGGGATTTTGAGTTCTAAACTGTTCACGGGGTACCTGTATTAACCAAATCGAGCGCTGCGCTGATTGATCGGCGCAGCCCTCGTTATTTATCTATTGGCCAATATTAAACCATGGGTTTAACCCCTTTACCACTATGACCTTCACGCTTCCAAAAACCGATGACCCCGGCTGAACGCACCATGAGGTAGGTAAAGCCAATCAACATCAAGCCAAGAATAAAGGCCAGCGTGCGCGAGTAGTTTTGTGCGGAATAAACACCACCATCGCCTACCGGCACTGGGTCGCGCGGCGCGATGGGCAGGCCATGGCGCTCAGCCATGCTACTCACACCAATGAAGTGAATAGCGGGCACGTTCTCACGCAGAAAATACCCCATTACCGTGTCCACCGCAAAAGCCCGCGCCGGTGCGTTACGCTGTAGCCCCGATGAAAACTGGCTATCAATACCTGGGGGCCCAACGATAGTCGCGCCACCACCAACATTCACAAATGCCTTGAATGGTCGCCCACCAGAGAATTCACGATAGAGAGCGATTCTATCAGCCACGGCTTCCTGATAATTACTCGGTTCAATCATCGCAGCACCACTCGCTTCGATAGCCTGTAAAATAATCCGTCTGCCTTCTGCTGAAATATCCGCGCCGCGATCTTCCACCCCGCCAATGGAGGCAGCCGCCGGGCGTGAACTAATCACGCCAGCACTGCGGAGCTCTCGTTCCATATCCAGCCATAACAGGCCGGGCACATTCGCACCATATTGTGATGAAGAGCCAGAGGCGATAATGACCGGCTCAGCGCCCATGGCCTCAATCGCTGCATAGACCGCCAGGTTTAACATTGGAAAGGAACCAGATACCGCCACCGCGACCAAATCCCCCTCTTCGACGCCAGCGTCAGCAAGCAGTTTTACCGCCACTGCCCCCCAGTTTGGGTTTATCGTTGTTTGTTTAGACTCAAGTCCACCAATGGTGGTGGTCACTTCGCTGCTGGAAATACCCAACATGCCAGAACGCTGTGGATCGTTTTCTGGATTAATCGGCCGAATATCGGCACGGATGGGGCGAATCGCCTCAATCCCGTCACGCACCGTCCGCGACGCTGTGACCATGGTTGAATAATGCGCCTCCACCACAGGATCACGCACTGTGATATTTTCTGCAGCGACCAGAATGACGATGGCAATAATGGACAGAAAGACCAGTCCCCAGGTCGGAATCTTCGATGCGCGCCAGTAAATTTTTGTGTAATTTTTCATATGTTGGACTCCTTACCAGCCTGGCATCTGCATGCTTTGTTGTGCTTCATACGCCATCAGCGCATCGGGCATGATGATAATCAGCGCCAGGC
Source organism: Idiomarina sp. (assembly GCA_020832105.1). Taxonomy (GTDB): domain Bacteria; phylum Pseudomonadota; class Gammaproteobacteria; order Enterobacterales; family Alteromonadaceae; genus Aliidiomarina. The sequence continues at coordinate 25,238 of JAFIFH010000019.1, forward strand.
GCACGAGTACCGCAGTGACTGCCAGCCCACACAAAGTTTGCAACACCCCCTGGCGGTCAAACCAAATCGCAATCAGGCCGGGAATAATGTAACCGATAATGCTGGTTTCCATCACCGCCATCATAAAGCCAGATTCCAATTGGGCCACCTGCGCTTCTGCCCCGCCGGTCTCACCCACCATTTCAAGGTTGGCCCAGGCCACCAGGCTGCCAAGAAACATGTCCAGCAAACCAGCAATCAGGTACCCCGTTAGAATCATAATAATGGTCTGACGACGACCGTATATGACGATATAGCTGGACAGCATGCGCACAATTAAGAAGGTCGCAAATGCGGCAAATAAGGTCACCGCTACACTCATCGGACTCATCAGCTGCAGCGCCATGTAGCCCGGTACCACCAGGCCCCCGGCAGCAAGTCCGAAAGTGGTGCTGAGTACCAGAGTAAAGAACAAACCGATGCCAATAGACACCGCTAAAATATTTAACGCAATCATAAGTCTTCCTCGCGCAACGCTCGGTTTTGGAAAAAGCGTGCGACATCTTCACCACCGCCATGAATATTACACATCCCAACGACCAGAGAACGGTAACCCGCCTCTTCAAAAATCGTTTCGATTACATCAACCATGGCACCTTGCTCCATCACGATAATTTTATTGGGATCCAGCCCTTCTTTCACTGCCATACGGGCAAACATCAAAGTGCCTGAGCCCATCACGATGTACTTATCAGCGGCGGTCCAGGTGGCGGCCGCTTCTGCCATTTGTTGTGAACGATGTGGGCGATCCCCGCGGCAATTAATCAATGCGATATACTTGCGATCGTCGCCATGTTTCTTAATCAAGCGCTCCCAAATACCGCCTGTGGATTCAGGATCATTGGCAGCAAACGCATTGACGAAAATCATGTCCCGACGAAAATATTCAAGATGCAGGATCCGCATCGCGCCGGCTTCAGGCTCTAAACCAATCATGCCTTGTAACGCTTGTTCCCGGTCTACCCCAAGGTGTTGGCATATCTTTAAAGCCAATGCGACGTTCTCACCATGTTCACTGTATTTGAACTGGCTTAACGTGGCTTCGCTAATGGCAGCAACTTCCTCTTCACTGACCCCATGCAGTTGCGAACTGCGGTCTTTACTGGAATATTCGAAGATATCTATTAGGTCGCGCTCTGCGGTAAACAAGTGGCCGTTTACCGGTGTACTGCCCGCGAGTGCCAGACCAACATCTCGCTCGCCAGGGCCCATCACATCCAGGTGATCCGCACGGGCATTGGTGATTACACCCACATTGGAGCGCACCATACGAAGCTCGGTTAGCGATTGATATTGTGGCTGCAGCGCCATGCACTCTACCACCACGATTTCAGGTTTGAGCTTTGCCATGCGTGACATTAACCGCATTTGCTCGATAATATTAGCGCCGGCGATGCGGTAAAGAGAGAACTCTCGCCCTTGCGGGTCGGTGAAGGCTGCAGCAGACCCTGTGGTCTTGGCACAGACTCGTTTACCACCACCACGCAGGCCGGCTGCTATTAAGCGAGTTACGCTGGTTTTTCCACGCGTGCCGTTGACATGAATTCGTACAGGTATGGATTGCAAAATACGCCGGTGACGCCAAGCTTCCACTAGACCGGCTATCACCAGCACGATCCATAGCGCCATCATCACCGTCAGTGTTTCAGGTATGGCCACATTGTTTCCCCCACAGAAAAGTCATGCTCTGCAAATTGCAGATTTTTACTAACGACTCATGTAGTTATAAACCTTTAGGAGGGGATTGCCAGTTGCTAAACACAGTATTTACTTTCGATAAGGTAGGACAATGCGCTCTTAGCGTTAGAGTTTGGCCAGGTAGGAGTCGAGCGCGTTGGCAAACTGCTGTCGATCACGTTGGTTGAGCGGTGGTGGCCCGCCGGTATGCTCACCACTGGCGCGCATGGTGTCCATAAAGTCACGCATATTCAGGCGTTGGCGCACGTTTTCCAACGTAAATTGCTCGCCTCGCGGAGTCACCACTAATGCGCCTTTCTCAATCACCTCGGCGGCCAGTGGGATATCCGCAGTGATCACCAGGTCGCCCCGTTCACACAGCTTGACGATCTCATCGTCTGCCACATCAAAACCAGCATCCACCTGCATGCTGGTGATCCAGGGCGACGGAGGTGTCGCAATGAACTGATTGGCCACTAAAGTCAGCTTCACTTGTTTGCGCGTTGCCGCACGGAACAAGATGTCTTTAATGACTTTCGGACAGGCGTCCGCGTCTACCCAAATGGTCATGTTATTTCCTTGCTAAGATTGCGCATGGTCGTTCCCCTCGCCGTCGGCCGCGGCATGCACTTGCCACACTCTCGCGATAACTTCCGCGTCCAGTGTCAATGAATCTAGTAACGCCAGCCTTTCTTTGCCAGACTGCGGCGCACGGTGAGCATGCGGGGTCATGCTAAGTAGGTCCTGCAGTTCAGCCTGGCGTAGAGTAAAGCTAAACTGAATGGCTTTCTCAAGTTTCAGGGTAAAACCCTCGAGCCGCGGCTCAGTCGGCGCCGGTTTAGCTTTCTCCTGATCATACAACACGTCACGCAGTCCGCGTAGATGCCCGGACAAAGGATCCAGCGTAATCACCACACCCTCAGGTTTGAGCACCCGCCGAAACTCTTGCTCAGCGGTAAAACCAAAAGCACAAATTAACACGTCAAAACTCGCATCCGGATACGGCAACCGCGCATTACTGGCGACCACATAGTGGCCTGCTTTGTGCCAGGGTGCGGCAGCCTGTACCGCAGGTTTAGACACATCGTTACCAAATAACTGACTGCCATCGGGCAACGCATGTTGCAACTGGCGTAGGTAATACCCCTCACCACAACCGGCATCGAGCACGCGCAGCGTAGTTTCTGACATGACTGAAGATTGACGGACACAGTCGGCTAACAGGTCGGCAATAGGAGCGTAGTGCCCTGCCTGCAAAAAGCGCCGTCTGGCCTGCACCATGACTTTACTGTCACCCGGGTCTTTGGAGCGCTTAAATTGCGCCGGTAACAGATTTAGATAGCCTTGCTTGGCCTGATCAAAATGATGCCCAGCGACACATTGCCAGCTGCCGGACTCATGTTGCGCAAGCACCGCACCATCAGTATTTTTCGCCCGGCAGATCGGGCATAACAGTGCAATGCTCGCACATCCGCTAGTCATCGGTTGCATGCCACAGATGTTGGTACTCTTGCCACCAGCTCAACGCAATCGCCTTGTTGTGGTTGTTTGCACGTGGGTTCAACACGCTGGGTAAAGTCAGGTAATTATAGTCGGTTTGCGCCTGTAGCTTTGCATCCTGGGACGCCAGCTGCAGGGCATACAACGCCAGCATGACCTCAAAACTGTCGTTGGAGTCTAGCTTCTCAATTAAATGCGGCACCGCCGGCTTACCTATCTGACCTAAGTTTTCTGCCGCGCTATACCAGATCTTGTCATTCTCACCATCGCCATAGATTTGGGTGTAGTTCTGATCATCCAGGCGTTGCAGGTTATATTCAAGATCGTCGTGGCGTGGCTGCCCATCGTCAGCATCAGCTTCAGCAGGTAATTGCTCATGGCTTACCGGTGGCTCGTCCTGCGGAGTGGGCTCGTCAGGGATGGAGCTACTACATGCACTCAGCCACAGGGATACACAGGCGGCACCGGCAAAGGTCACCAGCGATGTACGTTTGCAATACCTGGCATTCGATTGAGTGTTCTTCTGAATGGTCGTCATGACGTATCGGGGGGCTCCATGCGAGTGCGCCAAAGCTGGTCGTTTGTCGCTTAAAAATGCGCTATCATGCGCGTCATTATCACATAGTTTACAGGGCTGCTGCAGATGAAAATAGTCATCCGTTATTTTTTCCGTTTTATTCGCGTGTTATTAACTCCGGTCATGCTCATCAGTGAAACCCTGACCACCCCAAAACCAATGTCACGCAGCGCAGAAGGCCAGGCTAAAGTAAACCGCGCCTGCGAACAACTCGCCTTATACCAGTTCCGGGCTTGCCCTTTTTGCATCAAAGTACGCAAAGAAATTCAACGCCTCAACCTGCCTATTGACTTACGTGACGCGCAGCAGGTTCAGGAACACCGTGACGCCCTATTAAGTGGCGGCGGCAGACTGAAAGTGCCTTGCCTGAAAATCACCGGCGACGACGGTCAGGTTGAATGGATGTACGAATCTGACCAGATTAACCAGTATCTGCATCAGCGCTTCGCTGACATCAGCTAGTACCCTTGGGTGCAGCCTGGCCGCTTAAGCCGAGCTTGCACCATCAATCTTCACATCGTCACCGTTCAAAAAGGTTGCCTCTGGTGCGGTGAGATTGATAATCACGTCTGCCACTTCATGGGGCTCTGCAATGCGCCCCATGGGACTGTTCTCACCGGCCCCATCTAAGCTCTCTACGTCCATAAAGCGTTGCAGTAGCGCTGTTCGCACCCCACCTGGCGAAATAGAAATAGCACGAATTCCATTGCCCGCCTCTTTGCTTGCAACTGAACGCGTCAAACCAATCACCGCATGCTTACTGCCCGCGTACGCTCCAGCAAAGGCGGAACCACGATGAGACAACATGGAGCCGGTATTGACGATCACTCCGCCACCATGTTCGCGCATCAGCGGCAGCTCATAATGCATCGCAAAGAGCACCCCATCGACATTGGTCCGCATCACGTCCTGGTAACTGCCGTCCCCCGTCAGAGCAATGTCATCCAGCCCACCGCGCGGCCCTTCAATGCCTGCATTATTAAACGCAATATCAAGGCCACCATAGGTTGCAACGCAGGCTTTGACAAAGGCTTCCATCTGCTCAGCTTCGCGCACGTCGGCGCGCATATAGGTGGCGTCACCCCCGGCCTCACGAATCGCGTTCTGCACTTGCTGACCCAGTTCTTCACGGCGACCACAAAAGAACACTTTGCCACCATGCTGCGCATAGGCATGGGCCGTGGCCTCACCAATGCCGGAGGTTGCACCGGTTATCAAGACCACTTTATCCTGATACCGCTTATGCTCAGGTGCCCGGGACTGACTGGCCTGAGCCTGGCCACCGCTCAGGCTTTGGCCCAGCGCAGTGGCACCCAGAGCTAGCCCTGCAGCACCCGCAGCACCCTGGGTAAGAAAGCGACGACGCGAGGGGTTAATGGGTAAGATAGGTCGATCTGCCATGGGAGCTCCTGTGGTTTGTTCTGCTTGGCTGAGCATTAACCATAGCAAATTTTCGCAGGATTAAACCAGCACGGCGCCAATTGCGACTTAAATCACTTGCACACCAAGCTGGGCCAGGCGATGACGGTATATCGCGTTATTCCACGCCTGAACAATAATCTGGGCGCGAAACAATGCACCTAGCTCAATAGTAAGAATGAGCACGAGAACAACGACCCCGATGTTCGCCATACCCAGGCCCATCAATAGGATCGCAAGGCAGAATCCGGTCAGATTAATCGCCCCCCGCCACCATTTACCAAGATAAAAATGATGCAAGCCACAGATGAAAAACCAGTTCAACACCGCGTAGGTGTCCGGGTCTTTCACTTCGCGCCGCACAGCTTCATAAAAGGCCTTACGTTCGATATCACTAAGCTGCCGAATCAATCCACGCAGCCGCTCTTCTTCAGCGTTCACATCTTTCTTAGTCAGCATTATGATCAGCCTTTGAGGGTCGGGGCATTGAACCTGTTGGTGGATTGGGCGGATGAAAAGGGTCGTGGCAGATGCAAAAAGAATCGTTATGCTGACAGCCTCGAATACGCTGCCAGCCCAAACTTAAACCACGACGCACACCGCAATGCGCTATCGCCTGGCGAGTATACTCAGAGCACGTCGGCGTGAAGTTACAGCGAATCCCAAACCAGCGCCCACTGCCGCCCGTGCGTTGATACAGATTGATAGCTTTGAGAATGGCTGTTGCCACCATATTGCGCATGGCCGTGTGTGCCTATCGACCCAGGGTGACAATGACCGATTCACGCTGCCAAAATAGCCAGAACCGCTTCATTTCCAACACCTGAAATACCACTTGCCAGCCATCTGCGGCGTACCCATTAAGCTCTGCTTCAATTCTTTTCATGGGTAGGCCTGACGAACCAAGAATAATGGTTCCACACCCACCTTCAACAATGTGAACCACTTTGTACTCGGTATATCTCTGCGATTGATTGTTCATTGGGTTACTCTGGCGACGAAAAAAACATAGTGCCATGAGTTCCTACTAAGCAACACCTAAAATTCTTTGCAAAATGTAACTGTGTGGATTTCACGGATCTACAGGCAAAAAAAAAGCAGGCCAGAGGCCTGCTTCTTCGAATTTGGGGGTAATCAGTTTGTCATTGAAGTTGTTCAATAACCAACCGTGTTCGACCCTAAATCGCTCAGTTTATAAGTGACTTATAAAGGAGTGATGTTTTCAGCTTGAGGACCTTTAGGGCCTTGAGTTACAGAGAACTCAACGCGCTGGCCTTCAGTCAGGGTTTTGAAACCTGAACCTTGGATTGCACTGAAATGTGCAAATACATCTGGACCGCCTTCGCGCTCTAGAAAACCAAAACCTTTAGACTCGTTGAACCATTTAACTGAACCAGTGATAACTTCAGACATAATCGTATTCCTGTATATATAAATTAAAAGTGATGCGGGTAAAAATAAAAACAATTTGATACTACAGGACGAATCTAAATTACGAATAATCTGGCATCGAAGTGGAGAATCAATTAAATATTTCTTAACCGACGCCCTGCATTTTACGCCTAATCTGCGCGATGTCAAAGGTTTCTTAGCTGTCTTTACTATTCTGTGGCTACACTGCACCTTATGTCGATGCTTTGCGTATTAGCCTGACTGGTAGTGACACACTGCCTATAACCTGAGGATTTACCTATGTTTGTCCGCTCGCTACTTATAACAGCCCTGGCTTTGTTGCTGGTGGCAACCAACACTCAGCCGGCCGAGGCGACCATTGAAACCGCCTACCACGAATACGAATATAACGATGTAACCTTTCGCGGATATGTCGCCCATAACAGCGCACTGGAGCAAAGCCTGGGCACAGTAATGATTGTGCACGACTGGGACGGACCCAACGCCTACGAAGAGTTTCGAGCCCAACAACTCGCCGGCATGGGCTACCGTGCCTTTGTCGTGGACTTGTTCGGCCGCGACCGGCAACCCACTTCAATGCAGGAAAATCGCCAGCGCACTGGCGAACTTTATACGGATCGTGAACTGTTTCGCGGGCGCCTGCAAGCAGCATTAGCCGAGGCTAAGGGGTTTGACCAAGCAGCTGGCATAGTCGCCATGGGGTATTGTTTTGGTGGCGCAGCAGTGCTTGAGATGGCCAGGGCAGGCATGCAGGTGGACGGTTTTGTCTCCTTCCATGGTGGCCTTGACCTGCCTGCGGGCCAGGATTACCAACAAACCCAGGCTCCGGTACTGGTGCTACATGGCTCCGCAGACCCGGTCAGTGATATGCAGGATCTCGCCGCTTTGATGGACGATTTACAAAGCGCAGGGGTGGCCCATGATGCGCACATCTACGGCGGCGCCCTGCACTCTTTTAGCGTGCACAGCAGCTCTGATTACGACCTGGCCGCCGATCAAGCTTCATGGCGTGCATTGACTGAATTCCTGCGAAACCAGCTGGATTAAACCTGGTAGTCCTGGTTGGAGGCTGTCTTCGCCAGGTCATCTGTTGCGTCATCGCTGGTGAGCAGCGCCTTGAAGTGTGTCAACCAGAAGCTAACGGGTTTGGCTAACGCATTGCGTCCAATGCTCAGCTCAAAGCTACTGCTATGAGGAGATTCATTTTGCTGCGCATGATTACGCGGTTTTGGTAACAGCAAAACCCCGGTTCGCTGTGTATACGCCGCGACTTTTTGCATCAGCTTTGCAGTTGGCTGGTTTAGGGTAAGATGAAACATTGCCGCTTGTGGCGTGGCTGGGTTGACTTTAACCCCGTCCAGCCTGGCAAGCCCTAAGGCCAGCTCGCGGGCGTAATCAACCGCCTGGTAAATAGCCTGTTGGTTGTCCTCCAAGCCGCGCTGGGCAGCCAGGGCAAAGGGGTACATTGTCGGTAAATTACCGCCCGCTCGCCTTGCCCATACTTTCGCCTCGTCGATAAAATCGGCGTCACCAAGGAGTACGGCCCCAGCAATGCCTCCTAAATCTTTGTACAAAGATACATAGACTGAGTCGGCTAACGCCGCGATCTCAGCCAGTGACTTGTCAAAATAAGGCGGGCACTGCCAAATTCTTGCACCGTCGATATGCAAAGCAATATTCTGCGCTTTTAACCAAGCGGCGATGTTAACCAATTCGCTCCATTCAGGTAACTGCCCGCCAATCTCACGCATCGGCAGCTCATACACGAGTGCGGCGACCTGTTGAGCACCGCCTGCTGCGGCGATGGCAGTTTGAATGCTCTTTAAATCAGCAGTCTTTGAAAACTCACCGTAAACCAGCGTATCCAGTTGCCAAAGCTTGTCGATGCCCTGCTCTTCGTGCAGTAACAGATGACTAGTCGGGTGCAATGCGACGCGCTTGATCCCGCGCTGTTCAGCGTAAATGCGCAGGGCAATGGGTTGCGCCAGCGTACCACTTGGTAAAAAAAGTGCGGCAGACTTATCGAAGAGGGTCGCACATTGCTGTTCAAAATCACTCACCGCCCCACCGCGCCCATAATAATCGGCGCTTTGGTGCTCTGCATCTTTGCTTAGGCGCTGCAGATACGCTGCAAGAGAGGGTTGAGGATGGCGTAATAATGAGAAAGAGGCTGCAGCTGCAGCCTCTTCATATTTGTCGGACCAGGTATGAACACCATTTAACACAGTTAATCCTTTTCGTGATGTTGACCAGCTTTGGTCTTGCCGCTGCCGGGCTCGGCCTCTTTCGGCGTGGTTCTTTGCTCAGCTCCAGGTTTAGGCTGAGTTTTAAGCTTCTCTTCCCGGCTTTTCGGTGTATTTTGTTTGCCTACCGCAGCTTCAGTACTGCCACCCGTTTGCCGTGTTTCGGCCTCTTTCGGGTACTTCTCAGCATCCGCAACGATTTTGCGAGTTTCAGGATCAGCCTGCCGCTGTGCTTTGGTGTCCTCGGAACGACCGCTGTACTTAGCCTGTTCCAGGTCGCTTTGATTCGACTGCTGAGGTTTCATTTTTTTGTCCGTAGTTGGATCAACACCCACCGACTCACCTTTAGCTGAATCCGGTTGGTTAGAACCGCCAAACAATTTGCTCCAAAATCCCATAACTTTCTCCTTACCCATTAGGCTACGCCTGATGATAACCACCATAAGTCTAGTGCAGTAATCAGCGCTTAGCTAAATACGCAGGTGTAAAGGTCTGTTAAGAGCAGGAATACTGAGCTTGCTGTGCACAAGCCTGCACAACCTCGTCTGCGGTTCCTTGTGCCATACAATAGTCCACCCGGACCTGCACCTCAGCAGCCTGTGGTGATTCTGGGTTTGCTGCGCGCCAGTCCCAGCTTTTTATCAGCCGCTCAGACTCTCGCCCTAAACGGCGCCCTGAGGATGTGGCCACGCGCTCACTATTCGTGATCTCGCCTTGCTCATCAATATCAAGATTAAACACTGCGCAGCCGGTGGTGCCCTCCTGCGCCAACCGCCGCGGGTAAGCAGGCACATAATCACTGGCATACACCCAGGCTGGTTCATCGCTTTGTGGATAGGACACCTGCACGGTAGCATGACCGTCCTGAGCCACAGCCGAGCTAACGAATGCAGTAAAGGCGAATGCACAAAGGGTTGCAAAAAACGCTGGTTTCATAATAAATCCTTTTAATCATGGATAACATACAGAACCCTAACCATAGCGCAAAATGATACTGTTGCGAATATGTTAATTACTCAAATACCCGCATAGCAAAGAATAAAAAAACGCACCCAAAGGTGCGTTTTAAGTATAGGTTAACCAGCAAACAATCCTGGCTAGCTCATCTCCACCAGCATGCTGCTAGGGTCTTCAAGAAACTCTTTCCAGCGGTTGTTGAAGTTCGCCACGGTCGCACCATCGATAATACGGTGATCGCCAGACCAGCTCGCGGTCATGATATCCCGGGCAACGACTGCGCCCTGCGCATCAAAACGTGGTAACTGCTGAACTTTACCCAATGCCACAATCGCCGCTTCTGGCTTATTGATAATCGGCGTTGTCACCGTACCGCCAACCACGCCGATATTAGAGATGGTAATCGTACCGCCTTTCATATCAGCCTGAGCGACTTTACCGTCACGGGCTGAGTTGGTCAGGCGAGTAACCTCTGCGGCCACCTCCAGCAAGGTCATGTTCTGCACGCCTTTAATGTTCGGTACCATCAAACCAATTTTCGTCGCCACGGCCATGCCAATATTGTGATCGTCGAAGTACGTAATCTCCGTCGCGTCATCATTCAGCTGGGCATTCATGATTGGGAACTCTTTCATCGCCAATGACAATGCTTTGATAAAGAAAGGCATCAGCGTCAGCTTGACCCCTTTCTCTGCATATTTAGCTTTTAGCTTTTTATGCATCGCCCGTAGCTCAGTCAAGTCGTACTCTTCGGCATAGGTGAAATGCGGAATGGTGCGCACCGACTCGGCCATCTGTCTGGCCATCGCTGCTTTCACGCCACGTAGTGGCTCAGTGCGGCTACCGCCACTCACTTTCGCCGGCGCTGTTGCAGTGGCACTGCTTGACACTGCTGGCTGCGAAGACTGTTGTGACTGACCTTCGACATAGGACTCAATATCTTCTTTTAGCACGCGACCTTTGGCGCCTGAGCCAGGCACATCGGCAATATTGATATTCGCGTCACGGGCACGACGGCGTACGGCCGGGCTGGCTAAGGCTTTGCCTTGGGCAGCAACCTTTGGCGCTGCTTCGCTGTTTGTACCAGCACTGGCAGCCTTGGTTTCGCTGCTGCCTTGGGTTGGAGTAGCAGCCGGGCTCGCAACTTCACCTTCGCTTTGTAGCGCGAATAATGCGCCGCCCACTTTGGCAATGTCGCCTTTAGCATGGTAAAGCTTGCTCACCACGCCGTCTGACTTGGCCGGGATTTCAACCACAGCCTTGTCAGTCATCACTTCGACCACAACCTGGTCTTCTTTAACTTGATCGCCTTCTTTCACATGCCATTCGACGATTTCACATTCAACAATACCCTCTCCAATGTCTGGCAGAATAAAGTCAGATGCACCGCCATTTGCGGCGGCTTTAGCCACAGGCTGGGACTCAGTCTCTTGTGCTGTTGAAGGGGCCGGCTCTTTGGCTTGAGGCTTGCTTTCCGCGTCACCTGATTTGCCTGCTGATGAACCACCTTTTTCGTCGATGGCGAACAACGCCTCACCGACTTTAGCGATATCACCTTTGGCATAAAATAACTTAGTCACAGTACCGTCTGACTTGGCTGGAATTTCTACCACAGCCTTGTCGGTCATCACTTCCACCACAACCTGGTCTTCTTTCACCTGGTCGCCTTCAGCAACTAACCATTCAACGATCTCACACTCAACGATACCTTCGCCGATATCAGGCAAGATAAAATCTGTACTCATGATGCGGTTCCTTAATAGTTGAGTGAACGTTTAATGGCTTCATAAGTTTTCAGGTGATCAGCCATGTATTCTTTCTCATGGGCTAATGGATACGGTGTATCCAGACCTGAAACACGCATAATCGGCGATTCTAGATAAAGGAACGCACGCTCCTGCACCGTCGCTGCCACTTCAGAACCAAAGGCGCCAGTGTGTGGTGCTTCCTGAGAAATCACCAAACGTCCGGTTTTCATCACCGACTCAACCACGGCGTCTGCGTCCCACGGTAAAATACTGCGCAGGTCAATAATTTCACAGTTGACGCCGTCTTTTTCGGCCAGTTCAACGGCCTTTTCAATCACTTCAATCTGTGCGCCCCAACCGACTAAGGTAATGTCGCTGCCTTCCTTGACTACATCCGCCTTGCCTAAAGGAATATAGTATTCTTCCTCTGGTACTTCACCCACCGCAGCACGGTACATGCGCTTCGGCTCCATGAACAATACCGGGTTAGGATCAAAAATCGAGCTTAGCAATAACCCTTTGGCTTCATACGGATTGCGTGGAATCACAATCTTCAAGCCTGGGGTATGCGCAAAATAGGCTTCCGGCGATTGCGAGTGGTAATGACCACCATGGATACCACCGCCGTATGGGGTACGGATGGTCAGGCCGCCAACATTGAACTCGTTACCTGAACGGTAGCGGAACTTCGCCGTCTCGTTGACGATTTGGTCGAACGCAGGGAAGATATAATCACCGAACTGGATCTCAGCCACAGGTAAGCTGCCTTGCGAGGCTAAACCGTTGGCAAAACCAATGATGCCCTGTTCAACCAGCGGCGTATTGAAGCAACGGTTACGCCCGTACTTTTCCTGCAACCCACTAGTGGCACGGAATACGCCACCAAAGTGACCGACGTCTTCACCAAATACACTGACTTTGTCGTTCTTTGCCATCGCCAGGTCAAGGGCGCTGTTGATGGCTTGCAATAAATTCATCTTGGCCATTACTTCACCCCTTCTGATGTTTTAGGATACGCATCCGGATACTGACGCACGTGTGCTTTCAGCGCTTCTAACTGCTCTTTTAGCTGCTGCGTCGGGGTGTCGTATACATCATTAATAATTTCATCAATATGCGGTACAGGTACCTGCTCGGCTTTTTTCAACTCAGCAAGTACGGCTTCTTTGACTTCCTGTTGCTGCGCGTCAGCGTCTTCTTCGTTAATCCAGCCTTTAGCAAGCAGGAAGTTACGGAAACGCTTCAATGGACACTTGTCACGCCACGCATTTTCTTCTTCACGGGTGCGATAACCAGTCGGGTCATCCGACGTTGAGTGACCTGCCATGCGATACGACATCGCTTCAATTAACACAGGCTCGTTTTCTTCCACTGCCAGGCGACGTGCCTCCTGGGTGGCTGCATAGACAGCCAGTATATCGTTACCGTCTACACGAATGGTTTTCATGCCATAGCCCACACCGCGCGGTGCAATACCGTCGCCAGCGAGCTGCTCGGAGATTGGCGTGGAGATAGCGTAACCATTGTTACGGCAAAAGAAGATTGCCGGTACTTTAAGCACCGCAGCCATGTTCATGCCGGCATGGAAATCACCTTCTGACGCTGCGCCTTCACCGAAATACACCAGCGTACAATGGCCTTCACCGGCCTGCTTCTGACCAAACGCATACCCAGTTGCCTGTGGAATCTGCGTGCCTAGCGGCGATGAAATGGTCATAAAGTTCAGGTCGGCACAGCCGTAATGGACTGGCATCTGACGACCCTTACCCAGGTCTTTAGCATTCGAGAACAGTTGGTTCATGAATTGCTCAACCGTAAACCCGCGAAATGCCAGAGAGCCCTGCTCACGGTACTGACCCATGATCATGTCTTCAAACTTCAAGGCAGCGGCAGAACCAATACTCGCGGCTTCTTCACCCAACGACGACAGGTAAAAGCTGATTCTACCCTGGCGCTGCGCGGCAATCATACGTTCATCAAGCACGCGAATAAATTGCATGGTGCTGAACATTTTCAGCGCCAGCTCTTTATCGATTTCAGGTAATTTGACATCTTTATGCGGCGTGCCGTCTTTGTCCAGCAACTGGAACATTGGAATACGCAACGCGTTTCCATCAATCACCTCGACAGACGTAACTACGTCGGGCTGTTTCGTTGTTTGTGTAGCCATAACCTTCTCTCTTTGGGTCTGCTTGCAATGGGGCTGCTGACTTTGACGCCAGACGCTGACTCACCGCGGCACAGCCTTGATGGGATACTATCTAAATGTGCGCAACTTTACCTTTACGTTAACGTCCTTGCAAACGGATTCCGCTATCAGGACATTTGTAAGGTGTTCACCACACGCTACACCCTAAAGCGAAGCCGCAACACGCGCTGTGATGCGGCTCACTGCCGGGCAAAGGTGTGACTGCTCAGACCAGGTCGAGCTGTTGCGCCTGAATCTCTTTTACCGTAATCAGAGCGCGCTGCCCCAGCGCAACATTGGCATTTGGGAAAATCACCGATTCGCCCCCTTGCTGTGCGCTAATCACATTGTCGCCATCACGAGCCAGGCGCTCACCCTCAGCAAATTCGGTGAAGTTCGCCACATCGTCAGCGAAATACAATTCAAAGTCCTGTTCGGTACGATTAATACTTCGCAACACCTGGTAAATATGATGCTGCTTCCCCTCAAATGCGCCCAGCGCCAGTTCTTCACCGCTGATCAACCGGGTTAAAGTCGCTCGGCAAGCCGCGAAGTTCTCCACTGGATTCTCGCCAAACGGGCGTACCTTGCCAAGCTCAACAGTAAAAGCGTCAGCATCGAATTCACGTACACTAAAATAAGAGAATGTGGTGGTCGGCCCTTCATGCAACAGCACCGTGTTGACACCCATTGCAGCGAGTAATTGCAGCTGATATTTTTTGTAAGGTTTGCCATGGGTGAATGGGTAGACCGCGAATTTTTCATGTTTAGAATCACGAATGGCGGTATGCATATCATAATGCAGGCGCTGACGCTGCCCTGCAGGAGCACTTTCAAAGAAACGGCCAACGTAACCCTCGATGGCTTTGGCACGGATGCGTTCCTGGTTAATCAGTCCTTCACCTTTGCTGTGTGCACCACTAAACAGACGGTTCATGTTCTCGTCTACAAAGCGTTTGCCTAAATTAATCGCGGCCGGGTTGGCGATAATAAACATCACCCTGTGCGCGGGCACCAACTTACCATCGCGAATCGCTTCAATCAGCTCATCACAAATCTCGATGGGTGCGGTTTCGTCCCCATGCACAGCGCAGCTGAGCACTAAATCAAGCGCACCTGGCTGCTCTGGGGTAAACACCACAATCCCGCTGTCCCAGACATCCATTTGCGTAGTGCCACCCTTAGCGCCTGCAATTGACTGACTAAACAGGACCGGGCCATTGCTCTCAATACCCCATTCGTGGTCACGGCTAAATGCGAGAAAACTTTGATCTTGAAACACAACTAATCACCTTTACTTAAGACTTTTCATTCTCCTGTGCGGCACTATCCGCATCCAGGCGAGTACTGATATGACGAAGTTGCGCCTGCCGCTCGTCTTCAGGCATTGGGCCTGGTTCAAAGCCTTTGGTGGCAAGCAACGCCCGTAACACCCGTGAACGGTACTCACGACGGTAAAGCACACCAACCACCACCGCGCTGGCAACAATAAAGAGCAGTGGGTTTATAAACCAGGTTAAGTATGCCAGGGCAAAATAGTAGGCGCGTAGCCCGTAGTTATACTCATGTCCGGCTTGATCCAGCACCTTCGCGGTATTACGGGCATAGCGGTCCCTTGCTTCTTCACTGACTGTGGAGCGGCTCATATTCGGTGCCATCCCCAAGAGTACGGAGACAAAGCCAAATTGGCGAATGGACCAGGTAAACTTAAAAAATGCGAACACCAGAATGGCTGCCATGCCGGCAAGTTTAAGAATAATCAGACTTGAGCTTTGTGCCACCGCAAATGGCAGCTGTTCCACCACGCGCACAAAAGCTTCGTTGGAAGCTAGCACGGTTAACACACCCGCCAGCACTAGAATGGTCGACGACGCGAAAAAGGTTACGTTGCGCTCGACATTACCAATTAACGCAGCGTCCGCAATATGATTGTCTTTGTGAGTAACCGCATACATCCAGTCAACCCGTAAGCTGCGCAAAATACTCGATAAGCAGTGGGTGTGACGGGCTCGATGCTTGGCAAATAATGAATAGCCAACCCACAGAGCAACGAACCAACCGAGGGCAATCATGTCAAGCAGAGGTAGCACGCTCATTCGAGTTTCCTTGCGCTAAATATAATGCTTTCGCATCATAGACCTAAGCACGAGAACCATCAAGCAGAGTAAGGCATATGCTATGCCTTACTCTGCTTGATGTGTGTTCGCTGTTTACACCGGTGGCAAGTATTAGGAACGATTGTCAATCACCGGATTATGCTCGTCCGTTGATTTGCTGTGTTCTGCTTGATTACGTCCAAGCAACCCCTTGATATCGTCGAGTGTACGTCTGAACCAGCGTTTGAAATCCTCCAGCACGATGTACAGGCATGGAATCAGCAGCAGTGTAATCACCGTCGCAAACAAAATACCAAAGGCCAACGAAATCGCCATGGGTATCACCATCTGCGCTTGTAAACTGCGTTCCAATACAATGGGTAACAAGCCTGCAAAGGTGGTCAATGACGTCAGTACAATCGCGCGGAAACGTGCACAACCCGCGTCAACGACCGCCTGCTTCATGTTTTGCCCCTCTTCACGGGTCTGGTTGACATAATCCACCAGAATCAGGCTGTCATTCACCACCACGCCGGCCAGCGCAATAATACCAAATAGCGACAGAATGCTAATCGGCATACCTAGCACCAAATGCCCGGCTACCGCGCCGATAATGCCGAAGGGAATCACCGACATAATAATCAGCGGCTGGCTGTAGGACTTAAGCGGTATGGCCATCAACGCGTAAATACCAAACATCGCAAACACAAAGCCTATGGCCAACGCACCCAGCGCGTCCTGCTCTTCCTGACTTGAACCTTCGAGTCCAAAGCGCACGTTCGGGTATTTGGCCAGAATGTCGGGGATCTGCTCGGCACGTAGCTCGCGGATAATCGCAAAAGGTTCAACATTGGCCTTATCCACCCGTGCCCGCACATTCACTGCCCGCGTACCATTCACCCGGCTAATCGTACTATAGCCTTCCGCTTCAACGGCCTCGGCCACCGCACTGAATGGCACTTCACGGCCATCGGCGGTGCGCACGCGCATATTTTCGAGGTTACCAATGGACTGACGTTCGCTTAACGGATAACGCACCATCACCCGCACTTCCTCGTCATCACGCTGAATCCGCTGGGCCTCTGCACCGAAGAACGCAAAGCGTACCTGGGTAGCAAGGTCCTGCACCGTGATACCCAGCAGGTCGGCGGCTGGCAACAAGCGCAACTGAATTTCTTCTTGCGGTGCGCCGAAAGTATCTGATATATCGAACACCCCATCGTATTCAGCCATCACGGTGCGGATCTCCATTGCCGCCGCAGACAACTGGTCAAGATCGGTGCCGCTTAACTGGAACTCAATGTCGTAGCCACCCCCTCCGCCAATCGAACCCTGGAAGTTGAGGTCTTTCACTGCTGCCATCTCTGGCACACGTTCACGCCATTGATTGACCACCGCGAAACCATCGACCTCGCGGGACTCGCCCTTTGCCAATTCGACAAAAATTGAACCCTGCTCAGCAGACTGAATGAAGGTGTTGACGTGGCGGATGACAGGTTCACCGTAGCGTTCCTGATATTCCGCATCCACCTGATAAATCGCATCTCGCACCTGGTTCAGCGTGGCAATGGTGCGATCCTCATTAGTACCCGGCTGCATTTCTACCGACGCCTGCACAAAGTCACTGGGAATATTCGGGAAAAACACCCAGCGCACTGCACCACTGGCGATTAAGCCAATCATCAGAATAAATAGCGCGACGAAACTGGCTATGGTGGTGTAGCGGTAATTCACGCACTTGGTGGCAAAAGGCCGGTATTTTGTCTCCACAAAGGTTTTAAGTTTATTGGAGAAACCATTGCGAAAACGCTGAAAGCCATTTTGCTTCGCGTCTGCAGTACGTGAGAATTTCATCCGGTTAATATGCGCTGGTAAAATCAGTTTCGACTCCACCAATGAGAAGCCCAGACACAATATGACTACCCAGGCAATGGAGTGCCAAATCCCCGACATCGCGCCATCCACCATTAACATGGGCAAGAAGGCGACCACCGTGGTCAGCACCCCAAAGGTGGCTGGAATAGCCACGCGTTTCGCGCCGCGAATGACGTTCTCTTCGCTTTTACCGTACTTTTCTATCTCGGAATAGGTGGATTCGCCAATAATAATGGCGTCATCCACCACGATACCAAGCACCAGAATAAAGCCAAATAACGAGATCATGTTCACCGACACGTCAATCGCGGGTAACTGCATCAGCATAAAGGCGCCAAGGAAACACACCGGCAGGCCGACCATGACCCAAAACGCGAGGCGAATTTGTAGAAACAGGCTCAGCGCAAGGAACACCAGGAACGCGCCGATGAGCATATTGTTCACCATCAGGTCGAGGCGACCCTGCAAATAGTAAGAACTGTCCCCCCAATAGGCTAATTCAACCCCCGCAGGCAAGTCCCCCTGTTTCTCATACACATAATCTTTGACGGTTTGCGCAATCTCCAAATCGCTCTGGTCACCAACCGAGTCAACCCGGACAAAGGTTGCTGGCTTGCCATCGAACTCAGCAAAGCCTCGCCTTTCGACAAAACCGTCCTGTACGTTGGCAATATCCCCCAATAGAAAGCGGGTGCCATCGTCTCGCCGTAACACCACAATTTTCTCAAAGTCATCCACTTAGTAACTTTGATTGCGTGCCCTGAGCAAGATATCGCCAGTTGGGGTGCGAATAGACCCGCCTGGGACGTCCAGAGAGGTGCCACTGATCGCATTGGTGATGTCATTGAATGTGAGCCCATAACGCTGTAGATCCCGCTCTGAAATCTCAACAGCAATTTCGTAACCGCGCGCACCAATCACTTCGACCTGGCTAATACCTGTGTATCCGCGTAAATCATCACGCACACTTTTAGCCAGCTGTTTTCGCGCCCGCTCGTCCATATCGCCATATACCGAGAGCCAGATAATTTGCCTCTGTTGCCGGGTCCGATAGACATTGGGCGGTTCGATTTGGGCAGGGAAAGAGGTAATTGAATCAACCCGCATGCGGACTTCGTCCATGACCTCCTGCACCGAGTAGTCGTTTTCCACTTCAATAGAAATCGAGCCAAGACCTTCACGGGCCGTACTGCGAATATTTTTAATACCCTGGGTGTTATCCAGTGCATCTTCGATTCTGATAATAACCCCCTGCTCTACCTCCTGGGGGGCAGCGCCTGGAAATGGCACCTGAATAGTGATCATATTCAGTTCCACAGTTGGGAACATTTGCTTGCGAATCGTCATCACCGAGATAATGCCGCCAATAATGATCAGCGCCATGAGCAAGTTTGCAGCCACGGTATTGCGGGTGAACCAGGCAATCAGCCCCTTCTCAGGTGGGCGTGGAACAGGGTTGTGAGCAGGGCCTGGCGTCGTACTCATGAGCGGTCCCCTTGCTCATTGGCCTCGCTGTCTCGCTCCGCCTGACCACGCTCGACCGCCGGGAAATCTTCATCTTCGTCGATTTCAACGTTATCACCAGCAATTCTCACCCGTTGCCCAGGAATAGGATTATCTAGCTGGGTCAGCATCACCTTGTCACCCGCCTCCAGACCACCAGATACAAACACAGATTGGCGATCGCGACGCTCCACTTCAACTTCTCTGCGCTCAAGAACGCGCGGGCTATCATCTGTAATCACCCAGGCGAACCCGCGTGAATTCACTGCATAGCGCGGCAGTTCGATCAGGCCATCAACGCTGATGCCATCCACTTGTGCCTCAACAAAACGACCAAAATTCAGCACCCGCTCATGGGTTGGGCCTTCCCGATTATAGGGGTCCTGTACTTCCACCACCGCATAAGTCACCTGGCTGCCAGCGTCCATCACCCCTTCCGTGCGCACGATGCTGCCCTGCCAGGTCACCGGCCGACCCGATATACTGGCACTTAGCACAACGCCTGGGCCTGCTTCGTCGTCAAGCATGCCACTGGGTAAATCAATAAAAGCCATGTCAAAATCGGTCAACGGTAAGCGGACCTCTGCCACATTGGTACTCATCAGGCTGGCAACCTGGGTATTGGTGGAAACAAATTGGCCGAGGGTGACTATTCGGTTATGTAATACACCATCAAATGGCGCGCGTATGTTGGTACGTTCCAGGTTACGCTCGGCCATGGCAAGGCGTGCCTCTGAAGATTGTAGTTCTGCCAATGCACTGGCCAACTGCGGTTCGCGTAAACCCAGCGACGGAATTTCACCGGCTTCAATGGAGCGCCACTCGGCTTCAGCCACCCGGCCTAAAGCGCGCTCTTCGGCAACCCCAGCACGAGCACGGGCTAGATTTGCCTGGGCTTCTTCCCGCGCAACTTCATAGTCAGACGGATCGATGCGCAGCATTACCTCACCAGACCTAAAAAAACCGCCTGGCACAAAGCGGTCGGACACATACACCACCTGACCGCTGACTTCCGCCACCAGGCTAGAGTCATATTTAGGTCGCACCGCTCCTTGTGAGTCGACCACAAAACGATGCGATTGCGGAGTGACCTCAGTGTATTCCACCAACACCGCCAAACGTTCAGTTCCTGCCCGCTCTGGCGCTTGCCTGCTCATGCCGAGCAGGATCGCCACCAGAATAGCGACAAATATAATAATAATCGGCAGAAAAATTCGTTTCTTCGAGGTCATGGCAATATACTATTGTTGAAATTTGGCTGTATTATGAATGACCACATAGGGACTGTCAGTAAACCATTCGTAACCATTTGTAAATTGCCCAGGGAATAGTGTAACCAACTGTGTCAAAGCTTAATCATTCTTACGAACCCGCATTAATGCTCACCGGCGGTGGCGCCCGCGCTGCCTATCAGGTTGGTGTTTTGAAAGGCATTGCCAGCATGGTCCCACGGGCCCATCCACTGCCTTTTCGGATCTTAAGCGGAACCAGTGCCGGTGCACTGAATGCCTCGGCTATTGCCTGTTACGCCTCGAATTTTCACCTCGCGGTAAAAAAGCTTGAACAGGTGTGGAGTAACTTCTCAACCGACCAGGTGTATCGCTGCTCCAGTGGTGAAGTATTTGGCCATCTTATCAGCCGTGTGGGCCGCATGTTTCAATCAGAAACGGCACAAAATCCAGCGGCCAGTCTATTCGACAATCAACCATTACGGGAGCTGATCCACCAGGTTGTCGACTTTAAGAAAATTGACCGCCAAATTTCACGTGGTTACCTGCGCGCACTGGCCATTACAGCCTCCTGCTACAACAATGGACACTCGATTTCATTTTTTGAAGGGGTGGACAGCTACCCGAACTGGAAGCGTGCGAATCGGGAAGGCGTACGTACTCGGCTGACCGCAGAGCATTTAATGGCATCCGCTGCGATTCCATTGATATTTCCGGCCATCGAACTGCAACATCGATATTTCGGCGACGGTGCCATTCACCAGATATCGCCCCTCAGCCCTCCGGTTCATTTAGGGGCTAGCAAGATCCTGGTGATCGGTGTCGACCAACCCCATATGGAAGATCAATTGCACCGCCAGTATGTGCCGTCCAGCGCCACGATTGCCGGTCACCTGTTAGATACTATCTTCGCCGACACCCTTAATTCGGACGTGGAACGTTTAACCCGAATCAATACAACGATCAGTGAGCTGAGTAAGGCTGGTGTCGAACATCCTGAACTGCGCCGCGTAGACGCACTCATTATTAAACCGCAGCTAGACTTCAATGAGCTCGCCCACCGCCATTTTGAACGCATGCCAAAGGCAGTGCGGCGCTTACTTGGTTTGGTTGGCGTCGACCAGGACACGCCATCGAGTATCGTCAGCTATTTGTTGTTTGAAAAAGAGTATTGCAAAGAACTGATGGCGATTGGCTATGCGGACGCACTGAAACGAGAGGCTGATATCCATCGCTTTCTTGAGTTAGGCGGGCGGCCCGTTATCTAGTCCAGTTGTTGTCTCGGTTGGGGTTTGCTGCCAGTCGATGGCAACGTAGTTCGTGCCAGTGCGCTGTCGACTTAAGTAGCCATGGCAAGCCCCCAGCCCAGCGACCCAGGCCAATTCACCATCCACCCATAAGGTCGGCCAGCGCTGGCGTTGCCAGGGTGGAATACCGCGTTTTTTCAACAAGTGACTCACGCTATGCCACTGCCCTTCAGCACGGCGTTTAAACTTATCCCCGGGTTTTACGAATGCCACTGCAAGGTTGGCTGTTGCCGCTACAGACAGCTGTTCTGGCTGCGTTGGTTGAGAGCCCACTGGCACCTGCTGCACCACAAGGTGGCCGATACCGTCTGGCAACTCAACCAGCTGTTGATGCCCTTCAACCGGCAGCGAGATGCTCGCTGCAAATCCTGTGACGTCCTGATAAACCGGCAGCAAGTATAAATACTCAGCATGGCTTCGCAGTTGATAGGCCCCCCAACGCACGGTCACCGACTGGTGTTGCAGTTGCTTAATCACCTCACCAAGTTGCGCAGCGCTGGGTAACCGTGCGCCCAGGCGAGCCAGAAACAGGCGAATCAACGCGCTTTGATGGGCTACGGACAGCTTGTCAAAGCCCTGCACCGACAACCTTTGCTGCTCAGCCCGGGTATGCAATTCATCACTTAACAGCTCATCGAGCAGCGCCTGCTGCTGCGCACAGAGCTGAGCCGAGCGGGCTAAGGTCTGCTCAAACTGGGGCCAGCGTTGATTGAGAATAGGTAACACGTCATGCCGTAAAAAATTGCGCTCAATGCTGGTGTCCGTATTCGTATCATCCTCGATCCATTGCAAGCCCCGGGCATGGGAGTAGGCATAAATCTCTTGTTTACTATGCCCAAGCAATGGCCGGCATAATCGCCGTTGCTCACGAAACGGAGCAACCTTTGCCATAGCGGACAACCCCTTAGGTCCCGCACCGCGTTTTAACTGGAGAAAGAAGGTTTCACTTTGGTCACTGAGGTGATGCCCCAGCAGAATCACTGCATTGTCCGGAGTCAATTCCGCTAATCGCTGATAGCGCGCATCACGACCCTGGGCCTCTTTGCTTTGGCGTCCGGCTACTGACACCGCCAGAGGCTCGACAATGTGCTCAATGTCAGCCGTTACACAGGACTCACGCAAAAACTCAGCCCACAGCGGTGATTTGGGGTGAAAGTAATGGTCTAAGTGAATCGCCAGATAATGGTGCTGCGGGTGTTCTTCACGGTACCGTAGGGTTAAATCCAGTACGCTTTGCGAATCAGCACCGCCGCCAAGGGCGACGACGATCGACTGCGGCCCTTGCAAGTTAAGACTCGCAAGGGCCGCACAATAGCTAGTATAGAACGCATCGATAATCGATTTAGCAGTAGCCAAAATTCATCAATTTCTGATAACGATTATCCAGCAGGGTGTCAGTGTCCTGACCTTGCAGGCTTTGTAAGTCTTTTAGCAACTGAGTTTTTAAGCGTTCCGCCACCTGTAAGTGATTGCGATGCGCACCACCCAATGGTTCTTCCACGATAGTGTCGATTAAACCCAGTTCATGGGAGCGTTGTGCAGTAACCCCCATAGCGTCTGCCGCCAGTTCAGCTTTGGCTGCACTTTTCCATAAAATGGACGCACAACCTTCTGGGGAAATCACCGAGTAGGTGCTGTACTGCAACATATTAACCCGATCACCAACCCCAATCGCCAGGGCACCACCAGAACCACCTTCGCCAATCACGGTACAAATGGTTGGTACTTTCAGGCGCGACATGACCTTAAGGTTACGTGCAATCGCTTCACTCTGCCCGCGCTCTTCGGCGCCTACACCAGGGTACGCACCTGGGGTATCGATAAAGGTCAGAATCGGCAGGTTAAAGCGCTCCGCCATTTCCATCAGGCGCAAGGCTTTGCGGTAACCTTCAGGTTTTGGCATACCAAAATTACGGCGAACTTTCTCACGGGTTTCACGACCCTTCTGATGTCCAATCACCATCACTGACTGACCATCGATACGCGCCATGCCGCCGATAATCGCTTTATCATCAGCGAACGCACGGTCACCTGCCAGATCATCAAAGTCGGTAAACATGTGCTGGATGTAATCCAGTGTATAGGGGCGCTGGGGATGCCGTGCTAACTGCGCCACCTGCCAGGAAGACAAATCCGAGAAAATTTTAGTGATTAACTCAGAGCGTTTCTTTTGCAGCTGTTTAACCTCTTTTTCAAGGTCAATATTTAAATCACCTTTAGCACTGACGCTCTTTAGCTCGTCAATTTGCGCTTCCAGTTCAGCGATTGGTTGTTCAAAGTCCAGAAAATTCAGGCTCATTAATACATTCCAAAATTCGGTTAAAAGACCAGTTTCACTTGGCTCGTGCCAAGCGTGTCCCAAAGCTCATACATCAAGGCGTCGGTCGGTTCAGTAAACCAATTCGCGCTTGGTTTTAAATCAACGCTGACCCCGTCCAGACGACATTGTAAAACCACCGGGCAAGTGCCGCCTGCGGCTTGCTGCAATGCCCGCTCAATGCGTGCCAGGGTTTGCTCATTCAGCTTCGGTAAATCCAGCTGTACATGCAGGGCTTTCACATATTGTGCCCGCGCCTGCTCAATGGTCATCACTTCATAAGCGGTTATTGTATTGCCACCACTGAAGTTATCAAATCGGACTTCTCCTTTTACCCACAAAATTGTATCTTTTTGCAGCAAGTCCTCGTATTTTTCAAACTCCTGATTGTATAAGCGTACATCCATTCGGGTACTTTTGTCATCTAAGGTGACAATTGCCCAGCGCTGTCCCTTCTTATTGACCATCGGTCGCACGTCAAGAATCAGCCCCGCAGCACTCACATATTGGCCTCGCCCGGTTTCATTTAAATCCACCAGGCGACCGCTGGCATAGCGCTTCAGCTCTTGCCTGTAGCGATTTATTGGGTGGCCGGTCAGGTACAAACCGAGGGTTTCACGCTCGTTATCCAGCCACACAGGTTCTGACCACGGCGAGACTTTAACAAATTCCGCCTGAATAGCGTCAGGCTCGGTAATTAACACGCCAAACAGGTCATTTTGCCCCATGGCCTCGTCTTTGGCTGCCTGATCTGCCTGTTTCATCGCTTTTTCCAGGCTTGCCATTAATGCGGCGCGGTGCGGACCGAGTTGGTCCAGGGCACCGGCTTTAATCAGTTTTTCCATCACCCGGCGATTAAGCTTTTTCAAATCCACCCGGCGACAAAAATCAAATAAGTCGCTGAACGGACCCTCAGCCTGGCGTGCTTGAATAATCGACTCAATGGGGCCTTCACCGACCCCTTTTATCGCGCCAATGCCGTACACAATCTGCTGCGCCTCGTCGACACTGAACTTATACTCGCCTTTGTTCACATCCGGCGGCAATATGGTCAGCCCCATGCGTTCGCACTCGTCCACTAAGGTGACAATTTTATCCGTGTTGTCCATATCCGCTGACATCACCGCGGCCATAAACTCGGCCGGATAATGCACCTTCATCCACAGTGTTTGATAAGACACCAGGGCGTAGGCAGCGGAGTGCGACTTGTTAAAGCCATAGCCAGCAAATTTTTCTACCAGATCGAATATTTTTATCGCCAGCTCAGGGTCAATACCGTTTTTTGCAGCGCCCGCTTCAAATACCGCGCGCTGTTTTTCCATCTCTTCAGGCTTTTTCTTACCCATGGCCCGGCGCAATAAGTCGGCGCCACCCAGGCTGTAGCCTGCCATGATCTGGGCAATTTGCATGACCTGTTCCTGGTACAGGATAACCCCGTAAGTAGGTTCCAGTGTCACCTTGAGGCTCTCATGCTGGTACTTTGCATCGGGATAAGAAATTGCTTCGCGACCATGCTTACGGTCGATAAAGTTATCGACCATGCCTGACTGTAACGGCCCGGGTCGGAACAATGCTACCAAGGCGATAATGTCTTCAAAGGAATCTGGCAACAGGCGCTTAATCAGCTCTTTCATGCCGCGTGATTCAAGCTGGAACACTGCCGTGGTTTCGGCTTTTTTCAGCGAGCGAAAGCAGCGCGGATCATCCAGCGGAATCGCGGTGATGTCGATCGGCTCCTTGCCTTCCTGTTGCAGGCGAGGGTTGACCATGTCCAGCGCCCACTGGATGATGGTCAAGGTGCGCAGGCCAAGGAAGTCGAACTTCACCAGGCCAGCGGTTTCAACATCGTTCTTATCGAACTGAGTAACCGGAAAGTTACCGTCTTCGTCACAGTAAATAGGCGAGAAATCGGTAATCGTGGTAGGCGAAATCACCACCCCACCCGCATGTTTGCCTGCATTCCGGGTCACCCCTTCAAGGCGTCGGGCCATGTCGATGACTTCTTTCACATCACTATCATCGTTATACAGTTGCGGCAGGCGCGGCTCTTCTTCAAACGCTTTGTCCAGAGTCATCCCAGGGGTACCCGGAATCAACTTAGAGATCCGGTCAACGAAGCCATACGGATGCGAGAGTACGCGCCCCACGTCGCGCACTGCAGCCTTCGCTGCCATAGTGCCGAAAGTGATAATCTGTGATACCGCGTCCCGGCCATATAGTTCGGCGACGTGGTCAATTACCTCATCACGCCGATCCATACAAAAATCAACATCAAAGTCGGGCATGGAAACCCGTTCCGGGTTCAAAAATCGCTCAAATAGTAAATCAAATTCGAGCGGGTCAAGGTCGGTTATTTTGAGTGCGTAGGCAACTAATGACCCTGCCCCTGAACCCCGCCCTGGGCCTACCGGAATATTATTGTCCTTACTCCACTGAATAAACTCCATCACGATCAGGAAGTAGCCTGGGAACCCCATGTCGTTGATAACTTTGAGCTCTATTTGCAAGCGTTCGTCATATTCACCACGCTTGGCAGCTCTGACTTCGGGGTCCGGAAAGAGGAACTGAAGACGTTCTTCAAGCCCTTCCTCTGAAACCTTCACCAGGAAATCAGCAATGGTCATATCACCGGTGGGAAAATCAGGCAAAAAGTACTCGTCAAGGCGCACGGTGACATTGCAGCGCTTGGCAATCTCAACGGTATTAGCAAGGGCTTCAGGGATATCGGCAAAGACTTCAGCCATCTCCTCCGCGCTGCGTAAATACTGCTGCTCTGAATAGTTCTTCGGTCGCCGGGGGTCACCTAAGGCGTAACCATCGTGAATGGCGACCCGGATCTCGTGGGCGTCGAAGTCCTTCGCATGCATGAACACAACTTCGTTGGTCGCTACCACCGGCAGCCCGTGTTGACTCGCCAGGTCCACCGCCAGGTGAATATAATCTTCTTCCTGGGGGCGACCGGTACGGATCAGTTCAAGGTAAAAGTGATCAGCAAAGTGTTGTTGATAAAAATCCAGACTCTGCTGCAGAGATTTTGCGTCTTTTTGCAACAGTGCACGGCCAATATCGCCCTGGCGTGCCCCAGACAAAATGATCAGGCCCGCCTTTTTATCCGCCAGCCAACTTTGCTCGATACATGGCAGGCCACACCGGTGGCCGCGCAGATACGCATCAGAAATGAGTACCGTAAGATTATGATAACCCTCGTTATTAGTCGCTAACAGGGTGAGCCGAAAAGGTTGCTCGGGGTAGGCGTCACTGAGCACCCAAAAATCGGTACCGATAATAGGTTTCATGCCCAGGCTTTCTGACGTTTTATAATAACGAACCAGACCACACATATTCATTTGGTCGGTCAATGCCATCGCCGGCATGCCGAGCTCGGCAGCTCGTTTTGCCAACGGCACCACTTTCTGAACCCCGTCGATCATCGAGAAGTCACTATGCACGCGCAAATGAATAAACGTTGGCTCGCTTGACATTAATAACATAACCTTTTGTTTTACAATAACTAATTACTACGATGAACGCGTACCCTGGTGCAATTTCAGAGGATAAAGCGATGCCGTATTGTGCCTGAATGCGGGGCTTTGTACCACTGTGCTGTATGGCCATATTCTTTCTGCTTACTATCCCAAAAGGGGTATAAAGCTGGTAATCTTACGCTGAATGTTTCTTAGGTCAGGCCAGGCCTGACGCCGCACGATGGGGGAACCCCAGGCATCGCCTGAACGTCATTACGGACCCCCGATCCATGGTTAAGTTCAGGCATCGCCAGAGCTAGGCAATCCAACAACAATATAGAGTCTTTGATGCGCAATAATCTACCCGTAACTGGTAAAGAGCACCGTTTTTCGAATGATTTTCGGCTTATTTCATCCACCGATACCCGTGGCAAGATTACCCATTGTAATCAGGCCTTTGTTGAGGTGTCAGGGTTTAGTGAACAGGAACTGATCGGCGCCCCGCATAATTTAGTGCGTCATCCGGATATGCCCGCAGCTGTGTACAAAGCCATGTGGGATACCTTGCAAGCGGGTAAACCCTGGATGGGGGTGGTCAAAAACCGCTGTAAGAATGGTGACCACTACTGGGTAAGTGCCTATGTCACGCCAATCAAGGAAGGCGCTGAGATCATTGGCTACGAATCAGTTCGAGTGAATGCCGACGAGGCGTCGAAGCAACGTGCACAGGCCATGTACGACCGCATCCGAGCGGGGAAAAGTGCGCGCAGCAAAGCGCACAGTAGCTATATTCATGCTAAAGACATTGCCCCGGTGGCGATTCCTACCTTGATCACCAGCATCGCCGTTGGCGCCTTATTTGCCCCTTATGCAGGGCTCATCACATTCCTTGGTGGGGCAGCCGCACTGCTGTGGCACCAGGTCAGAGAACAACGCGTGTTGGCCAAACTGCTTGAGCAACGCCCGCAGGCATATCAGGATCCCTTGGTGGCACAAAGTTACAGCGACTGGCACGGCCGTCGTGCGCAACTTAACATGGTGTTGCTCAGTGAAGCAGCGCGAGCCCGCACTGCACTCACCCGAATTGAAGACGCGGCAACCTCGTTACGGGATATTGTCATCAGCACAGGCCGTCAGGCGCATTCCAGCAACCTGTTAATCGAAGAGCAGAATAATGCCACCGAGATGACAGCGTCTGCGATCAATCAAATGGCGACCTCTATCGCAGAAGTCGCAGATAAAGTAGAGAGTAACGCGCAGCAGGCGACCACAGCCAGTCGCAGTGTGGACGCAAGTACCGAAACTGCAGCAGACGCCTTGCTCGCCATTGAAGGGCTCAATCGCTCCGTGCACAGCATTGCGCAAACCGTGCGCGCCCTAGCAGAGTCCACCGGCAGTATTGGTCAGGCAGCAGACCTTATCTCCGACATTGCGGAGCAGACTAATCTGCTAGCCTTGAATGCCGCCATTGAAGCGGCCCGCGCTGGCGACCATGGTCGTGGTTTCGCGGTCGTTGCCCAGGAGGTTCGTGCCCTCGCCCAGCGTACCCGCGAATCGACGCAAAACATTCATAGTATTGTGGCGAATCTTAAGCAGCGCGCCGAAGAAGCAGTGGAAGTATCATTGCAGGGTGAGCAAACCGCCCAGGAAGGGGTGATTAAGGTAGAACAAACGGAGGGGTCTTTACGGGATATCGCCAGAGCCATTAATGACATTACCGATGCCTCTATGCAGATGGCTACAGCGGTGGAGGAACAGAGTAATGTGGCTGAGCACATTAACGAGCAGATTAACTCTATTTCGAGTATTGCTGAGCAAAGTAAGCAGAACGCTCAAGGCACCTACAACGCGAGCCAGGAGCTTGAGACCACCACCAACGAACTATACTCATTAATTAAACGTTTTGCCGCGAAATAACGCGGCAAGCTTCTTTATTCACAAGTATTCCGGCCCAGAAACAAAAAAATCGCCGTCTTGAATAAACAAGTGGCGATCCTTTTTTGTCATCTTAAATGGCGGAGCGGACGGGACTCGAACCCGCGACCCCCGGCGTGACAGGCCGGTATTCTAACCAACTGAACTACCGCTCCACTGCACGTGGTACTAACTAATCAGCGTTACAAGTAACCTGACCTATGACATTGAAGTTGAGTTGGCGGAGCGGACGGGACTCGAACCCGCGACCCCCGGCGTGACAGGCCGGTATTCTAACCAACTGAACTACCGCTCCACGTTCGCCCTCAATGCGGCGAGGATAATACGAGTCCGCCGCTCCCCCGTCAACCCCTTTTTCAATGATTCCGTCTGTTTGCACATGAAATCACCAAAAAGCTCATTTTTTGACTTTTTTACGTCGGCGCGCGGCTTCTAACCGCACTTTTTTACGGCGCCATAATAAAAACCAGATCCAGCCACCTACCAACAGCAGATTCACTACGATAATCGCGATCAACATGTAACGCTGCTGCTGCAGTGCTGCCTGTTCAGTCAGGATACGTGCCTGCATCTCCTGTTCCTGTCGTGCAGCGCGCTCAGCAGCTAAAGCCTCGGCGCTGGGCCCAGGCGGCTCTGGTGGCCGGGTGAGGAACTCATAGCTCGCTAGCTGGGCTTGCAGCTCCCTTTGGTCATGCAAAGATGTGCCATACAGCCGCGCACGGACGCTAAAGCTGCCAAAGACGTAGTTTGGAATCCGTTGCTCGAGCCTGTCTCCCTCGCCAGTGCGTATGTCCATGCGTTGAATTTCACCATTAGGAAACTCAATATCGCCACGAATCACTACATCGTCAGGGTCAAAATATTGTTCATCAATACTGAAATGCAATCGATGTGAACGCCCTTCCTGAGCGGAAATCTGCACGTCAATGGTCACCGGCAGTGCCGCAATCATGATGGGTGCTTGCTCGAAAGTTCGTTGATACAACGGCGTGCGGGCATGATAGGACGGGATATATTCCCCCGGAGGCACGTCAAAAGCAATTTCGCCGGTAAACACGCCATCCCCTGCCCGCGCATCGAGGCCGCGACCGTCGTCAACAAAGCTACCGACCTGGCGCGGGTTAATGCCAAAGTTTTCATATTGCTGCTGATTCGTACTGACCAGGTGCATCTCCATTTCGATGGCCTGGTGAAAATCTCGCTGTTCGATCGGTTCACCTGCTTCAGTAAAGGATCCGGTCACCCCAAGCCTCTCGCCCTGAAACACCAGCTCAGGCAAAGACTCAGCATGAAAATTCAGGTCCGATAGCACCATCAACCGGCTTTCCGGACGCAACTCACCAGACACCTGCCATGGCCCGCGCATGGGTGATTCTATTCTCACCTGGTCAAACCCTGGGCCAGTCTCCCAGCGCACATGCTCAGGATGGCGTGAGCTATACCACTTGCTCCCGTCCGGTAAGATCAGCACCACTGGCCGGCTTTGTGGCGCGCGGAAAAAGACCATCGTAATCTGGTCAACATGATCATCGATACGGAAGCGGTCACCTAACAAGGGTAGTTGATTGTCCGGGGTCATGTCAGCCAAACGGAAGGCATCGTAGGGGTTTGGCAGGCTATCTGCTGCCTGAGCTGGCAGCAGCACGCTTATCCACAGCAAGGCTGCAGCCAAAAGTGCAGCGGCACATTGCTGAATACCGATTAAGAACCTGATAAGGGCCAAAGAGATGCTCCTCCCGTTTCACTGAGCTGACGAATACGTTGTTGGTGTGCCTCTTCTTCTTCGGCCGTTGCAGCTAAAACCTTTAGCGCGGGACGGCTATCGGGCAAGCGTCGAATCGCACTGGGGTCGGTGTCTTTGCCGTCACTGCCTTTGTCTGCCAGTGAGAGTTTGCGCTGGCCTCCGGTCATCCATAAATAGACGTCCGCGAGGATTTCCGCATCCAGTAATGCGCCGTGCAATTCTCGATGGGAGTTGTCGATATCAAAGCGCTTACACAGCGCGTCCAAACTGGCCCGCTGTCCAGGGTACAGCGTACGAGCCAGTTTCAACGTATCCAATACCTGAGCGATATCCTCTGTCCGCCCATGCACTGAATTCATACGCATAAACTCATGGTCCATATGACCGACGTCAAACGGCGCGTTATGGATGACCAGTTCAGCACCGCGAATGAATTCGACGAACTCGTCGGCTACCTGAGCGAAAACCGGCTTATCTTCGAGAAACTCGTTGGTAATACCGTGGATCTGGATCGCTTCTTCTTCAACCAGACGCTCGGGATTCAGATACACATGGAAATGACGCCCGGTCAGTTTACGATCGATTAACTCGACACAGCCGATTTCGATGATACGATGACCCTGTTTTGGGTCGATACCCGTGGTTTCTGTATCTAACACGATTTGTCGCCGTGCTTTCGAATCTGTCAGCTCGTGCATGTATCACCTTCATTTGTCTGGGTCTGAAAATATGGACCCATAGTAGCAACATCAAAACCTGAGAAGAAGCATGGGATCAAAACAGATAAGTATTTTTACCGATGGCTCTTGCCTTGGCAATCCGGGCCCGGGCGGCTACGGTGCTATCTTACGCTACGGTAAACACGAGAAAGAATTCAGTCATGGCTATCGCCTGACCACCAATAACCGTATGGAATTAATGGCGACAGTAGTGGCGCTAAATGCATTAAAACAGGGTTGTGAAGTAGAACTTTACACGGACAGTGAATATGTACGCCAGGGGATTACCAAGTGGATTAATGGCTGGAAAAAGAAGGGGTGGCTAACGTCGAACAAGAAACCAGTCAAAAATAAAGACTTATGGCAAGCGCTGGACCAGGCCATCGCCAACCATACAATCAACTGGCATTGGGTTAAAGGCCACTCCGGTCATCCTGAAAACGAGCGCTGCGACACGCTGGCACGGACCGCCGCCGAGCAAGGACCGCACGATGAAGACCATGGCTATTCCCCGGAGCCGGCGAAAAACTGACCGCGAGCGCCAGTAGACAGGCTAGCCGCTAAGGGGGCTAGCCTGTCTCGTGCTAACTAAAGCGTCGACTGATTGCCCAACCAAGAATCATGGTTAAGACAAATACCGCAGTGCCTGCGCTACCTGAGGACAAGGCCGCGATTGCTGGTCCCGGGCAATAACCTACCAGGCCCCAGCCCAAGCCAAATACCGTTGCCCCAATCACCAGCTTACGATCTATCTTACCTTTGCCTGGCACCTGAAAACTGGTTTCACACACCGGGGCTTTACGCATCCGTCTGAGTATGTGGTAGCCAGGCAAAAACACTGCCAATGCGCCCCCCATGACCAATGCCAGACTGGGATCCCAGT
>JAFIFH010000023.1 GCA_020832105.1 Idiomarina sp.
GTTGGTAATACCCAGGCGTGTTTACATCAACGGATTTTTGATTAAATTGCTGCAGGGCATGACCAAGCAAAAAATAATGTGAGTTGTATGATGCCATCACAAATATCCTTGTTTCCCTAGCGGGGTGCAACATGTTGTATGGTTTAAAGATAACAGACAACTTGGTGTTGTGCCTGTTGATCGCTGAAAAGCTTTAGTAAATGAACTAGTGATTGCTGACTGCTAGCGCTCAAAAGAGTCGTCGCTGGTTGCGGTATAGATTTCCTGTTGCACCTCATATAATACCGAACCCAGGCTCAACGCCCTCAGAAGCTTCTCTAACGCACTGGGGTTGTCACTGGGGGCAGGCTGTGGCCAATGAGGTATCGCCCCGGCGGCACTGCCGGGTAGCGGATGAGTGCGAGTATAGGCATAGCGCCGGTCGGCAGAGCGAGCAACGTCGTCCGCATTATCGTAGGGGATATTGTAATCATAATGCCTGACCCCAAAACACAGCGGAATAGCCTGCGGCGTCGAAGTGGCGTAACCGCTTTGCCATTGCACCTGCACACCGGGGACCAGGAAACAGCCATGCTCGTCTACAGGTGTGTCTGCAATATCATAATGAATCTTTACCGGTAAGGTACCCAGGTTGCCGTTGTGAGGCGAATGCGCATCGTCGATTTGGAATGGCCGAGGTAAATACTGGAGGATGTTAGTTGGGCTTAAATCGTTACTAGAGGGCGTTTAGACGCTTTTTCAGGCAGGAATTTCAGGCACAAAAAAACCTGTTAAAAAACAGGTAATTAATTGGTCGGCGTGAGAGGATTTGAACCTCCGACCCCTGACACCCCATGACAGTGCGCTACCAAGCTGCGCCACACGCCGACCGTGCCGAGTATCTTACTGAAATCCTGCTAAAAGACAAGCGCGGAACGGCGGTTTTGGTTTAACTGCTCAGTTTATCGCCGAGGGCGGCCGAATCTTTGTAATTCCTGCAAACTATTGATGAGCACAGGGGTGGGCGGAGCGACACCAGGGCGCAATTCGCCATCATGGTTGTACACTGCCATGTCGCCATTACGCTCGAGAATGGTGGTTTGCTCACGCTCAAAGATATAGAACCGCGAATTCACACTATGCACTCTTGGTAAGCCATTGTCGGCAGTCGTCAGGTCGCGTCCTACCGCAAAAGAGCGGAAGTCTTCGGCACAGGACATAAAGCCGGACAGGGCGGTTGGCATCACATCTGCGGTTTGCGCAAACGTGTTGCCGGGGCCATTTACATAGCCGGTACCTAAGTTTGCGGCCCACATCGGTACCACGAATTCTTGCCAGATAGCAGGCAGGTCTTGTTGTTGGCTGGTGAGATCCAACGCCGGGGTCAGCGCTGTGACAATCACCCGGTGCTGATTGCGAATCGCGGCATTGACTGCAGTGGTCATCACGTTAAAGTCGGCCTGACTGGCGAATACCACGGTTAACGGCTGATTAAGGCGGTGGTCATGGGGCCACATCACTAATTGTGACTGAATGCTTTGAGGCGCTTGTTCTCCTGGCCAGTTGAGGGTGTGATGAAAACGCAGCTCATGCCCATAGTCCTGCAACGTTGCCTGGTAAGCAGGTGCAACCTGGCCCTGTTCAATGTGGCGCTGGTAGAGGTCAGGCAGGCTATAAACCAGCTCAAATGCGCCTTGCGCAGGGTCGGTATGACCCAGGCTGACATCTGCCAGTGGATCAAGGCCATTGATTTGTTCCATTTGGCGTTGTTGCGCGGTGGTTAGCTGATCAAATGCCACCACCAGGGTTGGTCGCGAATTCTGCTCTCTTGAACACAGTAGGTTGCCCAGCGGGTATTGCAGTTCCAGGCCGTCAGTTTCCGTGAGCCTGTCGCGCTGGCTTTGGTAGGTGTCCGGATTAATCCAGCCATGCCGTGCCATTAAGGTCTTCGCCGTAGATGGGTAAGACAAGGGGAGCAGGTCGTCTTGCTGGGTGATTGGCATGTACAGATTAGCGTCTGCCCAGATATGTATGATGTGGCTGGCTAAGAAACAACTGACCAATACCGCACTAATACGCGGACCAATACGATGACCGCGCAAGCGATCAAGGCGTTTCCAGGTCAGGTTCGCGAGGGTGACCTGAAACGATAAAATCATTAAAAAGCCGAAAATAACTGCCAGCAGGCCAACAAAACTGGCCCCCGCAAAGATCGTTTCAGCGTCACGAGCCATTTGCGCCAATGAATAAGCGTTGAGGTGAAAGCCATATTGACGGAAGAAAAACGCATCAAAAATCAGAATAAACAAACCAAATGAGGCTAGCAGGGCGCCGAGGCCACGCAGTATCCTCGAATAGGGCAGGATAAGACAGAATGGGAACAGCAGAATAATAAAGAAGACGAAGGGAAGAAATGCGAAGTGGCCAAGCCAGTTCACCACCAAGTACAAATTACCCAATGCAGTGCCGGTGCTGCCAATCGTTTCCAGGTATAGTATGCCAACCAGCAGGCATAGCAAAATGTTGGTGAAGGTAAACCAATGCCCCCAACTAATGAGTCGTGCTATGCGGTCGCGCTGCTGGTACTTGCCCATAAGCTGTCTGAGTTAACTTTTAGGTTGCACTGATTGTAGCAGGACACGTGAAAACTGTTCTGCCATGGCTGTGCGCTTGTGCGCAGGAACACCGCGGTCAATGACATTGCTAACGGCGTTGCCTAAGGTCATTAGGCACAAGTCTACAGGTACTTCCTGGTCTTCAAAGATTGCCAGGACATCGTCGAGCAGCTTGTCTTGCTGCGCTTGAGAGTATTTAGAAACAATCGGCATAAAAGGCTGTGTTCGCTCATGTTAGAATATCGAAATGATACCACAACCAACCTCGCAGGACAGACCCGGATTATGAATTTGAGCTTAGAAAATAGCGTTGTACACCATGTTTTTCAGGACCCAGACGGTAATATTGGCTTGCGCCTGGCGCCAGAGCCGCTGCAGGTCAAGGTGGAAGTCGAGATTTTACTGGAAGAGTTGACCAAGGTTTACAATGCAAAACCGGCGAAAGGTTACGCCAGCTTCGTGTCTCCAGACGATCCACGTTTCCAGGCTGCAGACGGTGAAGAGCAAGTGCCGATGCCTGAATTCCCGCAACTTTTGGACGCTCGGATGCAGGGCAAAGTGGAATTTGTTGAGTTTACCCAGCAAGTTGCGCGCTTACTACGCAATGAGCTTGAGCATTATCAGTTTTTGGATTCGGGTTTTTTGCTGATGGCTGAATATCAGCAAACGGGTGATAGTTATTTGCTGGTAGCTTTCGTACCGGTCAAGGACGGGGTGATGGTGAGCCCGGATCTTTCTGTGGACCGCTCCTCACAACTTGACGTCAGCAAGGTCCAGCTGGCGGCACGGGTCAACCTGAGTGACTACCAGACCCAGATGAATGTAGGCCACTATATTTCTTTTATAAAAGGCCGTACTGGGCGCAAAACAGCTGAGTTTTTCCTCGATTTTCTCGGTTGCGCTGAACGGGTCAACGCGAAAAAAGAAACCGAGCAATTGGTGCAAAGCGTGCAGGAACTGATTAAAGACGACGCGATTAGCCCGGAAGTCGCTAAAGATATCCGTAAGGACGTGTATGACTACTGTGGCGAGCAGTGGAGCCTGGGCGAACAGGTGCGTTTAAGTGACATAGATGAGCGCTTAGCGGAAAAGGGTGCCGGTTCAGTGAAGGCTTATTCCGAACAAAAAGGCATCCAAATGGCCGAAGAGTTTCCCGCCGAACGCACGTCGTTGCGTAAACTGATGAAATTTCAGGGGCAGGGCGGTGGCCTTAGTGTGGCGTTCGAGCAGGACATGTTAGGTGAGCGTATTCAGTATGACCCGAAAACCGATACGCTGACCATTATTGGTACGCCACCTAATTTGCGTGATCAGCTGCGACGTTTTTACGGTGAAGATAGTTAACAAAGCAACAAGCCGATTGCGCACCATAAAATGCCAGCCCGCAGGCTGGCATTTTCATTCCAGTCAGTACTATGATCAAACCTGAGATAACAAAAACGGCGCTAGAGCGCCGTTTCAGGAATCAGGATTGGATGTCAGTAGTATGAGGTACAATATGCACTGCATGCAGCCCCTTAGGGCCTTCCTGCAGTTCAAACTTGACCTCTTGACCTGCCTTCAGGGTTCGGTAGCCATCCATTTCGATGGTTGAGTAGTGCGCGAAAATATCACCGCTTTTTTCTTCACTCTCAATAAAGCCGAAACCTTTAGAGTTATTGAACCATTTGACTTTGCCCGTTGCCATACATCTACTTCCTTCTTGTTTCCACAAGTTGTTGTTACTAAGAAGCTAACCGCTTTCTTGTT
Organism: Idiomarina sp.; assembly: GCA_020832105.1. Taxonomy (GTDB): domain Bacteria; phylum Pseudomonadota; class Gammaproteobacteria; order Enterobacterales; family Alteromonadaceae; genus Aliidiomarina. Next base: position 4,344 of record JAFIFH010000023.1, read on the forward strand.
ATCAGTTTTTATGTGTTGTTGTGCCTTAAATGGCGAAATCTTGTATACTTAGTGACGTCGAAAAGTCAGAGACTAAACGAAGCGTGCTATTGAAAAAGCATCAAGTAGCCACAATCTCTACAATAGATAAGTGCAAAAATTAGTCAAGAAAAGTTCGCATAAAATGAACATTTTTTTAACCTTTTTATAACTTAACTGCTCGGAAGAGTAGAAAAAAACGGTCTATAGTTAGTTGTATGAGTAGATTTAGTGATTCAATTCCTCAACATCATCTCGATGAGGACGTCGAGCAGAAGCTGGCGCCGCCCTCCATGTATCAGGTGCTGTTGAACAACGACGATTACACCCCAATGGACTTTGTCATTGAGGTATTAATGCGTTTTTTTAAGCTTGATCAAGAAGCAGCAACTGATGTTATGCTGAAGGTTCATTATCAGGGTAAGGCTGTATGCGGCGTGTTCTCCGCAGAGATAGCCGAAACAAAAGTGGTGCAGGTTAATCAATTTGCACGAGAAAACCAGCATCCGTTGCTTTGTACAATGGAGCAGGCGTAAATTAGTCGGTAGCTAGTGGCGCTGGCCTAATTATTTCCAAGTCCGTCCACATGAAGTAAGGAGTGGCCCATGCTAAACAAAGCACTTGAATTGACCCTGAACGATGCCTTTCGTTTAGCGCGCGAGCGTCGTCATGAACTGATGACGGTGGAGCACCTGTTGGTGGCGCTCCTCGACAACCCTGATGCAGCCGATGCCCTGCGTTCCTGTGGCCTGAACTTCGAACAGCTGAAAGAAGAGCTGCTTAGTTATATTGATCGCAGCACGCCAAAATTTAGCGACGATGACGATGCCATGGACACCCAGCCGACGCTTGGTTTCCAGCGCGTATTGCAGCGCGCAGTGTTTCACGTACAAAGCTCTGGCAACGCTGAAGTGACCGGTGCCAATGTGCTGGTAGCGATTTTCAGTGAGCAGGAATCACAAGCGGTTTACCTGCTGAATAAGCAGGATATCAGTCGGTTGGACGTGGTGAACTTTATTTCCCATGGCTTTTCGCGGATTGAAGACGATGGCCCGCTGGATGACGCTGAAGGAGAAGCTGCCACCTCGCATAAAGAAGAGGAAGAGCAGAGCTATCTGCAACGTTTCTGTACCAACCTCAATGCCCAGGCCAAATCCGGTAAAATCGACCCTTTAATTGGCCGTGAGCAAGAAGTGGAACGGACCATTCAGGTCTTGTGCCGCAGACGTAAAAACAATCCGTTGTTAGTTGGCGAAGCAGGCGTGGGTAAAACCGCGATTGCCGAAGGCCTGGCCTATCGCATCGTTGAAAAAGACGTGCCTGAAGTTATTGCTGACGCAGTAATTTACAGCCTCGACATGGGCGGCCTGTTGGCGGGTACTAAATATCGCGGTGACTTCGAGAAACGCTTCAAATCGTTGCTTAAAGAACTTGGTCAGCAAGAGAACGCTGTACTGTTCATCGATGAAATCCATACCATTATCGGCGCGGGTGCAGCCTCCGGTGGCGTGATGGACGCCTCTAACCTGCTCAAGCCATTGTTAACTACCGGCGAGCTGAAATGTGTGGGGTCGACTACCTACCAGGAATACAAAAACATTTTTGAGAAGGACCACGCTTTAGTGCGTCGTTTTCAGAAAATTGATGTGGCTGAGCCTTCTGTTGAAGACACCGCAAAAATTTTAATGGGTTTAAAAGATCGTTACGAATCGCATCACGGCATTCGCTATACCCAACCTGCCATTCGCGCGGCAGCAGAGTTAGCCGCTAAGTATATTAATGACCGCCACTTGCCGGACAAAGCCATCGACGTGATTGACGAGGCCGGTGCAAGCCAGCGCTTGTTGCCAGCGTCAAAGCGAAAGAAAACCATTGGTGTGACCGACATTGAGCAAATAGTGTCGAAGATTGCACGAATTCCTGAGCAGTCGGTGTCGCGCAACGATCAAACCATGCTTGAGCAACTGGATCGCAACCTGAAAATGGTGGTGTTTGGCCAGGATCAGGCGATTGATAACTTAACCGCCGCGATTCGCCTGTCACGTTCAGGTTTAGGGGCGGAGCACCGTCCAGTGGGCTCGTTCCTGTTTGCCGGTCCGACCGGGGTTGGTAAAACAGAAGTGACCCAACAGCTGGCGAAGGCGATGGGCATCAAGTTGCACCGCTTCGATATGTCAGAGTATATGGAACGTCACGCCATCAGCCGTTTAATTGGCGCGCCTCCAGGGTACGTGGGTTACGAGCAGGGTGGTTTACTCACTGATGCCGTTATCAAGCAACCATACAGTGTCGTGTTGCTTGATGAAATTGAGAAGGCCCATAGTGATATTTTCAATATCCTGTTACAGGTCATGGACAACGGTACCTTAACTGACAACAACGGCCGCAAAGCAGATTTCCGTAACGTGATTCTGGTGATGACCACCAATGCCGGTGTGCGTGAGACTGAGCGTAAGAGTATTGGCTTCCAGCAGCAGGACAACTCAGTCAATGCGATGGCGGAAATTAACCGTCTGTTCACCCCAGAGTTTCGCAATCGATTGGACAGCATTGTCTGGTTTAATCATTTGGATACTGTGGTGATTGAACAGGTGGTTGATAAGTTCATCTGTGAACTGCAGGCGCAACTTGATAAGAAAGGCGTGTCACTTGAGGTGGATAGTTCAGCCCACGCATGGCTGGCTGAACGTGGTTATGATCGTTCTATGGGCGCACGGCCAATGGCCCGGGTCATCCAGGAACATATCAAGAAACCGCTGGCCAACGAGATCCTGTTCGGCTCTCTGATCAAAGGTGGTAACGTGAAAGTTGGCGTAGATGAGAAAAATAGCGAGCTGTCTTTTACTTATGACAGTAAAAGCGCAGAGCCGGTAACGTCGTAAGGCGCTTACCAGGTCATGCAAAAAACAAAAGCCAGCGAAAGCTGGCTTTTTAATATCTGGTCACATAGACGGTCTGGTCGCTTGGACGGGAATTAACGCGAACGGAAAACGATACGCCCTTTAGACAAGTCGTATGGAGTTAATTGAACCGTTACTTTGTCGCCGGTTAAGATACGGATGTAGTTTTTCCGCATTTTACCTGAAATATGCGCAGTCACCACGTGGCCGTTTTCTAATTCGACACGGAACATGGTGTTAGGCAGGGTTTCAAGGATAACACCCTGCATCTCAATGCTGTCTTCTTTCGCCATTAAACCCTCTAATATTGTTTATTTACGCTGATAAATTTCAAATGCGCTAAAAAAGTGTGGGGGATTCTAACGCTTTTTAACACTAAATTCCACTAATTGACTGCGGAACAAGGTATTCTTGCCCAATACTAGTCTTACTAAGACGCTGCAAAAGCGGTATGAATTCACCTCGTGGCAGTGCCTGCGCACCAAGTGTGAGTAAATGTGGATTGGTCATCTGACAATCAATCAAGGCTAAGCCACCCGGTACGAGGTGCTTTACCAAACTCACTAAAGCTATTTTAGACGCATGATCGGCACGATGAAACATACTTTCACCACAAAATACCTGCCCGTTCAATATCCCGTACAACCCTCCGATAAGCTCACCGTCCTGCCATACCTCTACCGAATGGGCGTGGCCAAGGTCATGCAGGTCGCAATAGGCTTCGTACATGTCATCGGTGATCCAGCTACCTTCAGTCGCCACACGTTGCTCGATACAGCCACTCACCACACGTTCAAATGCCTGGTTGATGGTGCATTGGTAAGAACAACGGCGGATAAATTTGGCTAAGCTGCGCGAAATATGGAGCTGTTCGGGGTAAATGACGCCCCGTGGGTCTGGCGACCACCATAAAATCGGATCATCGTCGCCATACCAGGGGAAAATACCCAGTCGATACGCTTCAAGCAATCGAGCTGGGGAGAGGTCTCCACCCACCGCGAGCAATCCATTTGGCTCCTCCAGTGCACTGGACACAGGAGGGAATTGCACAGAGTGGGCGGACAGTGCGGGGATCAACCGTTAACCCTGGCGATTATTGTTTCGCCAGCTCAAGTTGATCAAGGAAGCGCTCAGCGTCTAACGCCGCCATACAGCCGGTACCGGCAGAGGTAATGGCTTGACGGTACACGTGGTCGCTTACATCCCCAGCGGCAAATACACCTTCAATGCTGGTTTGCGTGGCATTGCCGTGGCTGCCGGTCTGCACTTTGATGTAGCCGTTTTCCATGTCCAACTGCTCTTTAAACATCTCAGTGTTTGGCTCGTGTCCAATCGCAATGAAGGCACCCTGAACGGCAAGCTCTTCAGTGCTGCCATCGCGCGAATCTTTAATCCGCACGCCATTCACACCCATGTTGTCACCCAGCACTTCGTCTAAGGTTTTATGCAGGTGCAAGGTGACATTGCCGTTCTTAGCTTTTTCCATCAGGCGGTCGATGAGGATTTTCTCGGCGCGGAAAGTGTCACGACGGTGAATCAAATGCACTTCGCTGGCGATATTGGACAAATACAATGCCTCTTCAATGGCGGTATTACCACCACCCACCACGCAGACTTTCTGGTTGCGGTAGAAGAATCCGTCACAGGTCGCACAGGCACTCACGCCTTTGCCTTTAAATGCTTCTTCAGACGGCAGGCCAAGGTACTTAGCTGAGGCGCCTGTAGCAATAATCAGCGCATCACAGGTATAAGTGCCGCTGTCGCCTTTTAGGGTAAACGGGCGCTCGGTGAGGGTGACCTGATTGATGTGGTCAAACAAAATTTCGGTGTCAAAACGCTCAGCATGCTGTTGCATGCGAACCATTAAATCAGGTCCGGTTAAGCCTTCAGGATCACCCGGCCAGTTTTCAACGTCGGTGGTGGTGGTGAGCTGGCCACCTTGTTGCATGCCAGTAATGAGCACCGGGTCGAGGTTAGCACGGGCCGCATAAACGGCGGCGGTGTAACCGGCAGGGCCGGAGCCTAAAATCAATAATTTACAATGCTTTACGTCAGCCATGAAGAATCTACTCCGCTGTCTTCATAAGAAATCTTATACAAGATATAGGGAAAAAATGTGCAGCCATTGTAGGGGCTGTGTGCGAAAGCGTAAAGAGCCAGGGTCATCAACGATAACCCTGGCTCTGCTTGCGTTAGTTTACACTTGCGCGGAACACTCTTAATTACACATCAAGTGCCTGCAGCGGATCAATGTAATCAAGACCTAATTCTTCGCCAAGGTCGTCATGCACGGCTTTATAAGTGATTTTACCTTTGTGCATGTTAAGACCGTCAAGCAGGTTCTTGTTGTGACGCATTGCTTCAAGGCCTTTGTTTGCAAGCATAATGCCGTAAGGCAGGGTTGCGTTATTCAGGGCGATGGTTGAAGTGCGAGCAACGCCACCTGGCATATTAGCGACACAGTAATGAACCACGTCTTCAATCACGTAAGTCGGGTCCTGATGCGTGGTGGCTTTAGAGGTTTCAAAGCAGCCGCCCTGGTCAATGGCGACGTCAACGACCACAGAACCTGGCTTCATGCCTTTAAGGTGTTCGCGGGTTAGCAATTTCGGCGCTGCAGCGCCAGGGATCAGCACCGCACCAATGACCAGGTCAGCAGTTTTTGAGAAATGATCAATGGCATCGACGGTAGAGTAAATGGTTTTAACCCGACCATTGAAGATATCGTCCAGCTCACGCAGGCGTGGCAGCGAACGGTCTAAAATGGTGACTTCTGCGCCCATACCTACAGCCATTTTCGCTGCGTTGATACCAACCACACCGCCGCCAATCACCAGTACTTCTGCAGGGGCAACACCAGGTACGCCACCTAATAGTGTGCCGCTACCGCCGTGCGCTTTTTCAAGATGGTGGGCACCGGCTTGAATCGACATACGACCAGCGACTTCTGACATCGGCGCTAACAACGGTAAGCCACCGCGGTTATCAGTCACCGTTTCATAGGCAATTGCAGTTACGCCAGCTTCGGCCAGGAGTTTAGTTTGCATTGGATCTGGTGCCAGGTGCAGGTAAGTGTAAAGAATCTGGCCTTCACGTAGCATTTTGCATTCGTTTGGCTGTGGCTCTTTTACTTTCACAATCATGTCAGCTTGGGCGAAAATCTCTTCTGGGGTTTCAACGATAGTTGCGCCTGCCTGAATATAATCGTCATTGCTAAAACCAATCGCGGCACCGCCATTGTTCTCAACCATTACGCTATGACCATGGGCGACATATTCACGCACCGCTGCCGGTGACAAGCCAATACGATACTCGTGGTTTTTGATTTCCTTAGGAACACCAATCAACATAACAAACTGCCTCAATTAGACGTGTAAAAAGTTGGCAAAAGTATAACGTAAGGGTGGTTGAAGTTACTCACTTTTTTTATGGTTAAAAACAGGTAAATTAGCTATTATTAAGCATTAAATAAGAATAACGTGCTGAAAAAGGTTATTTATTTGGAAAAGTTCACTATTGACCGAATCGACCGGAAGATTTTGCGTATCTTGCAGGAGGATGGCAGAATTTCTAATGTGGCGCTGGCTAAGGCGGTGGGCTTAAGCCCAACCCCATGTCTGGAGCGGGTGCGTAAGCTTGAACGCCATGGCGTGATAGAAGGTTATGTGGCGAAGGTCAACCCAGATAAGCTCGGTTCACCGCTACTCATCTTTGTGGAAATCACATTGACCCGGACGTCCGCTGATTCCTTTGCTGAATTCAGTGAGGCTGCGCGTAAAACCGAAGAGATCCTCGAATGCCATCTGGTGTCCGGCAATTTCGATTTCCTGATTAAGGCTCGGGTGGCAGACATGGCCTCATACCGGCGGCTGCTGGGTGAAACTATCCTGAATATGCCAGGGGTGAATGAATCGCGCACCTATGTGGTGATGGAAGCGATCAAACAAGAAAATAAAGTGCTGATTAGGGGCTGATATACACGCTCATTCAGTTACAATCAGACCCAGGATATAAAGCTCGTATGACAGATGGGAAATATATGACAGGTGTGCAAAGGTTACTTGAAGTAGGGTTACTGCTGGCTGGCGCACTGGCCATCTTTTTGTTTTTGGCATTGTTAACCTTTCATCCTGCAGACCCAGGCTGGTCGCAGGCAGGTAACAGTGAAGAGATCCATAACGCTGCAGGTGCCATCGGTGCCTGGTTTGCAGACGTGCTTTTATTTACCCTGGGCTTTGTCGGTTACCTGATCCCCTTTGTGGTGATGGGCTTCGGCTACATGCTATTTCACCGGCCCCACCAATTACTCAGCCTCGACTACCTAGGCGTTAGCCTGCGCATTGTCGGGGCTTTACTGCTGTTAACCGGCGCTGCGGCGCTGGCAAGTCTGAATTTCTCTGATATTTATTATTTTTCCTCTGGTGGTGTGCTGGGGGACGTTGTCAGCAGCGCTATGTTGCCTTATTTCAACCTGCTGGGTACCACTTTACTGTTATTAACCTTTGTGGCAACGGGTTTTACCCTGGTCACCGGGGTGTCCTGGCTGACCATTGCAGACAAAATTGGTTATCTGGTGATTAATAGTGGCTTATGGCTTTGGAACCTGGTGCTTAATCGTGGCCGCAGTCAGGACGATGACACTGACATCGACGATGACGCAACGGACGCGCAGCTGGCGATTGAGAATAAAAAATCACCGCGGGCTGCTCGCGAAACACGCACCGACCCTTATGCAGGGGAGGCGTATGAAGAAGCCTATGAGCTTGAGCACACTACACCGGCGAAGTCCTGGTATCAGAAGCTGGTGCCTGGTTTTCTCAGCAAAGGTAAACGTGACCCTGACGACGAGGTCGTAGGCACTACAGAACGCCATGAACCGGGCTTAGACGAAGACATCGGCGCTAGTTTTGAAGCGCGTCGTGACGATGATTTTGAAATCGACTGGGACGAGCCGCCAGTCATGCGTAAGCAGAACGTTCAGCAACGTCAGGCGCAAAGCCAGTCGGCGGCAATCGATGATGAAGTGGATACTGTGGTCGCTGATGACGTAACCATGAACCCGACCGCCGCTCCCGTTAAGCCGGCGCCAGTCAAACCCGCGTCGACTCCGGTGGCGTCTCAAATGTCACCCGGAGAAGGTCTAGACCCTGCGACTTTATTACCAACGATTGAGTTGCTCGATCGCCCGAATAAAACAGCCAATCCGCTAAGCCAGGAAGAGCTCGATCAAATCAGTAGCACGGTTGAAGCGGTGCTAAAAGATTTCGGCGTGGATGTGCAGGTGGCAGGTGTCCAGCCAGGGCCTGTGATAACTCGCTTTGAGCTTGATTTAGCCCCGGGGGTTAAAGTCAGCAAAATATCTAACCTGGCTAAAGACATCGCACGTAGCTTGTCCGCTTTAGCGGTACGCGTGGTGGAAGTGATTCCCGGTAAATCGTATGTGGGCCTTGAACTGCCGAATAAAGAACGCGAAATTGTCTGGCTGCGTGAAGTGATTAGCTGTGAAGCGTTCCAAAAATCAACGTCTCCATTGACCATGGTGCTGGGGAAAGACATCTCTGGCAAACCTATGGTGGTTGATTTGGCCAAGATGCCTCACCTACTCGTGGCGGGTACCACAGGTTCTGGTAAGTCTGTGGGCGTCAACGTGATGATCTTAAGCTTGCTGTATAAATCACAGCCTGAAGACGTGCGTTTGATCATGATTGACCCGAAAATGCTTGAACTGTCGGTGTATGAGGGCATTCCACACCTGCTCACCGAAGTAGTAACTGATATGAAAGATGCGGCCAATGCCCTGCGTTGGTGTGTCGGTGAAATGGAGCGTCGCTACAAGCTGATGTCGGCGGTAGGCGTACGTAACCTGAAAGGCTATAACGCTAAAGTTGCCGAGGGCATTGCCAATGGTGAGCCGCTCAAAGACCCAACCTGGAAGCCGGGTGACAGCATGCATGAAACGGTGCCGGAGCTTGAGAAATTACCGCATATCGTAGTCGTAGTAGACGAATTCGCCGACATGATGATGATTGTCGGCAAAAAGGTTGAAGAGCTGATTGCCCGTATTGCACAAAAAGCACGTGCTGCTGGTATTCACCTGATTCTGGCCACTCAGAGACCGTCGGTGGATGTTATTACTGGTTTAATTAAAGCCAATATTCCGACCCGTATGGCGTTTCAGGTGTCATCAAAAATTGATTCCCGAACCATCCTTGACCAGCCGGGCGCCGAGCAGTTGCTTGGCCAGGGGGACATGCTGTTCCTGCCGCCAGGCAGCGGCGTACCTACCCGGGTGCATGGCGCCTTTGTGGATGATCATGAAGTGCATAAAGTGGTCGCGGACTGGAAGAAACGACAGAAACCGAAGTACCTGGAAGAAATTCTAAAAGGTGATGGCGGTGAAGATTCGCTGTTACCAGGCGAGCAGCCATCCATGGACGGTGAAGAGCTTGACCCGTTATTCGATGAAGCGGTGGCATTTGTGACCGAGACCCGCCGGGTGTCGGTGTCCAGTGTGCAGCGTAAATTCCGTATCGGTTATAACCGTGCGGCGCGAGTGGTAGAACAAATGGAGCTTGCTGGTGTCGTAACCAATGCGGGCCACAATGGTTCGCGGGAAGTCTTGGCACCACCACCGCCAAAGGATTAAACAGGAAAGCCTATGAAACTAGCACGTTACTTCACCGCCGGCGCCGGCCTACTGAGCCTCGGGCTTATTTCGCTCAATGTGTATGCCAGCAGCGAGCATGAGCAATTACGCGATAAACTTCGCAGCATTGATACCTTGCAGGCGGCATTTGCCCAGCAAGTGTTCGATGAACGTGGCGAACTGCAGGAAGAACTGGAAGGGCAACTGACCCTGAAACGTCCGCATTTTTTGCGCTGGGAAACTGAATTTCCGGATGAGTCTGTGATGGTCGCTGACGGTGACTCGGTGTGGTATTACAACGCCTTTGTTGAGCAGCTCAGTATTTTCGACCAGGCACAGGATCTTGAGCAAAACCCAATGCTGGTGTTGCTGAGCGATAACGACGACGCTTGGGCCAGCTTCTCAGTGAGCCGTGATGATGACCTTTGGGTGATTGAAGAAAGCAATCCGGGCTATGCCCAGGTTAGCCTGGCGATTGGTTTTGGTGATAACGATCAATTACAAAGCCTGCGGGTTGATGACGGTCAGGGCCAGGTCAGCGTGTTCACCCTGAGCGATGTGGTTCTCAACCAGCCAGTGAATGATGTATCCTTTAGCATTGACGTCGACGACCATGTCGAGATTGATGATCAACGCGGAAGCTAAGGAGCCGGGGTGGCTGACAACCTGAGCCTCGATCTTGGGGTCGATATACATGCGCCATTAGCGGCGCGGATGCGACCCAGGGATATTTCAGAATATCTCGGGCAACAACATATTTTAGCCCCAGGCAAGCCCTTGCGCAGCGCGATTGAGCAAGGGCTTTTGCATTCGATGATCTTCTGGGGGCCGCCTGGCACCGGCAAAACCACCCTCGCTGAAATTATTGCCAATGCGGCACATGCCCGTGTTGCGCGTCTGTCTGCGGTGAATAGCGGGGTTAAAGATATCCGCAAAGCCATTGACGAAGCCACCATTCAAAAGCAGCAGGGCGTACGCACCCTGGTGTTTGTGGACGAGGTGCACCGCTTTAACAAAAGCCAGCAAGACGCTTTTTTACCCTACATTGAAGACGGCACCATTGTGTTTGTGGGTGCGACCACCGAAAACCCCGGCTTTGAACTCAATAACGCCTTGTTATCACGCTCGCGGGTGTATCGGTTGCAGTCACTGGACAAGCAAGCCTTAGAACAGACCCTGGACAAGGCATTGCAAGACCCTGAGCGAGGGCTTGGCAAACTGAATCTAAGCCTTAGCGATGACGCCCGCGATTACCTGTTGCGGGTTGCTGATGGCGATGCGAGGCGTTTACTTAATTACCTCGAAGTGTCTGCGGATTTTGCTACGGCCACCGAGCAGGGCATGACCTTAGACGTTGCCACCCTGCAGGAAGCCATTGGCGAGAAACAAACCCAGTTTGATAATCAGGGTGAGCTCTATTACGACCTGCTGTCAGCGTTGCATAAATCAGTCCGCGGCTCGTCACCAGACGGTGCTCTATATTGGTATTGCCGTATTCTGGCAGGCGGGGGGGACCCGTTAATTGTTGCCCGGCGTTTACTGGCGATTGCTTCAGAAGACATTGGCAATGCCGACCCGCGGGCACTCCAACTGGCACTGAACGCCTGGGACACCTATACCCGGGTCGGTGCAGCGGAAGGCGAGCGGGCCATTGCCCAGGCGGTGATTTATTGTGCCAGCGCGGCGAAGAGTAACGCAGTCTATAGCGCCTTTAACGCGATGCTCAAAGAGGCCAAAGAAGGGCCTGATTACCCGGTCCCCGATCATTTACGCAATGCTCCCACCAAGGTGCATAAAGCCGAAGGGTTTGGCGCAGGCTATCGATACGCCCATGACGAGCCCCATGCATACGCCGCAGGGGAGCGTTATTTACCGCCAGAGCTTGCTTCAACCCAATGGTATCAACCTAATGATCGCGGGCTTGAGAAGCAAATCGCTGAAAAGCTGGCGCGCTTGAAAGCGCTGGACGAGCAAAGCGGCAAACAACGTGACTGAAGTGTTTGCGTATTTCACGCCATTGCATCTTGTATGGTTTGCGGTGGGGGGCGGTTTTGGTGCCGCGCTGCGTTATAGCATTAGCCAGCTGTTTGTGGACTCTAAGTGGCAGGCAGGGGGTTGGCCGATGGCAACCTGGCTGGTCAACTTAAGTGGTGCGCTGGCGTTAGGCCTTGCTGCTGCATATTTTAACGATTTTGGTTTTAGCCCGGCATTTATGTTTTGGGAGATAGGCGTGCTCGGTGGTTACACCACCATGTCCAGTTTTGCGTTGGAAACCACAGCGTTGATCCAGGCCAGGCGGCGAACCCTGGCTTTTGTCTACGCAATAAGTTCAGGTGTTGGCGCGGTCGCTATGCTTATGCTTGGGTTTACGCTTGGTGGTTTGCTATCATGAGCAGCCTGAGTAAAGACGTGTTTAGTGTATTTTTTGGTGCCATTTTAGGGACCTACCTGAGGGTGCAGTTGTCGGTGGTGGTATATGGCCACTTGCTGCAGTCAAACCAGACCCTTGCTGTGGCGATGATAGTCACCTTGCTGGTTAACGTGCTCGGCTCTTTTTTACTCGGAGCATTGTGGGCAGTGCACCAGCGAAAAGGCGTGTCCGGTTTGGTTTGGCGATTCTGGGGCATCGGAATGTTAGGTGCCTTTACCACCTTTTCAGCCTATGCACTGGACGCTTTTATCGCGCTACAGTGGGGGCTTTGGGGCGTACTCAGTGTGTACATGATTGGCTCAATTGTACTGAGCGTCATTGCCTGCACCATTGGTTACCGAACATTGGCAGCGGTTCAACGGACGCCGGTTGCTTAACCTGCATACCCGACAATAATTCAAATTAATCATCAGCTTACGAAATGGAACGCTCATGTTAGACGCAAAATATTTTCGAGAAGAACTGGACACCACAGCACAGCGCTTAGCTACCCGAGGGTTTTCTCTCGATGTCAGTGCGTTAGCCGAGCTTGAAGCCAGGCGGAAGACCCTGCAGGTGCGCACGGAAGAGCTACAAAGTGAGCGCAACTCGCGTTCCAAAACGATTGGTCAGGCGAAAGCAAAGGGTGAAGACATTCAGCCATTGCTGGATGCGATTGGTGACTTAGGTGACCAGCTTGAGGTGGCTAAAGCTGAGTTAAATGCGCTACAGGGAGAGCTGCAGGCGGTTATTCATGGTATTCCTAACTTGCCCGATGAGTCTGTACCTGTGGGCGCGGATGAAGACGAGAATCAGGAAATAAGTCGTTTCGGTGAACCGCGCAGCTTTGAGTTTGAGGCACAGGATCACGTGGACATCGGCGAGAGCCTGAATCAGGGGCTCGACTTTGAAAGCGGCATCAAACTTACTGGCGCACGCTTCGTGGTGATGAGAGGCGGTATTGCGCGCTTAAACCGTGCTATTGCTCAGTTTATGTTGGATCTGCACACCGACCAACACGGTTACTCAGAAACCAGCGTACCTTATATCGTTAATCACGATTCTCTGTTCGGTACCGGCCAACTGCCGAAGTTCGGTGAAGATTTGTTTCATGTGGAAGGTGAGAGCCAGGATAAAATTGCACTGTCATTGATTCCTACCGCTGAAGTGCCGCTGACCAACCTGGCCCGCGACGAAATCTTTGACGAGAGCCAGCTGCCGATCAAGCTCACCGCGCACACCCCATGTTTTCGCTCAGAAGCGGGCTCTCATGGTCGTGACACCCGTGGCCTGATTCGTCAGCATCAGTTTGATAAGGTTGAGCTGGTGCAATTGGTTAAACCTGAGCACTCTATGGAAGCGTTGGAAGAGCTCACGGGGCATGCTGAAAAAGTATTGCAGCTACTTGAGCTGCCGTATCGCAAAGTACTGTTATGCACTGGCGATATGGGCTTTGGTGCGACCAAAACCTACGATTTAGAGGTCTGGTTACCAGCTCAGCAAACTTACCGTGAAATCAGCTCGTGCTCAAATATGGGGGACTTCCAGGCCCGTCGCATGCAAGCGCGCTTCCGTCGCCAGGGCGCGAAGAAGCCTGAGTTGTTGCATACCTTAAACGGTTCTGGTTTAGCGGTAGGGCGCACCTTAGTGGCGGTGCTCGAAAACTATCAGCAAGCTGACGGCTCGGTGATAGTACCTAACGTATTACGCCCGTATATGGGTGGGTTAGAGCACATAGCGGCGAAGTAATCGCAGCTATGCTCGTTGCTTTAATCTAAATGCACTTCGCCGGCTTAGGTAAGCCGGCAATTCGGGTGGCCTGCTTGGCAGGCCCTTTCGGGAAGAGGGTATACAGGTAACGGCTGTTGCCTTTGTCCTCACCCATACTTTGTTTCACCGCTTTCACCAGCACCCGCATGGCCGGGCTGGTTTCATAAGTAAGATAAAACTCGCGCACAAAATTGACCACTTCCCAATGTGCCGGGCTCATTTCAATCCCTTCAAGCTCCGCGATATGTTCAGCCAGTGGCTGCGACCAGTCATCTAAATTAGCCAGGTACTCGTGCTTGTCAGTGGCATAGTGCTTGCCGTTAAATTCAATCATTAAACATTCTCTGTCTACTGTGCAGCTTACCAGCTGATATTAGCGTCGTGTTGTAGAACCAGGTCCACCCAGTCGTCATAATCAATCCAGCTGACCTGGGTAAACTGCTCTGGGTCTAAACCACGGGCGAGGGCGTCTGCTTTCACTGCATAGCTGCCAGTGGCGAAGTCAGCGCTACTGAGGAGCTGGTAGAGCGCATCAGCGCGCAGCAATACGTCATCGTCAGCACTCAACTGTGATAACACCAGTTGACCCCGTTGAAAGCTCTGCAGCGACGAAAAAATATGTAATTGGCTCATCAGAAACGTACCACCTTAGTGCCTTGCTGCAGGCGTTGATTAAACTCGCCGGTATCGATGATATGCGCATTGACTGCAAGTTGAGCGGGGTCGAGATTCCGCTCTGACAGGGCGGCATCGACCACGTATAAACGGTCCATCTCAAACACATCCGCCAGAATACGATATTTGACCAACGGGTTCTTAGCTTCCAAGGCCTTTGCTTGCTGCGCCAGCAGTTGATAGACACCGTCATGGAGGAAAAACACCTGCACGTCCTGATCCAGACTCACTGCCATCATGATCATGTCCAGTGCATTGCGTGCATCGTCGCCATCCCAAGGGCCTTTACTATTGATAATGGTTAACATAATGCTCCCTAGAACTGGACCAGACGGTCGCTGTTGGCGACTGCTTCGATATATTCAGCAAGACCGCCAGCACTGAAATGCTCAGCGAGGTTACCATGTTTAGCCTTGCGCAGACTGTTTTCCGGGTGAACGCCATGGCGCGCTGCGACGGTGGCACATATCACCAGCGGAACGTCATGGGCAGTGCTGAGCGCTTGCCATAACGCCTGAATATCCTGATCGTCACTATGCTGCACTGCCAGGCGATTACCATGGGCTACGGCATCCCCATAAAAGAATACCTGAGTGATTTTATGGCCCTGATGAATCGCCGCCTGACAAAACTTATAGGCGCTGTAGCTATGATGCCCCTGCGCGGGACTGTGTTGTACTAGACAGGTGAGTGAGGCCATTGAGCATTCCTGATTTAACGTGTGAGGGGTCGATTATACGGCATGACGAGCTGAAGAAAAATGAAACAAAAAAAAGCGCCTCACAGTGTAACCTGCGAGGCGCTGGTAGTTATTTTTGGGTCGAAATTATTCGCGACCGAAAGCCATCAGAATGTTGAGCAAGCTGACAAAAATGTTGTACAGCGAGACAAACAAGGTCACGGTTGCCAGAATGTAGTTACGCTCGCCACCGTTGATGATTGCGCTGGTCTGCATCAGGATTGCACCTGCTGAGAACAGGATAAACAATGCGCTCAGCGCCAGGCCAAGAGCTGGCATCTGCAGGAACAGGTTGGCAATAAAGCCAACTACAATCACCACAAAGCCTGCGACCATCATGCCGCCAAGGAAAGACATGTCTTTCTTCGTGGTCAGCACATAGGCCGACAACGAGAAGAAAATCAATGCAGTACCACCAAGGGCCATCATGATGATTTCGCCACCACCACCGTTTGGACCCAATGCGTAATTAAGAATCGGGCCAAGGGTGTACCCCATGAAGCCAGTCAGGGCGAAAACTGAAAGCAGACCTAATGAACTATTGGCTGTTTTGTGAGTTAAAAACAATAAGCCATAAAAGCCGACCAGCATCAGGATAATGCCCGGATGCGGCAGGTTTAATGCCATGCTGATACCAGCGACAGCAGCGGACCACGCCAGGGTCATCCCTAGCAGGCTGTAGGTGTTGCGCAGCACTTTGTTCGTTTCCATGCTCGCAGCAGTTGAACGACTCGTATGCACTGTAGGATTATTCATCGTTGGTACTCCAGTTCCTTGCAAATTAAGACTCTCATATAGACAAGAGTAAGTCTGACTGGTTCCTATATTAGCGCAAATTACGCCTTATGTTCTAGGGTTTTAGCGGATAGTTGTCAGAAGTCGGCTGCGCTCTTCAACAGCGCCAATGCTGTAGCTTTTGACTCAATGCTGAGTTCGGTCACATTACCGGCTTCACCTTTGTAGTTTTGAAACCAGATTCGCAGAATGTCAGTGAGTCCAGTGAACTCGTTTTGGAGTTGCTCGATGTCATTGACGCTGCCAAAAACCGGGTGCTGTGGGTCGACGGCAATCAGTTTATCGTCTTGTTCACCATCATCCAGCATGGTCATCACTCCAATGACTCGAACCGCTAGCATATGCCCCTGAGGTATAGGCGAGCCAAGAACGAGAACATCAAGGGGATCACCGTCGCCTCCATCTTCAATTGCAGCGAGAGTATTTGGAATGATGCCGTAATTGGCAGGGTAACCCAGGTAGGCTATCCATCTTGGTTCGCCCTTTTTATGCTCCCATTCCAACCAGTTGGGTTGCTGGTGGTCCTGCTGCCACTTTTGTTGTTGGCCGGTGGAAATTTCTATGAGAGCAAGCGCCATGTCGTCAGCGGCGTCCGCTGGCAGGGTGGACTGGGCTACCGGCATACGGTGAGGGCTGGTGTTATTGGCGAATGTGGACGGTGCTATTAACAAGGCTATTAAGCTTGTTAGTAAAATGTATATTCTCATGGTTTATTAGGGTTTTTGTTGGTAAGTTTAAATAACTTAGCAAAGCTAAATGACGAGGGTGTGACATTTTGCGTTGGTTGTATATTCCTCGTCGAAAGTGTCGTGGATGAGCCCATAGAGTGTTGAGGGGCGGTCTATGCAAAAAATTGGTGGTGTTAAGTGGCGCAGGGGTGACTGCGGAAAGCTAGTCACTAAAGTTTAAATAATAACCCTAATGACAACAAAAAGGATGAAGAGCGTGGACACAGAACAGTTACGTAATTTACACAAGCTCAAAGAAGAGGGCATTTTGAGCGAAGAAGAATTCCAGGCGCAAAAGCAAAAGCTGCTGGACGCTGAGCAAAGTAAGACGTCTGGCACATCGGCTAACACTTCCAGTTTTGATAACGTGGACAGCAACCAGTATGCGATGTTTATTCATTTGTCGTTGTTGATAGGCTTAATTTTCCCCTGGATAGGGTTAATCGTGCCTTTGGTGTTATGGCTGGTGAAGAAAGAGGACCCTATTGTTGATCAACATGGTCGCGTGGTGGTGAACTGGTTAATTAGTTCGTTTATTTATTCCATTGTCGCCATTATTCTGATGGTCGTGCTTATCGGTATTCCAATGCTTCTGGCGTTAGTGGTATGTCACTTCGTCTTCGCAATTATTGGCGGTATGAAGGCTAAGTCTGGGGAGCTATGGCAGTATCCTTTGAGCATTAAGTTTTTGAAGGTTTAGGGTTGGTTTACTTGGGGAGATTTTCAACAGCGCTAGGGCGCTGTTGAGGGAGGGATTGACTCGGTCCATCCATGGACCTCGCCCTGCGGGCGCCGCCGTTGGCGGCGTCCAAAACGGCAATCCTGCCGTTTCGCGAACGAGGGGTTCGAACCAAATCCTCCCCCTTCGCAAACCAAAAAGCAAAAAGCCCTATCTTTCGATAGGGCTTTTTGCTTTTAATTTGGCGGAGAGGGAGGGATTCGAACCCCCGGTGGGAATAAACCCACGTCTGATTTCAAGTCAGGTGCATTAAGCCAGGCTCTGCCACCTCTCCGGAATGTCTCTCAACAAGACGAGGCGAATATTAAAGAGCTTCGAGCGCCTTGTAAAGCCTAAATTCGAAAAAAATGCGTGACTGCTTTGTTTTTATTCATTTTGTTTAAAATTCGATCCGGATTCGTGGCTTTAGCCGTTCAGTTCAACCTGAACTATCACTTTCATCTAACCGGTGAGTGGGAGCCTAAGTACGTGGGTGTGTACAAAAAGTGAGCATTGGAAGTGGTTTGGCCAAATTAGATTATTCATTTGAAGATAGCCAAATAACCTAACGCATATGTCTTACAAAAAAAGATTGCGCGGGTATTTAAAGCCCCCTAGAAACAAAAGTGTAACACATACAAAGTTGTCAAAAAGCACACAAGAGCTGTAAAAGCCGGGCTTTGAACAACGACCATTCCAATACTCAAGAACAAGGACGTTTATTATGCGACAAATCGTTTTAGCGGTCAGTGGCGGTGTTTGCCGAGCAGGGCTTATTGCCACCTTTGGCAAAGAGCATTGGCGAGTGAACACAGAGTCGGCAAACCGCCACCAGTTGCTCAATGCATTGCGTACGATGGTGGATCCTCTGATTATTCTGGATTCGAATTTCTGCGCCCAGGGGTCAAAAGCATTGATCAGGGCAATAAAAATTCAGGCACCGCAAAGCAAAATACTGTTCTGGTGTTTCAGAGCAGGCAGTGCCATTGATCATTATATGGCGGATGAAGCCATTGACGGCTATCTCTACCAATACAGCGAGGAGCAGGAGTGGCTGAAGGCCTGTATGCAAGTGCATCTTGGCTATAAGTACTTTACGCCGTATCTTGCACAGATTTTTCGTCAACTGCGCAAAGACTCCAGCGAGGTGCCGTTGCTGAGTGGTTTAAGTAAGCGCGAGCGCTTAGTGTTGCAGCTATTATGCTCGGGGGACACGGTGGCAAAAATTGCCGAACGCCTGTTTATTTCACGCAAAACCGTGAATACATTTCGTTATCGGCTGTTTAAGAAAACCAATACCCAAAATGATGTGCAACTGGTGCATTTAGCCATTAGTTCAGGTCTGGTCCCGGTCATTGCGAACTGCTTTGAGCATGGTCAGTTACCGGTGACTGAATAGGGCGTTGGCATACCGAAACGGCGCTGACTTTGCTATGCTATGGGCACTTAGTTGTATCAAAGAGTGTCCATGGAAGCCAAGTTCGATCCCCAAGCTTTTATTAGCCATTTGACTCACCAGCCCGGTGTTTATCGTATGTACGATAAAGACGGGGTGGTGATTTATGTGGGCAAAGCAAAAGATTTGCGCAAGCGGGTGACCAGTTATTTTCGCAAACAAGTGGATGCAGTGAAAACTCGCGCACTGGTGAAAAACATTGCGAATATGGACGTCACTGTCACCAACTCTGAAACCGAAGCGCTGATCCTCGAAAACAGCTTTATTAAAAAGTACCGGCCACGCTACAACGTGTTGCTGCGCGATGATAAATCATACCCTTACATTTTTATTTCCAGTCACGAGCACCCACGCATCGCTTTTCACCGTGGCACCAAACGCGAGAAGGGGGAGTATTTTGGCCCTTTCCCCAATGGCTATGCGGTGCGCGAGAGCCTGCGTTTATTACAAAAACTATTTCCGGTGCGCCAATGTGACGACAGCTATTACCGCGCCCGCAGCCGGCCTTGTTTACAGCATCAGTTGAAGCGCTGCCTGGCGCCGTGTGTTGGTATTCCCAGTGACGAAGACTATCAGCAGCAGGTTGACCTGGCGAAGATGTTCCTGCGGGGTAAAAACCAGCAAGTGGTGGAAAGCCTCGCCGAACGTATGCAAGCGGCCAGCGAGCATCTGGAGTTTGAAAAAGCCGCACGGTTTCGCGACCAGATCTCAGCCCTGCGACAGGTTCAGGACAAAAATGCGGTCAGTGGTAACCAGGACATGCTCGATGTAATCGGCCTGCATCGGGAAAGCGGCTTCACCTGCGTGCAGGTGCTGTTTATCCGAGATGGTCAAATTCAGGGTAGCCGCAGTTATTTTCCTAAAGTGCCGGCAAATACTGACAATAAAGAGCTTATCGAGTCATTTTTGCTCCAGTTTTATTTAAATCAGCAACGCGCAGGGCAGATCCCTACAGAGGTGGTGCTGCCAAACAGTGAAAAAGTTGCAGAAGACGTGCAACAAGCACTGAGTGAGGCATTGGGTAAGCAGGTCAAGATCAACGCCAATAGCCGGGGCGACAGGGCTCGTTATCAGTCGCTAGCGAATAAAAATGCGATGAACTCGGTGGCGAGTAAGCTGAGCTCGCAAACCACCATGGCGAATCGTCTGTCGGCACTTAAAATGGCATTGGAAAAAGCCAAAGTCTGGGACATGGATAAACCCATAGAGCGTATGGAATGTTTTGATATTTCGCATACCATGGGTGAGCAAACGGTGGCCTCTTGCGTGGTCTTTGATCAACAAGGCCCGCTGAAGTCAGATTACCGGCGGTTTAACATTAAAGGCATTACCGGCGGCGATGATTACGCGGCCATGGCCCAGGTCATGGAACGTCGCTATAAAAATGCCATTGAACAAGACAATGTACCGGATGTTTTGTTTATTGATGGTGGTAAAGGGCAATTAAAGCAGGCTGAAGCGTACTTTGCTGATTGGCCGCAGCCGCCGTTATTAATTGGTGTTGCCAAAGGTGAAAGCCGCAAGCCTGGGCTGGAAACCTTATTTCTTGGTTTCGGTCAGGGGGCGGTGCAGTTAAGTGAAGACAACCCTGGGTTGCACTTAATCCAGTATATTCGTGATGAGTCACACCGTTTTGCCATCACCGGGCACCGTCAACGGCGGGCAAAAGTGAAGAAAACTTCTACTTTGGAAGAAATAGAGGGTATAGGCCCGAAAAGACGGAAGACTTTATTGCATAACTTAGGTGGATTGCAGCAGGTAAAAAGCGCTAGTATAGAACAACTTGCACAGGTCCCTGGGATCAGTCGAAGCATGGCTGAAACCATTTATCATGCCTTCCGGGACGAATAAGCAGCCTTCAATTAAGAGATATTATTGCATGTGGAACATTCCTAACTTATTGACATCGTTCAGAATCCTTCTAATACCGGTATTTCTGATCGTATTTTACCTGCCCTATGAACACGCCAGTGCGCTGGCTGCTTTGATCTTCGTCTTAGCAGCGATTACCGATGCACTCGACGGCTGGGTGGCGCGCAAACTCGATCAGATGACCAAGTTTGGCGCATTTTTTGACCCCGTTGCCGATAAAATTATGGTGGCTGCAGCCTTGATTGTGGTGGTAGAGGATTTTTCCAGCTTATGGATTACCGTGCCGGCACTTATCATTATTAGCCGAGAGCTGATTGTCTCAGCATTACGTGAATGGATGGCTGAAATTGGCAAGCGTGCGACAGTCGCCGTATCGAGCCTTGGTAAACTGAAAACAGTGGCACAAATGGTCGCCTTGACTGGTTTGTTGTGGCAGGCGAATAACGCGATCATCGTGTTGGCGACCATTGCACTGTACGTGTCTGCCATATTAACCCTGTGGTCAATGTATGTTTATATGGATAGTGCGTGGAAAGATCTGACCGACGATAACGCGCCTTAATAAAGCGTTGGGCCAGGTGTGGGCGCGCAAACAGTAACCAAAGCAGCTATTTTTTAAGCAAACAAACTGCAGGCGCGAAATTAGGTATTGACTGGCATCGCTTTCACAGTAAAATACGAAGCATCGAAACGCGAGTATAGCTCAGCTGGTAGAGCGCGACCTTGCCAAGGTCGAGGTCACGAGTTCGAACCTCGTTACTCGCTCCAAATTTCGTCCAAAACGCCACCCTCGGGTGGCGTTTTGCGTTGTGGCGTTTGACGGTAATCCAGAAAGGTTAGGCCTTTAATTGACGTAACCCTGCCAGCGCTTAATAAACTCACCATAGGGGTCGTACTGACGCTGCTGTTTGTCCTGGTCGAATCTGCGTAACCCCCGCGGATCAGCGCCTACGCCACCAAGGTACTGCCAGTTGCCCCAGTTGCTGGCGACATCATAATCAATCAGCTGCTGCTCAAAATACTCAGCACCTAAGCGCCAGTCGAGCTGTAACTCATTGACCAGACAACTAGCCACTAACTGACGACCGCGGTTCGACATATAACCGGTTTGGTTAAGCTGCTTCATGCACGCGTTGACCAGTGGGAAGTCGGTTTGACCCTGCTGCCAGCGTTTCAATGCAATGGGGTCATCCTTTGCCTGGTAAGCAGGCTCTCCGTTTAGCCCGTTTTTCACAAAGAGTTTGTCGCGGTGACGCCGGGCATACCAGAAGAAATATTCTCGCCATAGCAACTCAAAGAAGATCCAGTAGGTGGAGTCATTGGCACCTTTCTCGTTTTCATATTGACGTAAAGCAACCATCACCTGACGTGGCGAGATACAACCGAGAGCGAGCCAGGGCGAAAACTTGGTAGACTGGGTCCATCCGTCCAGGGCATTGCGGGTTTGTTTATAGAAGCTCGCGCTACCGCCTTGGAAGTAGCTTGCCAGGTGTTCAAGACCCGCTTGCTCACCGCCACTAAATTGAGCGTTTGGTACAGGCTCTGCCATACTCGCTAAGGCCCGTAAGGTGGCATCATGGGACTGTTTGAGGGCATCGCTGTGCAGCAGGTTCATCGGCCGATCGCTCTGCTCCCAAAACTTGCGCGCTTTACTGAAAGTCGGCGGCAATTCATTAAGAGCAAAGGGCAGTTCATGTTCAGCCCACAGAGTCTGATTAAAATGCTCAGTCACTACTACTTTGACTGCGCCCAAAGCATCGCGCTCATAACTGCCAGCCTGGGCAGACACATGCAAGGCATCAATGTCGTGTAACTGACAATATTGGTTGATGGCTTGCGCCATTGCCACAGCAGGGGAATGGGTATTGCCCATGGTCGCTAGCGGCAAGTGTTGCAGGGTAATACCTTGTTGCGCCAGGGTCTGACTCAGGCTGTCGATGGATTGCTGCAAGAACGCTCGTTTACAAGCACCCATCTTATTTTCATCCGCCTGGTGTTGAATCACAATGCAGTGTATTTCATCCGAAGCTTCAATAACTTGGCTAAACGCCGGGTTGTCAGTGAGACGTAAATCCTGGGTAAACCAGTACAGACTTTTCATTGGACCTCATGGGTGTGGTGACGCCAAAACAATGGTATAAATAACTACGCGTTGAACAGAAAATTGGATGCAAAATGCAGGCAGGGCAAGTGAAGAGTGATTGGGTGCGGGCATACAGTGCTGCAAACCCGATGGAGGCAGAACTTCTTGTTGGGCTGCTGCAGCAGCATGGCATTGGCGCAGGGTTGCGCAGCCAGGGCCTGATGGGTGGGATCGGCGAATTACCCCTCGACGCACTACACACGCCGGTGTGGGTGGCACCACGAGACCTCGAACCTGCGCGTGAAGTACTGAAGGCGTATGAAGCGAAGAATGATGGCCCGGACTGGACGTGCAGCGAATGTGGCGAAGTGAATGATCCGCGTTTTGATTTTTGCTGGCAATGTGGCCAGGCCAAAGACGATAATAACGCCACAGGCTGATTGAATTTCAAGCGGCAGCGGTCGCTTATTATTTTGCATCAAACTGCGAGCACATTCATTCATGTATCATTTTTCTATTCTAGAATCACTGCTCGACGCGCCATATGCAAGGCGAAAGCCAAGCGCGATATATTAAGAATAACGATGATTAGACGGGGAGCTTCGTGCCGTTTTTAAAGGACTTTTACCACGCATTTTTGCATGCTCTACGTAACTTGCTGCCAATTGTCATTGTGGTGGGGGTGTTTCAGGCGCTGATTCTCCAGCAGATGCCTGACAACCTCGCCACCATGGCAATTGGTTTGCTTATTGTGGCATTCGGTGTCGCATTGTTTCTACAAGGCTTAGAGCTCAGTATATTCCCGGTAGGCAAGAGCCTGTCTAACCAGTTTGCCCGGCGGGGCTCGCTGCCAATTTTGCTGTCATTTGGTTTTGCCATTGGGTTTTCTGCAGTAGTGGCTGAACCTGCGCTTATCGCAGTGGCTGAGCAGGCAGAACAAATTAGTGAAGGGCGCATCGACGCATTAACCTTGCGCATGCTGGTCGCTATATCGGTGGGGCTGGTGGTTGCGCTGGGGGTGTTGCGCACCATCATGGGCTGGCCGATTCACTGGATCATGATTATCGGCTACATCACCGTGGTGTCAGTGACTTACTTTGCCCCTGAAGAAATCGTTGGTTTAGCGTATGACTCCGGCGGGGTGACCACTAATATAGTCACCGTGCCGCTGATTGCAGCGCTGGGTATCGGTTTAGCTGCCTCTATTCGTGGTCGTAACCCGTTAATGGACGGCTTTGGCCTGGTGGCTATGGCGGTGATGGTGCCGATGATCAGCGTGCAGGTGTACGGCATTATCGTCTATTCAGGTGGGGTTGCCGAGACCGACCTGGTACTTAGCGCCGAGCCCGAGGCTTTGCCTTCGGGCTGGTTCACAGCGTTGCTGGACCTCGCGTACATGGTTCGTGACGTACTGCCGATTATCCTGACCGTGCTGTTTTTTCAATATCTGGTATTAAAGCGTAAGCTGAGTAACCCACGGGTGATTGGCCTTGGCTTTATGCTGGTGATTCTTGGCTTATATGCGTTCGTGGTCGGCCTGAAGCTTGGTTTATTCCCCATAGGTACCAGCATGGCGGAACAGCTGATTGGGCTTGGCGCGATGCATTATGTATATATCTTCGCCTTCGCGATTGGCTTTGCCACCACCATGGCTGAGCCCGCACTGATTGCGATTGGTAAGCAGGCTGAGGAAGCTGCGCATGGGCAGGTCAAGGGCAACATGATCCGGATGCTGGTGGCTTTTGGTGTAGCTATCGGTATTACCATTGGTGTGCACCGGATTGTTACCGGAGACTCGATTCACTACTACATTATGGGGGGTTACACCTTAGTCATCGTGCTGACCATACTAGCGCCCAAATATATTATTGCTCTGGCCTACGACCTGGGTGGGGTGACGACGTCAGAAGTCACGGTGCCGCTGGTCACCGCACTGGGTATTGGTTTAGCGACGCATATTGAAGGTCGTAACATATTAATTGATGGCTTTGGCTTAATCGCGTTTGCATCGATATTCCCGATAGTCACGGTTATGAGCTACGCAATCATTGCCGACTGGACAACTCGTTTCAGACAGCATAAACAACACAAACAGACCACAGAAAGTACAGATAGTACGGAGAGGGCAGCATGAAGTTTTCAGTGTTAGTGGCGATCGTGCCAGAAGAACTCGAGCAAGAATCCATTGACGCCGCACGTGAACTGGGTGCTGGTGGCATTACTGTGACGTCAGCCCGGGGCATCAGTAATAGCGCCAAGAAAACTTTCTTTGGCCTTACCTATGACGGCAGCCAAAGCGTATTGACCATGGTCCTGGAGAAAAGCTTGTCATTAGAAATTTTGAAAGCTATTCAGCACGTAGTCAACCCGCCAGACCGTGAAGACTCGAAAGGCCTGGTATTTACCATCGGCCTTGAGCATTTAGCAGGCATCGACATTAACCAGGTCGAAAAATTTGAACAGCACGTGAAGCAAAGCATTTAATTAAACGAGGAAAGCCACAGCCATGTTAGTTAAAGATATTATGATTACCGAGGTGGTCACCGTATCGCCATTCGCGACCATTCGCGAAGCGCTCAGCATTATGAAACGCCATAATTTAAAGTCTTTGGTGGTAGAAAAGCGCGCGGACCACGATGCATACGGTTTAATTACGTACACCAATATACTCAAAACCGTGATGGCAGAGGAGGGCGATATCGACCTTCTGAACGTGTATGACGTGTGTGCCAAGCCAGCACTGTCGGTGGGCAAAAGCCTGGCGGTCAAGCACGTCGCCAGCATGATGAGCGATCATCGGGTAAAACGCCTGGTCGTACTGGAGGACAATGAACTGGTCGGGTTCATCGCCATGGACGATTTGATGGACACTTTACTGGCCAATATCGAATAGTCGAAACTTGTTAAGTTCGACCATGAATATTTAAGGTAACTATTTGAAAAATATACGCTTAACGATGTGGCGACAGGAGCTTTTATGGTCTTTTGCTGCATTTTTAGCTAAAACGACTGAAAAGTGCGCAAACAGTCAATTATATTGCAAAAGAGTGTTTACAGACTCGCAAGATGGTGGCAGAATGCGCTTCATCGCTGGTGCTTAGCCAGTCGAGCTTGGTTGGCGGGTTGGCAGAATGGCTATGCAGCGGATTGCAAATCCGTGGATCTCGGTTCGACTCCGGGACCCGCCTCCACTAAGTTCATAAGATAAAATCTCTATTCCACAAAGTGTCGCCCGGGTGGTGAAATTGGTAGACACAAGGGATTTAAAATCCCTCGTCTTAACGGACGTGCCGGTTCGAGTCCGGCCCCGGGCACCATTTCAAAATGAAAATTTCCAATATGTAAAATCCCCAGACGAATCCGCGTCTTTTTTTGCGTTTGCGTAGGTCAGGCTTCGTCCGCGTCACGCAGTAATGACACCGCACAAATCTTAACTTCAACCACCATCCCATAATCCCAAACCAAACGCCAAAACTTCCACTTGCTCACCCCCACAACCTCAGATACGATTGTGAACAAATTGTTAGCACGGATGATTCAAACAACATCTGACACCCTTCAGGTGTTGATAACAGGGAAACACTTCTTCGTTGTAGCCCCATTCCTAGCATCCCCTGAACGACTTCTGCCAGCAATGGCGGCGGAAGCGTGGGCTGCAGACCATCGCGAACCATATTCGTAACCGTGTTGGGCAGGTAGAAAGAACAAGGCAAGAGTTGAAATCGTCCATATACGTTACATTTTACCGGAGAAAGATAGATGGAATTTTTCGAGAAGATATTTGTTAGTGAAAATTACGCCATGATAGCTATTGTGGGTATTGTCGTTGTAGCTCTATGGTTTCTGCCTGCAGTCCTCGCTTTGTTTTTCAACCGCAAGCATTTCAAATTGATCTTACTTGCGTGTATCCCTGCGGGGTTTTCATTAATCGCGTGGAGCGGGGTGTTGATTTGGGCAACCACTGGGAAGGTGGTACAGAAGTACTCAAAAAAAGCTGAGTCCGATCCACAGATATGACAATTCGCTTCAGGGGACTAACATCGCGTCCATGCTACAAGCGTTAGTTTTTTTATGAATTTAGAGAACTGAATTATCAATGAAAAAGGTCAACCGGCGCATAAATCGGAAGTTAGCTTGATGGACGCGTCCAGCTTCATTTCAGCACTCTCGTGTAGTAGAGTGTTAATGGTTAAATATTGAACGAGGTGGTTTATGACCATATCAGCAGAAACCCTGGAGTCGGAGGCGCTTTCTCTTCCAAAAGAGGATCGGACGCGGTTAATCGTTCACCTGCTGGAAAGTATCGATTAGCGACCAAACTCTGATGACCGACGAGTAGAGCAAGCTTGGATAAAC
>JAFIFH010000024.1 GCA_020832105.1 Idiomarina sp.
CAAAGTAAGAGCCTCTGCACATCTTCCCGAACGCAAACGTGGCACCGAACCGGGGCTAGACAATGATTTCTAGCGCCTACGTATTTATTGAAGGCCTGCAGGACGAACCTGTTATTTGCGGTCAGTTTGAGCTTAATAGCGCTGAGCAAGTTGGGCGGTTTGTCTATGGCCGCTCTTATCTTGAGCGCAAAGACGCGTTCCCCCTCGATCCGCTACATTTACCGTTAAACGATTCAACTTTTACCTGTCTCACCAACAAAGGTGTGTTTGGCGTACTGAGCGACGCCGGTGCAGATGCCTGGGGTCGCAAGCTTATTGCGCAGCTACATACAACCAAGCCAAAAAACGAACTTGAGTATTTAATCGCGGGCTCATCCATGGGCGTTGGTGCTTTGAGTTTCAGCCTGTCACGTAGCGCCGCCAAGACAAAGGTGTCGCGCAACTCTCTTGCTGACATCGATCTCCTGTTACAAGGCAAAAACGCAATTCTGGCGGCAGAGCGGGTAAGCGATGAGGTGAAACAAGCCTTTATCTACGGCTCCTCAATGGGCGGTGCACGGCCAAAAACCTTGTTGTCGAATGCAGGACAGGAATATCTGGTTAAATTTAACAAAAGCGATGACCTGTTCAACACTGCGCGGGTAGAGCACGCTTCCATGCGCATGCTCGATGAACTGGACGGGGTGAGCGTCGCTCAGACGCAAGTGGTTTCCCAACAAGGCAACAGCGGCGAAGATTTACTGTTGGTGAAACGTTTTGATCGAGAGAACGAGCGTGTGACGCATCATTTTATCAGCGCAAATTCGCTGTTACAGCAAGGTACCGTGACCGGGCAAAGCCTGCGAACCTGGTACAGCTATGGCCAGCTGGCAGAGTTTCTAAGACGGCACAGCGACCGGGCTGAGGACGCAATTGAGCTGTATAAGCGGTTAGCGTTCAATGTCATGATTGGTAATACCGATGACCATGCACGGAATCATGCGCTCATTTATGCGCTTCATCAGCCTCATGGCTGGCACTTATCGCCCGCATACGATGTGCTACCGATTAGCAACAGCGGCCAGCATAGCCTGGGTATTGGTGAGGGTGGCCGTGTCGGCAGTAGACAAAACCTGCTGTCGCAGGCTAAGCGCTTCGGGCTAAAACCATTTAAAGCCGAGAAAATTGTCAGCCAGGTGCAAGAGCTGGTGGCGGAATGGCCAGCCTATATGATGCGCGCTGGTGTCGCAGAAGGCGATATCGAGAGATTGAAGGCGATTATACCAGGGTAGGGCAGGCTGCGCCTGCCGCCGCACGATGGTTAACGTCATCACTGCGTGACGCGGACAGAGCCTGACCTACCGCCCTTCCAAAACTTATATCTAAATGTTCACCTTAATTTGTTTCTATATCTAATAATTCACTGCTAAGATAGCTTTATATCTAATAGTTCACTGTTAAAAGCGGACGGCGATGTGACAAAGTTATTTTTTCCTGAGGGTACTCAGCACGCTAAAGTGCTTGCAAAAGCAGCGGCGGAAGGCAAGTTAAAGCGTTTGCGGCGTGGTATTTATACAGATGCCGCGTGGGAGCAGGTGCCGGAAGTTGTGCAGCGTGAGTGGCATGCCATTGCACATTATCTGCAGCCGCACAGCATCGCCTCGCACATTACTGCGGTCGAACTACGGCCCGTTAATCAGGTCGTCTACATTACTGCTGATATTAAAGTCCGCAAAAAAATCAGTATTGCAGATGCGCTCACGGTTGAAGTTTTGCCGGGGAATGTAGAGCTGCTGACAGAACAATTTATGCCGCATCTGAGACGTAGCTCAGCGCCGCGTTACTTAATGGAAAACCTCAGTATTGCGCAGCGGACTGTGGCTGTGCCGAAAGCGTACGGGCGAGCTTGGGTAGAAAAAGAGCTGTGCCGGATACTTGAACGACATGGCGAAGCTGAACTTAATACTATTCGTGAGCAGGCCCGCTCAGCGGCTCCAAGCCTGAAAATGGAACGTGAATTCGGTATTTTAAATGGTCTTATTGGTGCTATTTTATCCACCCAGAGCGTTGAAAATCTGCAAACGGTCAAAGCTCAGGCTGCAGCCAGGCACGAGCCCTACGACGAACATCGTTTAGATCGCTTCACGGCACTCAAAGATTATCTTCTGGCTTGTGAACTCACTCCTGCGCCTTATCAATATATGACGTCAAGCTGGCGCCATCTTTCATTCTATGAAAGTTATTTTTCAAACTATATTGAAGGCACAGAGTTCGAAATTGATGAAGCCGAGCATATTGTATTTGAAAAGGCGATGATTCCGAATCGCCGTGACGACAGCCATGATGTGCTTGCAGTGTATGATGTTGTTCATGACTTTAGTGAAATGAGCCATGTGCCAAGTTCAGCAGATGATCTAATGGCTTTATTAAAGAGCCGGCATGAAATGATTATGCATCAGCGAGCAGAAAAACGACCTGGTTTGTTGAAGGAGAAAGTGAATAAAGCAGGCGATACCACCTTCGTTCAACCAGCCCTGGTTGAAGGTACATTAGCGCAGGCGTTTGCTCTTTATCAGACACTTCCTGAAGGTTTGCCACGCGCTATTTTCATGCAATTTTTAGTGTCCGAATGCCACCCTTTTGATGACGGTAATGGGCGCTTGGCAAGAATTATGATGAATGCTGAGCTAGTGGCTGTTGAGCAGCATAAGTTGATAGTTCCCACTGTTCACAGAGAGAGTTACCTAAATGGTTTACGCCAGGCAACCCGAAGTGGCAAGTTCAGAACGATGATTAAAGTATTTGCTGATTTGCAGGCTTACACGTCAACGATCGCCTGGCAAGACTATGGCGAAGCAAGAGCAATGTTAGAGTTGCACAAAGCTGATAAACATCCCGACCAGGGTGTTCCCGAGTTTAACCGGCAAATAGCCCGTTTCAAACACCGTTTTCCGGTTGGATGATAGGGGTGAGCGGCAGGGCAGGCTGCGCCTGCCGCCGCGCCAATGTATAACGTCAGGCGGAGCCTGACCACCCCCCCACACCTGTGGCACACGCCACCAATACCCGATAGAATTACCCCATACTCATTTTTAAATAAGACAAGGAAGAACAATGGCAGTTTTAGTCACCGGGGCGGCAGGTTTTATTGGCTTTCATGTATGTAAGCGACTGCTCAGTGAAAACCCAGACATGGACATTGTCGGTATTGATAACCTCAACGATTATTATGAGGTTTCATTAAAAGAAGACCGCCTCAAACAGCTGGAACACACCCCAAACTTCACCTTTCACAAGCTGGCGCTGGAAGACCGAGACGGCATCGCCAAACTCTTCGCCGAGCACAACTTTGAATACGTGATTCACCTGGGTGCCCAAGCCGGGGTGCGTTACTCGCTAGAAAACCCCCATGCCTATGCAGATTCAAACCTAATCGGACATTTGAACATTCTTGAGGGGTGTAGAAACGCACAAACGAAACATTTAGTGTATGCAAGCTCCAGTTCCGTGTATGGCATGAACACCAAAATGCCATTTAGCACCACTGATTCGGTGGACCACCCGGTCAGCCTTTACGCCGCCACCAAAAAAGCCAACGAGCTGATGAGCCACAGCTATTCGCACCTGTACGACATACCCACTACCGGCCTGCGCTTCTTTACCGTGTATGGCAGCTGGGGTCGGCCTGACATGGCACCGATGATCTTCGCCAAAGCGATTCTTAATGGTGAGCCTAGTAAGGTCAATAACCACGGTGACATGCAGCGAGACTTTACGCATGTGAGTGATATTGTCGAAGGAATTATTCGTTTGAGGACTTTACCGCCCAAACGCACCGAAAACTGGACACCAGAGACAGGTTCACCGGGTACAAGCTCGGGGCCGTATCGGATTTACAACATAGGTGCCGGCAAACCAACCTCGCTGATGGACTTTATCAGTGAGCTGGAAAGCGCATTAGGGGTAGAGGCGATTAAAGATTACCGTGCCATGCAACCGGGTGATGTGCCTGCCACCTGGGCGGAAACCGAGGATTTATTTAAAGCCATCGATTATCGGCCACAGTTTAGCCTCAAAGAAGGCATTCCGGAGTTTGTGGCGTGGTATAAATCGTATTACGGGTGATTTCGTGTCTGCCTGCCGCTGTGTTATTTGGTAGGTCAGGCTCCGCCTGACTCCGCACCATCGGTTAACGTCAGGCAGAGCCTGACCTACAATCCAACAAAAGGCCAACAATGAACAAAGGTTGTATCCAGCGCGGGGAAATCGAGCTTAGCGAAGAGGTTGAGGTGTACCGCAACGACTTCGCAATTTTATATGACGACAAGGTGAAATTTCCGGGCGGTGCCGAGGGCCGTTATGTGCGGTTTCAGTGGAATGCACCTTATGGCGTAGCGCTGGACGTGCGCAACCCGGCAGGTGGCTTGCTGTTAATAAAAACCTTTCGTCACGACAGCCGTTGCTGGACCTGGCAGCTACCAAAAGGCTTTGGCAGCGATACGCTAAGCCCATTGCAAACCGCGCAAAAAGAGCTCAAGGAAGAAACCGGCATGCATAGCGAAATCTGGCAACAAACCAAAGTCCTGCACGAAAATGGCATCGACGTGCATCGCCTGCACACCACCATCAGCGACCCAACCCCCCTCATGACCCTAAAAAACAATGAACAGGGTGAGGTAATCAGCCAACTGAGATTCTTTACGCCTGCTGAATGCCGCGACATCCTCAGTCATCAACGCCCTGAATACGCTGGTGTGCCTGTATTAGATTTAATCACCTTGCTCACCCTTAGCGAAATCTAATAACCCCATCAAACACTTTTATACACTGTATCCAATGTCGGCCGGGTATGGCGCTCGACCTCAATCTTGCCATTACTGCCGGCGCGGGACGCAAGGCCAGCCAACTGCTGGCGATGTTTATCCAGCAGGCGTTTTTGTTTGTCGCGTTTGTATTCACGCACTTCATTGACAAAGAAACTACCAAAAGCGATTGGCGCGGCCAAAACATCCACGGCTAGCCCAAACATCAGCTCGCCGGTGTCAGCACATAATCGTCGCGATGCATTCAGGCGCCAACGATTCGCAGATTTGTCCACGCGGCTGACCTTAAGCCCGGCGTAACGCTCAACAATCCGCTTATCGATGGCTTCTTGATATGCGGCTAATTTCTCGTAGATGCCATCAAGCTGCGCAGCGCTGCTGACCGAGCTTTGCGAGGCCAGAATATATTCTTTAAAAGATACGGAATTACGCAAATCAAAGATATCGTCTGCGTTTAACTGGCGTAGACCCAGCTCGTAACCGCTTAAGTTGAGTCCGGTACTAATCTCATAGCTTTGTGGTTGATTGTCTTCGTTTAAAAGTGGCTCTACTTGGGCCGACGACACACCATAGACAAAATCAAATGAGGCCTGATGTTGTGGCGAGTATATTGGTGATGCGGTCATCACCTGGGGAATAGCGGTCACATAAGGCGCGTCAGAAATTCGCATAATCAAATCCCGGTGTTGCGCCCAGACATCACTTGCATGGATAGACTTGAGCCGGGCCCCTAGGGTGTTTTGCATGAACTCGCGGGTTAAACGCCCTTGTTGAGCCACTTCCTGGGTAAGCAAAGCATTGAAAAGCTCGAAATGCGCGGGGCTAAGCGCGGTTTGAATATCATTGCGGGTAATCAGCGCCTGCACTGCCTCGGTATAAAGGGTTCCCAGGGTCTCAACATGGTATACCCGGGTACTGGATGACGACTGCAGAGTGGTCAGGTCGTCGTTTCGCAGAAAATCATCGCTTTGAAACCGATTCACCCCACGTGCGGCGAACTGATCACGTAAATCAATTAACGATATTTGTTCGTTGGTGTTGTCTTTGCCGCGTATCGCGATTTCGAAAATATCTCGATGCAACAACTCATGAAAACCGCTGCCTTTTTGCATCAAACGGCGTAAATTGACGCAGTTAACCGCCTGAGTGTCTGAAATCATTAGTTTTTGGTTAAACAGCAGCGCGTGCTTTAAGAAGGTCTCAAAGCGCTCAAGCTGCGAAGGTTCCCAGGACAGGGGCACTTCGGTATCAGCGAGCATCCAGTAGGCGGCAGTGTCAGCCATAAATAGCAGCTCTCTTATTGTTTTCATCTAGGTCAGGCTGCGCCTGACGCAAAGCAATTATCAACCGCGCTTTTCATTTGTTTTACCAGAACGCCGAAGATCCCACAATTGAAATAAGCGGGAGAGTGGTGAGCGATGCAGGAAAGGGATATCATACGCGCGTTGTCGCAGGGTAGAGTCTGCCCCCCTAGTTGAGAGACGGATTAGTTTATGAAGTACAGGCGCGAAATCGACGGGCTACGTGCAGTAGCAGTATTACCGGTCATACTTTTTCATGCGGGGTTCTCTTGGTTCTCCGGCGGCTATGTCGGAGTCGATGTTTTTTTCGTCATTAGCGGCTATTTGATCACCACCATTATCATTAATGAATTAGATAAAGGTGAGTTTTCGATAGGTAAGTTTTATGAAAGAAGGGCTCGACGAATCCTACCTGCGCTCTTTTTTGTGATGTTCATCTGTATACCCTTTGCGTGGGCGTGGATGGTGCCATCTCAATTTAAAGATTTCGCTCATGGACTGATCGCCATCAGTTTCTTTGTCTCCAATGTCTTGTTTTGGAGGAAAGAAGATTACTTTGCTCCGGCAGCAGAAGAGAATCCGCTGCTCCACACCTGGAGCCTGGCGGTTGAGGAACAGTTTTATATCTTCTTTCCGGTTCTGTTATTGGTGTTATGGAGATTTGGTAGAAACCCTGTGTTCTATGTGGTGTTACTGATGACAGCGGTCAGTCTTGCCCTTGCCGAATGGGGGTGGAGAAATTATCCTTCGGCAAACTTCTATTTGTTACCTACGCGCGCCTGGGAGTTGGGGGTTGGGGCAATTTGTGCGTTCTTGATGAGTAGAAAAGAGTTTGTCGCAAACAATCTACTGGCGTTGTTAGGTCTTTCTTTAATCGTTTTTTCTATCATCGCATTTGATCAAGCCACACCATTCCCATCACTTTATGCAGTGTTACCAGTGGCAGGTACAGCACTGATCGTAATGTATGGAAGCAAGGACTCTTTTGTTGGCCGCTTACTCGCGATAAAGCCGTTAGTCTGGATTGGCTTGATTAGCTATAGCGCCTATTTATGGCATCAACCAGTCCTGGCGTTCTCCAGGATTAGAGCTGGGGTTGAACCTAGTCAAAATGCAATGGTGCTATTGGTTTTACTCTCACTAGTGCTCGCATACATTAGCTGGAAGTATATAGAACAACCGTTCAGAAATAAGACAGTGTTATCTTTCACTCTCACCAGAAGCCGGATATTTGGCGCTACTGCGGCGGTTTCTGTCGCGTTTGTTTCGTTGGGTGTTTATGGACACATGTCGAACGGGATGTTTGATAGCTGGAAAAACAGACACCCAGAACAAGCGATGACCTACGAGCTCATAACGAGGGAGATAGAGCTGAAAATGGCTGGTCCACAACTCGGGCAGTGTCAGTTCAGAACAATAACTTTTGATGAATCAACGATGACACGGGTAGCAGCCTGCGCTGAACAGCACGGACAGGCTACTATGGTGGTTGGAGATAGCCATTCTATAGATGTGTTCAATGGAATTGTTCTTAATGGTCACCACCCATTCATTATCGGTGCAGTGTCCGCTGGCTGCAGGCCCCATACACCTGAAACTGGATGCCAATATGCTAATGTCAGAGAGTTTGTTAGCATCCACTCAGAGCTCGTCTCTCAGGTCTATTACACTCAAGCTGGTTTTCACCTTTTGTCGGGAAGCTCTGGAGGCAAAGAGATCACAGGTCGGCCTATTTTTACTCACGTCCATAGTCATTCTAAGATTAACGCTACGGTTAAAGAGGATTTCGTCGAGCTAGTAGCCGAATATTTGGATGAACTGTCGCGTTATACAAGAACGACTTGGATCGGGCCGCGCATTGAGCCGCATATAAGCAATAGAGAGATCATTAACAGCGGATGTTCCTCTGTGTTTTCGTTACGAGATGGCCAAGCCGCTACGTTTGAATCGCTCGGAAACAGCATTGAGAAAAGTTCCTCTGGCAAGGGCTTTGTCTATCTTGATCAAATCAAAAGAACAAACTTAAACATGCAGAAGGACTTCATTGACTGCGACCAGTGGTTTTGGAGCGATGGAGATCACTGGAGTCTGTCTGGTGCCAAAGAGTTTGTTTCTAGGCTTCTGTAATATCGTTGACACAAAATGATGAGGGCTTTGTTAGAAAAGCCCTTTGACTCATATCCCTCCAGGCAAAAGCGTCAATCAACGTCAAAAACCACCCTCTGTAGATGATCATATATTATTGTTCAAAAAAACAACAAAAAGGTTAAGTTTCTCTAAACTGTCATTGTTTGTGAACCGACGATTAGGGTAGAATCCCTCACCTGATTGAAAGGGTCTATAAAGAAACAAATAACCCAAACGTAGGTCAGGCTCCGCCTGACGCACAATTAAATTAGCCGCATAACTAAAACAAAAACAAAACGCCGGCAAGCAGCCAGCAACACAAAAGCAGGAAGCTGAGAGTAAGCCAGTCCTCATATTCCCTGCGCAATGAACCCTACCAAGGTACTTTGGGAACCAGTAACCCAAGGGCGGTAGCGTGCCTGGAATGCGCTAAACTGACATGGTTAGCGCGGCACCTACGCCGAATAAAAGTTGGCAAACATGATCCGCAATTTGAGCGAACAAGGAGTTATCGCTGTGGTGAAGAAAAGTAATAAAATTCATGATCGATACAAAGTTGAAATTTTAAGTCAGGACAACCTTGTCAGAACCCTCGGTATCCCAGCCAGTCGCCCCCGAGTGCGGGTCGTTGAAATTGTGCGCCGGGAACTACGAACCGCCTCAACCTCTACCCATGCAACTATCCGCGCCTTAGACGGTACAGAACACGTGATTTATGCGAAAGACAATTGGCTGCTGTGCCAGTTAAAGGCCTTCAAACTCTGAATGTGAACATGATATTAACAACCCCTATCCAACCGCGCATTTCCACCGTCATTGAAGTTCGGGTATCATAGTTCATCAAAAATAGAGTATTAAAGTAGTAAATAACGATAAACACTGAAGCCTAGAACGCTTACCTCAAAAAATACAACAAAGACCAACCAGGTACCCCGCATGACATTAATCACTGCATACAAATTAAAGATGCTCGCGCTGTCCAGCGTGGTATTTCTGTCTGCCTGTGCGTACGCACCAGGTAGCCATGTCAATCTAGATGAAGCGGGTAGGACTCTCGAGGGCGAGGTTCAGGTGTTTCAAATCAGCCCTCAACTCATTAGTGACCTACGCCGCCCTGTACCTCAAGCAGCACAAAACGCAGAGTTAGAACAAGCCAGAGGCGAGTACGATTACCGCGTAGGTCGAGGCGATATCCTCAACATAACCGTGTGGAACCACCCGGAGCTGACTATTCCTGCAGGTTCGCAACGTAGTGCCGCCGAGGCGGGTAACTGGGTGCATAACGACGGCACCATTTTTTACCCCTACATTGGGCGAGTTAACGTTGAAGGCATGCGTGTTACCGAAATTCGCAATCTTGTCGCAGAACGTCTGAGCGACTTTATTGAATCCCCTCAGGTGGAAGTCACTATTGCGGCGTTTCATTCACAACGCGTGTATGTGACCGGTGAAGTACGAAACCCAGGTACCGTTTCACTGACTAACGTGCCAATGACCGTGCTTGACGCTGTGAACCAGGTGGGCGGGATTACCGATGACGCCGATTGGGGCAATGTTGTTTTAACCCGTGATGGAACAGAGCACAGCTTTTCATTACGCGACTTATATGTTCACGGTGACACACGACAAAACACCCTGGTCGAGCCCGGTGATGTGATTCATATTGACCGCAACGAAAACAACCGAGTATTTGTGTTAGGTGAAGTGCGTCAGGCACAAGCCGTTACATTAAACCGTTCGAGAATGAGTTTAGCGGATGCATTAGCCGACGTTGGCGGTATCAATGAAGAGCGCGCCGACGCCCGCGGCATTTTCGTTTTCCGCGAAGCGCCAGAAGGTGCTGACCATATCGTCGACGTATATCAATTAGATATAAAAGAGGCGACCGCCTACGTATTGGCGGACCAGTTTGAGATGCACCCGCGAGATATCGTGTATGTGACCGCTGCGCCAATCGCGCGCTGGAACCGCTTGATTAGCAACCTGATGCCGACCATTTCTGGACTTTATCAAGTAGGTCGCACGGACCGTGAATTCCAACGCTAAGGTGATTTGAATGTTCGACAAAATATTAGTGGTATGTATCGGCAATATTTGTCGTTCACCGACGGCCGAATTCCTGCTCAAAGCGCATTTGCCAAATAAGCAGATAGAATCCGCTGGCTTGTACGCGATGAAAGGCCATGACATGGACCGTAACGCAAAGAAAATAGCGAGCGGTCATGGCCATAGCTTTCCTACCCATGTGGCCCGCCAGTTCGATTCGGAGATGGCCCGTGAGTTTGACCTTATTCTGGTGATGGAAGCGGACCACAGAAATATGATCGCCGAGAAATACCCGGAAGCCATGGCAAAGACGATGTTGCTGGGTAAATGGCAGGACAATAAAGATATTCCTGATCCCTACAAAAAGAGTGACGAGGTGTTTGAGCATGTATTTAAAATGCTAGACAGCGCTACGGCCAGTTGGGCCAGCAAGTTAAAGTAACACCTTGACGCCACAGTTAGTGCCACCCTTATTCAAAATTGAAACTAAAGAGCATTCTTCATGAGCGAAAGTCAGTCTAAGTCGATGAACGGCAAACAAATGAACCGAAAAGAAGACGATGAAATCGATCTGGGTCGTATGATCGGTGTGTTGCTCGACTTTAAATGGTGGATTATTGGCTGCACGCTAGCTGCTGGCATCATCGGGTCTATCTATGCAGCGCTGCAACCACCGATTTACCGAGCTGACGCTTTGGTTCAGTTAGAAGGCCGAGGCGGTTCTATGCCAGGCTTACAAGAGTTTGGCTCGATGTTTGAGGACAACTCAAGCGCCCAGGCGGAGATCCAAATTATCCGTTCGCGGATGATAGCCGGCGCAGTAGTCGATAAACTTGGGCTGGAAGTTCGCGCGACGCCAAAACGCTTTCCTTATATTGGTGAGTATTTTGCACGTAACCACCGAGGTCAGGAACCAGCGCCCGCCAAGATCTTTACCAGCTATGCCTGGGGCGGAGAGCAAATCAACGTATCTGAAATGCGAGTCACCGGGTCCTTGATGGGCCGTCCACTCACGTTAGTGGCACAGGAACGCTCAGGAGAACAAACAGCTTATGAAATCCACCTTGAAGACGACGTCTTAGTGCAAGGTGTTACTGGTGAATTGGCGGAAGCGGAAACGGTGTACGGCTCTATCGCGATTCGTATTAGCGAGCTGGTTGCACGACCGGGCACAGAATTTACGGTGCAACGCATACCACGACTAGCGGCGATGAACTCTGTTCGCGGGCCGATTGAAGTGATTGAGCAAGGTCAGCGCACCGGCATGTTAGTCGTACAGATGACAGGGCAGGACCGACAGCGAATCCATCGGGTGCTCGATGCTGTGGTTGAAGAGTACTTAATGCAGAATATTCGCCGCAACGCAGCACAGGTCGAGCGCAGCCAGGAGTTTATCGAGGAGCAGCTGCCGCGGCTACAAGGCGAGCTACAAACCGCAGAAGATGACCTTAACCAGTTCCGTATGACCAACCAAACTATTGATATTCAGTTTGATACACAGCGCGTGCTAGAGCAGCTAGTGGATATTGAGCGACGTATTAACGAGTTGTCAGTGCGTGAGTCTGAGCTGAGTCGCTTGTATACGCGCAATCACCCAACCTATACAGCCTTGATTGAGCAGCGTGAGCGGCTGGAGCAAGAGCGCGATATGCTGCGCGGTGAAATTCAGGAACTCCCAGAAGCACAACAACAGATACTACGGCTGACCCGCGATGTGGAAGTTACCCAACAAATATACCTGGCACTGCTTAATCGCAACCAGGAAATGAGCATTATGCGTGCAGGCACCGTTGGGAATGTGCGTATTATTGATGAAGCTACAGTCACACCCGGCCCGATAGGCCCACGCCGAGGCGTAATACGCGTGATGTTTGTGGTGTTTGGCGCCTTTGTAGGCTTAGGTATCGCGGTTGTGTTTGGCATGCTGCGTAGCGGCATTAAAACCCCTAAAGAGCTGGAAGACATCGGGATTTCGGTATACGCCTCGATACCGCTTTCTCAACATCAGCTAAAAGTTGAAGAGCGTATTCGTAACGCAATGAAATTTTCGCGCAAGAAAGCTAACAAGCAAAAATTTAATACGCTATTGCTTGCCCGGGACCATCCAGAAGATCTAGCGATCGAGGCTTTGCGGTCATTGAGAACCAGCCTGCACTTCGCAATGCTGGAAGCCAAAAACAATGTGGTGATGATTTCTGGCCCAAGCCCAGAGGTGGGTAAAACCTTTGTGACATCCAACTTAGCAGTGGTGCTTGCACAAACAGGAATGAAAGTACTGATCATTGATGCCGATATGCGCCGTGGTTATGTACACACAACCTTTAACCTGCCAAATGACCATGGCCTGGCCGATGTGCTGTCTGCACGAAATACTATTGAAGAGGGCGTTCAAAAGTCCGATATCGAAGGACTTGATTTCATGAGCCGTGGCACCGTACCACCGAACCCGTCTGAGCTGCTGATGCATAAGAACTTTGAGAATCTGGTCAGTTGGGCTTCAGAGAAATACGATATAGTGCTCATTGATACCCCGCCAATTCTTGCGGTTACCGACCCAGGTATCGTCGGTCGATATGCAGGAACAAGCCTGGTAGTTGCACGTTTCATGCGCAATCAACTAAAAGAAGTTGAATATACGATCGAACGTTTTGACAAAGTAGGCGTAGAGATTAAAGGCGTGATTCTAAATGGTATTGAACGCACCGCAAGCTCTTCTTATGGTTATGGGAGTTATGGATATTATGCGTACGGTTACGCTAGTACAGATCGATAGATGAGAAGTATAAGATCTAGTAACGCACGTTAAAAAAACAAGAAGCCGAACATTGAGACGAATTAAAAACCTATTTAAGCATGAGTTAATACGCGGCTCGTCGATGTATTTGGTTGCGAGCATTATTAACTCATCTATTCCCTTTCTATTGTTACCAATACTTACAAGATATTTGACCCCCACCGAATATGGTGAAGTCGCCATGTTCTTAGTGTGGACTTCGCTGATCGCTGCACTTTGTGGATTGAGTGTCCATGGTGCTGCAAATCGAAAATATTTTGACTATAAAGACGAACCGAAAAAACTAGCTGAATACATATTTATGTGTTTTGTTATTTTAGTTGTTAGCTCCTCTTTAATGCTCCTGGTTGTTTTACTTTTGGCGCCCTATCTTAGTCTTACCTTAGGTATTTCAACGTATTGGTTGATCTTAGGTGTTCCTGTCGCTGCTTTGGGATTTATTAAAACACTTAGGTTAGGTCAGTGGCAGGTGACTAAGCAACCCGGTAAGTACGGAATATTTCAAATTAGCCAGTCACTTGTAAATCTTGGGCTATCACTGCTATTCGTTGTAACTCTGTATATGGGCGCCACAGGCCGCATTCTTGGATTGGTAATATCAGCCATTCTTTTTGCAATCATAGCACTTATCTTGTTGGTCCGGGATGGACTCATTAAAGTGACTTGGCAGCCATCCATGGCTCGTGATGCTCTTCATTTTGGCGTGCCTTTAATACCCCACATTATAGGTATTTTTCTTTTAAAT
Source organism: Idiomarina sp. (assembly GCA_020832105.1). Taxonomy (GTDB): domain Bacteria; phylum Pseudomonadota; class Gammaproteobacteria; order Enterobacterales; family Alteromonadaceae; genus Aliidiomarina. Next base: position 13,816 of record JAFIFH010000024.1, read on the forward strand.
ACAGTGGACCGAGCTGTCATTACCGCAACTCTCGGCCTGGATCAAGCTGGAATATATATGGTCGCAATTCAGTTAAGTTTAGCTGCTGCCATTATTCTGGATGCGGTTAACAAGACATTTGTCCCCTGGCTGTTTGAACGACTCAAGCGAGACAGTCATCAGGAAAAGATTGTTATTGTTAAAGTGACTTATGCGTATTATGGGCTCTTGGCAGTCGGTGTTCTCTTCGGTTTCCTATGGGCCGATAACGTTCTATTACTTATAGTAGGTCCAGACTACGCTCCTGCGGCAGCGCTTATCGGCTGGGTTATCCTAGCTAAAGGGTTCCATGGCGGGTATCTGATGGTGACTAACTATTTGTTTTATGCAAAACGAACGGGTGTTCTCTCAACGGTAACCATTGTTAGTGGCTTGCTCAATGTCTGCTTGCTTTTCGTATTTATTAATTACGCTGGTTTAATAGGTGTGGCTTGGGCTTATTGTATCAGTAAGTTTATTCAATGGATTTTAACGTGGGTGGTAGCCAACCGAGTGGTTAGGATGCCCTGGTTGACCTTTTTAACTACACAGAAGTAGAAGCGATATGTTTGAAAATAAGACGATTTTGATTACAGGTGGTACGGGTTCATTTGGTCATAAGTTTATTCCTATGACGTTGGCAAAATACAACCCAAAAAAAATCATAGTATTCTCACGTGACGAAATGAAACAATGGGAAATGGCGAAGTTATTTCAAGGCGACGACCGCCTACGCTTTTTCATCGGCGATGTACGTGATAAAGAGCGTCTCTACCGAGCGTTAGACGGGGTTGATTTTGTCGTTCACGCCGCTGCAACAAAGATAGTTCCAACGGCTGAATATAATCCTTTTGAATGTATCAAGACCAATATTAATGGTGCTATGAACGTCATTGATGCCTGCATCGATAAAGGTGTAGAAGGCGTTGTTGCGCTTTCAACTGATAAAGCCAGCAGCCCAATTAATCTATATGGTGCCACCAAGTTGGCGTCTGATAAATTGTTTGTAGCCGGTAATTCTTACTCTGGCGGTCACAGCACTAAGTTCTCCGTGGTTCGTTATGGCAATGTCATGGGCTCTCGCGGCTCAGTTATTCCATTCTTTATGTCAATTAAAGAGACAGGCGTTTTACCAATTACTGATGAACGTATGACACGGTTCATGATATCGCTGGAAGAAGGCGTTGAGCTGGTTTGGCATGCATTTGAAGACATGGTCGGTGGTGAGATTTACGTTAAGAAAATACCGTCGATGAAAATGACCGACTTAGCAAGGGTCGTTGCGCCCGAGGCAAAAATTAACGTGGTTGGTATTCGTCCTGGCGAAAAACTGCATGAGCAAATGATTGGTTCTGAAGACTCTCCATTTACCTACGAGTACACGGAACACTTCAAAATCTTACCAAACATTAACGACTGGGGTTCTTGTCCTCAGCGAATTAAAGATGGTAAGAAAGTCGAAGACGGCTTCATTTATTCTAGTGACAATAATAAAGAATGGATGGATGACGCAGCGCTTCAAGCCTGGATTGACGATAATTACAACCAAATCGGAAAGATTTAACATGATTCCATATGGTCGCCAATCGATTAGTCAGGACGACATTGATGCAGTCGTTTCGGTGCTTCAGTCTGACTTTCTTACCCAAGGGCCGCAAGTTCCAGCATTTGAAAAAGCGGTGAGTGACTACGTTGGGGCTAAGCACGCGTTAGCGGTCAATAGCGCGACATCTGCGTTACATATCGCCTGTTTAGCACTGGGCTTGCGCGAAGGCGACCGGCTTTGGACGACTCCAGTAACCTTTGTCGCTTCTGCAAATTGCGGCTTGTATTGTGGCGCCCAGGTCGACTTTGTCGATATTGATCCAAAAACATATAATTTATGCCCGCTAGCACTCGAGAGCAAACTTGAGCATGCCAAGCAAGCTGGAACCCTACCCAAGGTTCTAGTAGCCGTGCATTTATGCGGGCAACCATGTGACATGGCCGCTATCAGTCGTCTTGCAGTTAAATACGGTTTTAAAGTCATTGAAGACGCCTCACATGCGATTGGCGGGAAATACAAAGATGATTTTATTGGACGTGGGCGTTATAGCGATATAACGGTGTTTAGCTTTCACCCGGTTAAGATTATTACTACGGCTGAAGGTGGAATGGCACTCACGAATTGCGACCAGTTAGCCGAACGCATGGCGTTACTGCGTAGTCACGGAATTACCCGCGATGCCGCTTTAATGACCCAAAAACCAGATGGCCCCTGGTATTACCAACAGATTGATCTTGGGTATAATTACCGCATGACTGAGCTGCAGGCAGCGCTTGGTGTTAGTCAGATGACACGCCTCGGCGATTTTATTTCTCGTCGCCATGAGTTAGCTGCTGTGTATAACCAGGAACTGGTTAGTCTCCCAATAACGTTACCCTGGCAGCACCCTGATGGCTATTCGGGCTTGCATCTATACGTGATTCGCCTTGAGTTAGACAAGCTGAACAAAAGTCATGTAGAAGTCTTTGAAGAGCTTCGTGAGCGAGGCCTGGGAGTGAACTTGCACTACATTCCTGTTCACCTTCAACCCTATTACCAAGACCTTGGCTTTAACCCCGGTGATTTCCCATTGGCGGAGCGGTACTATCGGGAGGCGATAAGTATCCCGATGTTTCACGGTATGACAGATGACGAGCAGGCATGTGTTATCGAGATCTTGAGAGAAGTGCTCAGCGCATGAAGGTTGCGATTATCCCGGCCCGTGGCGGCAGCAAACGAATTCCAGGTAAAAATATAAAAGAGTTTGCGGGTCAACCGATGATCGCTTGGTCTATCAAGGCAGCTTTGCATAGTGGTTGCTTTGATAAAGTGATTGTATCGACGGACGACGAGGCGATTGCGAACATCGCCAAGGCGCATGGGGCAGAGGTCCCATTCATGCGCCCAGCAACGTTAAGCGATGATTACACCGGGACTATCCCCGTGATTGCTCATGCGATACAAACGTTGAACGAGCAGCATGCAGTGGCTGGCCTCGCGCCTATCAGCTATGCCTGTTGTATTTATGCTACAGCGCCCTTCGTGCGGCCCGCAGATATCATTGCAGGGCTGGAGAAAGTCAGTCAGCCCAACGTCGCTTATGCCTTTAGCGTGACCAGTTATCCGTTTCCCATTCAGCGGGCTCTAAAATTAACCGACAGGCAGCGAGTGAGCATGTTTCAACCGGAACATTTTACTACCCGCTCTCAGGATCTGGTTGAGGCCTACCATGACGCGGGCCAATTTTATTGGGGCCGGGCCGACGCTTGGGTAACAGGGACATTGCTGTTTACCGAAACAAGTGCCCCAGTTATTCTGCCGCGCCACCGTGTCCAGGATATCGATACCTTTGAAGATTGGGAACGTGCAGAATGGCTGTTTAAGGCCATGCAAGCATTAAACGAATGAAGATTGTTTTTCGTGCTGACGCCTCGCATCAAATAGGCAGTGGCCACGTGATGCGTTGCCTTACGTTAGCAGATGCGTCAACGGAAAATGGTGCTGATTTCGAATTTATTTGCCGCCAGTATCAAGGCCACTTAGCTGAATACATCCGTGCAAAAGGGTACCGTTGTCATTTACTGGATCAAGATAGCGCACAGGCTAATATAGCCGTAACCAAGAACCAATCACCGGCTTTACAACATGCAGACTGGCTTGACGTGCCGTGGCATATTGATGCAAAGCAAACCGCAACTATATTAGAGACTATCAGGCCCGACTGGCTTGTGGTTGACCATTACGCGTTGGATCACAACTGGGAGCAGGCACTTCAGCCTTACTACGATAAACTGATGGTGGTTGACGATTTAGCGGACCGCCAACATTCAAATGCCCATATCTTATTAGATCAAACCTTCGGCAGACTAGACACGGACTATCGTGCTTTGGTTAATCCGGCCACCAAGCTAATGCTTGGTGCTGACTATGCGCTACTTCGGCCTGAATTCGCTGCATGGCGAGAGCGCAGCCTGCAACGTCGAGAGAGCCCCAGATTAGAGACGATCTTGATAAATTTAGGTGGGGTAGATAACGATAATGTTACCGGCGAGGTGCTGGATGCACTGCCGATGAGCAGGGTACCAGATGAATGTAAGATTGTAGTTGTTATGGGAGCTGCCGCACCACACCTGGCGTCTGTGCAACAGCAGGTACAAGCATTAGATTTAAATATAGAGGTGTTGGCCGGGGTTAACAATATGGCTGAATTGATGGCGCATGCAGATCTCGCCATCGGTGCGGCAGGGGCAACCTCATGGGAGCGATGCTGTCTGGGGCTGCCGACGATAATGGTGGTGCTGGCTCAAAATCAACAGCTCATAGCTAACGAGCTCAGCCGTATTGGAGCCTGTGAAGTTGTGTCAGCCAGTGCGCTGAAAACATCGTTGCCGACGTTACTTAATGCATTGTCGGTGCAGACCCTAAAGGCGATGTCTACGAAGGCACGTTCGGTATGTGCTGGCGACGGTACGAGTCAGGTTATTCACGCAATGGTGTCGGCTTCATCAGAGCATAAACGAAATGAGTAAAAGTATATTAAGAGCAGTAACGGAGCAGGATTTACCCACATTACGACAGTGGCGCAACCACCCAGATATCAAGCGGTTTATGTATACCCAGCATGAGATTACTGAGGCCGAGCATCAGTCTTGGTTTGCACGCATGCAGGACAATCCTGACGTTCATTTATGCCTGTATATGGAAGATGGCAAGGCGATGGGCTATGCGCAGTTAACCAGGCATGGTCACCGTGCAGGTTGGGGATTTTACGTGGCACCGGATGCTGAAAAAGGCACGGGTCGCAAACTCGGACATCGGGTACTTGATTATGCATTCAGCGACTTGAAGCTGGAAAAAGTCTGTGGAGAAGCGTTGCGTTTCAATGAGGCCTCGATTGCATTTCACCAAGCCCTCGGCTTTACTCATGAAGGCACGCTGCGAGCCCATGCATATGTTAATAATGACGCTGTTGACGTGCTCTGCTTTGGACTATTAAAAGCAGAATGGCTGGCCAAACAAAAGTAGATTAAGAGGTACCAATGACGACCCTTACAAACACACCTGAAATTATTATTGCTGGTCGGCGCATCTCTGTAAATGAATCGCCTTATATCATTGCCGAGCTGTCAGCGAACCATAACGGCTCTATCGATACCGCAAAACGTATTATTGAAGAGGCGAAAAAGGCTGGAGCCGATGCAGTTAAAATGCAAACCTATCGCCCCGATACGATTACGCTTGATAGCGATGGTGACGATTTTAAAATTAAAGGTGGTCTATGGGATGGTCGAACGCTTTATGAGCTTTATGAAGAAGCGCATACCCCCTGGGAGTGGCACAAACCATTGTTTGAACATGCCAGAGGTTTAGACATTCCCATCTTCAGCTCACCTTTTGATAGTACTGCGGTGGACTTGTTGGAAGATCTGAATGCGCCGGCCTATAAAATCGCCAGCTTCGAAGCCGTTGATTTGCCATTGATTGAGTATGTTGCGCGTACAGGTAAGCCTATGATTATCTCCACGGGCATGGCAAACGATGAAGAGATAGCTGAAGCAATTGATGCTGCGAAAGGTGCAGGATGTAAACAACTTGCGATATTGCATTGCGTGAGTGGCTATCCGGCACCCGCTGCAGATTATAATCTACGTACGATTACGGATATGGTTGAGCGCTTTGGTTTGGTAACCGGACTTTCCGACCACACGATCGACAACACAACCGCGATCACCAGTGTAGCCCTTGGTGCTTCAATTATTGAAAAACATTTTACACTGAACCGTGCGGGCGGTGGGCCGGATGATAGCTTCTCTCTTGAGCCTGCAGAGTTAAAAGCGCTGTGTTATGACAGTAAGACTGCCTGGATCGCACTTGGTAAAGTTGATTACGGGCGAAAATCGAGTGAACAGGGCAACGCGCAGTTCCGTCGGTCTTTATACTTTGTGAGAGATATGAAAGCTGGTGAGGTGATAACTGACGAGTGCGTGCGCAGCGTGCGCCCTGGCTATGGATTAGCTCCTAAAGCATTAAGCGAGACTCTTGGGGGAGTCCTAAATACTAACATTAAAGCAAATACCCCAGTAAATAGGAATTGTTTCGATAAATGAGTTGGTACAAAGCGATTTCGGAAATCCTCGATAATGAACCAGAAGAATGGTTAGCGTACATGCACGGCCAGCAAATCAGTAAGTTGCCTCATTTATTAGAAAAAGGACCGAAATACAAAGGGTTACTAGTGCAAATAATAAAGTACTTGAGGAGCCTATTTTCTAGCGTTGACATTTGGAGTGATGAATCAATTAAAAAATCTCCCAAGTTTATCGTGTATGCCGGGACAAAAAATCAACTGGATTCGTTAGCATCTACAGTGACAAGTTTAATAAATCATGAAGAAGACGTAGTCATGATAGTTGATGAAAAACTTGTCGGTCGGAATGAATTAATCGAGAAATATACCCCTTATCGGTTGAAACCTGTAGATGTATATCGTGCTATAGTTCTTCTCCTGATTCGCGGTAGAGCCTTGCGAAAAAGACTTAAAGTAATACACCGTAAGTCTTTAGATTGGCATTTCTCTTGGTTTTGTAGTGTGTATCCCGCAGTAGCATACTTCTATCGAGTTTTAAAGGAGTCAGAACCTAGGTGTGTTGTGATAGCTAACGATCATAGTGCTACTAACCGTTGCCTGTTAGCAGCGGCTCACTATTTGAAAATAAAAACGGTTTATTTACAGCACGCTTCTGTTAGCCCTATCTTTCCAGCTCTTAGAGTTAACTATGCATTCCTTGATGGTGAAGCTGCTTTAAAAATATATAGACTTTGTGAGCCTAATCAGCCTACGTCGAATAGTTTATCGCCAATGCCAGCTATATTTCTTTCTGGACAGAAGAAAATCATCAATAAGATGAAGGTATTTCCGCATGATAAAGTAGGGTTAGCTATAAATAGTTTAGATAAGCCTCAAGCTGTAATAGCGTTAGTTTATTTTCTCATTAGAGAAGGTCTTAATGTGGTATTGAGATGGCATCCTGCACATTTAAAAAAAGACATAGATTTGTATCTTCAAGAATTTGAGTTGCAATCAGCTGTCTTCTTTAGTGATCCGACTAGAGAGCCTGTTTCATTCTTTCTCTCAAAAATTAACTATATGATAGCTGGGAATAGTAGTATTCATTTAGAGGC
>JAFIFH010000028.1 GCA_020832105.1 Idiomarina sp.
TGTTTGATGGTGGTTTCCTGAACATTCAGGGTGTAAGCGATTTGCTTATTCAGCAGGCCATCCGCAATACATTGAAGGACCTTAAACTGTTGCGGGGTGAGCTGCTCGAGCTGATTGGCAAACGCCTGTTGGCTGGGGTTCGGGTCGCTGTGGGCAAGCTCTTCCGCTATCTCGGCTGGCACCCAGGTCTCCCCGGCAAGCACCTGCTCCACCGCCTGGGTTAACAACTCTAATGGCACTGATTTCGGCACATAAGCGCTGGCACCAAAATCCAGCGCGCGGCGAATCACCGAAAGCTGCTCATTGGCGGATACCACCACCACCAGAATATCCGGATACTGATTACGCAAAGTAGTCAGCCCCGTTAGCCCCTGGTTGCCTGGCATATTGAGATCAAGAAAAACCAGTTCCACCAGCGGCGTCTGCTGCAAACATGCGGACAACTCATCAAATGAAGCCACCTGCTCAATACTCTCGCCAAGGCTTTCGCGCAACGCCTGGTGCAGCGCGGCTCTAAATAGCGGGTGGTCGTCTGCGATAATGGCTCGAGCCATATTGTTCATCCTGTAGCCCCTTATGTTACGCCAGTGTAACTCATATTATTTTGCGACGGCAGACCTAATCCTATGGCAAAAAAAAGGCCGCACGATTGTCACAGTCTCTCCAGGGCGAGGGATGCGACAACCTTGCGGCCAGTGCCTTGTTGAGCCCTAATTAAAAACGATAGCCCAGCGTGAATGACACCGTGCGCGGGTCGCCATAGTAACCCACAATGGTATCTTCGCCGCCCAAGCCAGGGCCGGTAATATTACCGCTGGCGTCACGTGGTGCCGCAAAGTTATAGCCGGCCAGGCGATGCTCTTTGTCGAACAGGTTTTTAATGTGCAAACCTGCATTCCAGCGCCCGTCATTGGAATACCAGACCACACTAGTGTTGGCTAAGCTATAGGCATCCATGTCCAGCATCGAAGGTACTTCAAAAATTTGCGTCTCGCTGCGGTACGCCAGGTTACCTGACCACACCATATCGCCCCACTGGGTGCGGAACTCTTTCGCAAAGCCGAGGTTAGCGCTCAGTTCCGGCGTGTTGGCGAATGACCATAGGTCGGACACGTCATCGATTTCGCCAGTCACCGGGTTAAAGAACGCAACCTCGTCAAAGCTTGCATCCACATACCCTAAGGTCGCGTTAAAGGTTAAGCTCTCGGTGGCCTGGAATATGCTCTCAATTTCAAACCCCTGCACCGTAGCATCCGCGGCGTTTAGTACCTGCGAAGCAACCCCGGCATCCACAGCACGCTGCACTGTCACCTGCATATCCTGATAGTCTGAATAGAACAGCGCGGCATTAACCCGTAACCGGCGATCCCACATTTCAGCTTTCACCCCAACTTCAAAGGTATCGACAATTTCAGGGTCGTAGGGTTGGTTGGCGTCCGGGTTAAGGCTCTGGTCGGCACGCATATCAACGCCCCCTGATTTAAAGCCATTGCTGTAGCTGGCGTAATACATCAGGTCACGGTTGGCACGATATCGTACGCTGGCGTGGGGTGAGAAACGACTCCAGCTCGCGTCAGTTTCAAAGTCGGAGTTAATCGCAATGGGGGTCGCTTCGTCGTCCGGGAACTTCAAACCCAGGTAGGTTGCACGAAACACATCGGCACTCTTTTCATCGTTGGTGTAACGACCACCTAAGGTGATTGACCACTGGTCATTAAGATCGTAAGTACCCTGACCAAATACCGCTTGGCTTGAGGTATCCACGCAGCCGCCATTTTCTACACTAACCCCAAGCTGGCCAAGCAGGGTGCCAAATACCCCACAGGCTTCGCCTTCGTAGAAGTACAGGCCACTAACCATGCTGAAATTGTCAGCGGTGTAATTGAATTGAAATTCCTGGGTAAACTGCTCGTCTTCATAAATGGCAGGCACCAGTAGGGTCGGTTCTACGGTGGAATCAAAATCAATATTGGTGTTGGTATAGCCTTCACGCATGGCTGTCACCGACTTGAACATCCAATCGTCGCTCATTTCCCAGTCTACCGTGAGTGACATGCCTTCGGTACGCACGCGGTTCCGCACAGGGAGAGCAGTTTGGGAGTCGTACACACTGCCGAAAGGTTCTTGACCGGTAATTTGACTGGTGGTCAACCGGTAGCCGCCACGGGAATTGGAATGATCGTCGGTGCGGTCGGCTGAGAAGCGTACATCAACACGGTCACTTGCAAGCCAGCGGGCACTGATGCGACCGGTGGTCAGCTCTTTGTTGTAGTTGTCGTCGCCGGTATTGACGAATTCACCGAAGCCATCACGATTCAATGTGGCAAACGCGCCGCCAACAAAGAAGTTGTCGGTGACTGAAGTTTGTCCGCTAACCTTAAGATCTCGCTGATTATAACTGCCAAGGGTGCCCTGCACATGTGCCTGGGTATCGCCAGTTAAGCTACGGGTAACGTATTTCATCGCCCCACCGATGGTGTTTTTACCATACAGGGTACCCTGCGGACCCCGTAAGACCTCTACCCGTTCAACGTCAAAAACTTCCAGTACCGCGCCTTGCGGACGGGCGATATAGACATCGTCGATATAAATACCGACGCCAGGTTCAAAGCCCCATAGTGGGTCTTGTTGACCAATCCCGCGAATGTATGCAGTTAAGGTTGAATTGGTACCGCGACTGACCTGTAAGGTGGTATTTGGTATGCGCTGTTGTAGCTCGGTAATGTCTTCTAAACCGAGGCGTTCGAGATCCGCCTCGCTAAATGAGCTGACCGCAACCGGCACCTCTTGCAAGTTTTCCACTGAGCGCCGTGCGGTTACCTGAATACGCTCGAGTCCTTGTCCCTCTGCTTGCGCCTCGTCCTGCTGAGCGACTGCGGTTGCGGTCATTCCAGCGCATGCACTGGCCACTGCGAGCGCACAAATTGAACGTCTAAAAGCCTGCTTATTCATGAGTGTGTTCCTCTAATTATTTATTATCCAGATTCTCGTGTCTGGTGCTCAGTTTCTGTGTCATGGCGAATAGACTGTAACTCAATGTTGGTAAATTGTGATCTGTACCATAGTACTATAGGGTCGCTGCATAACTTAAAGCACAATGTATGCAGGTGCTCTTAACGTCATGGCAAAGACTGTTAACCACTAACCTGAGGTAGTTCATGTTAAGCATGATTGGACTCGTTGGCGGCCTGGTGCTGCTAATACTAATGACTTTACGCGGCTGGAACCTGTTCATCAGTGCCCCCCTTTGTGCGTTGCTGGTGGCGCTGACTGGTGGCGTCCCGATATTTCTTGGTGAGATTAATTTCGTTGAGAATTATATGGACGGCTTTGCAGGCTTTGTTGCTGCGTGGTTCTTTATGTTCTTGCTCGGCTCTATGTTCGGCAAGTTCATGGAAGACACCGGTGCTGCAGACAGCGTCGCAGAATGGATTGTCGGCAAGATTGGGATGAAAAACGCCGTACTTGCGGTGGTGCTTGCCTGTGCGATTCTAACCTACGGTGGGGTGAGCGTATTTGTGGTGGCATTTTCTGTCTACCCCATGGCGCTGTCACTATTTAAAGACGCCAACCTGCCCCGCCGCTTTATTCCCGCTGCGCTGGCGTTTGGCTCGGTGACATTCACCATGACCTCAGCAGGCTCTCCGGAGATCCAAAACTGGATCCCTATCGCGTACTTGGGTACGTCACCCTATGCCGCCTGGGAAGTCAGCTTGGTGGTCGCAGTATTTATGGCGATTACCGGCTACTGGTGGTTGCGCAAGATGATCTTAAAAGCGGTGGCCCGCGGCGAGCACTTTGTTGAGCGCAAGGGTGACCCGGTGTTACAGGACCGTCGTCGGCCACACCCAATCACTGGCCTAATCCCTTTGATTGTGGTGCTTATTCTGTCCTTTATATTCCACGATATTTTGCAGCAAAAGGCACTGATTGTCGCCCTCTTAGGTGGTGTATTAACCATCTGCATTATCAACTGGAAGTTCTTTCACAACATTCAAAATGCGATGACGGAAGCCACCACAGGGGCGCTGATTGCAATTGGTAATACCGCCGCCGTGGTTGGCTTTGGCTCGGTTGCCCGAGTAACCCCAGGCTTTGAAGCCGCAGTGGTGGCAATGACCAGCCTGCCGGGGAACGAGCTTGTGGGTGCCGCGGTGGCGGTCAGTGTGATCGCAGGTTTAACGGGCAGTGCGTCTGGTGGTCAGGCTATCGCTCTGCCAGAGATCGGTCCCCATTATATGGACGCTGGGGTGCCTGCAGATCAACTGCACCGGATTGTTTCGATATCCTCAGGTGCTCTTGATTCACTGCCGCACAATGGCTATGTGGTGACCACCATTCGCGCCATTTGTAACGAAACACACAGTGCAGCTTACGGCCCGGTGGCCGCGGTGACTGTGGTGATCCCTGTGATTGGCCTGGCGCTGGCTATCGCGTTATTCAACATTTTCTAATCCGCCAATGACGTTGCATAGAACTTCGACCAAGAAAATAAGATTTTGAGGTACAGCTGTATGACCAACCCTTACTGCAAGCCTGCCAGCGTGGCTGGTAATATGATGCAAACCCCTTTGCGAGTGATTGACCTGCTGCGCTTTGCAGCCGGGCAACATGGCGACAAAATGATTGTCTCACGGACCAGTGACACTGGCATTATCGAGACCACCTATGCCGCCACCATGTTGCGTACCGCACAACTTGGCCATGCCTTACAGGCGCTCGGTGTTGAGCCAGGGGACTGTATTGCCAGCCTGGCCTGGAATACCCATCGCCATATGGAGCTGTACTATGCGGTGAGTGGGGTTGGCGCGATTTTACATACCGTGAATCCACGCTTATTTAGCGAACAAATTGAGTACATTATTAACCACGCCGAAGATACCTATGTGTTCGTGGACATCGACTTTATCGACCTACTGCTTGAGGTCCTGCCACAGCTCACCACGGTGAAAGGAGTGGTAGTGCTTGGCGATAGCGAGCACCTTCCTGCAGCAGCAAAAGATATTCAAGGTATCGAATTTATCGCTTACGAGCCTTTGCTCGCAGGTCAGCCAACGGTTTATGACTGGCCGTATCTGGATGACAACCAGGCGGCAATGTTGTGCTATACCTCGGGTACCACGGGCAATCCGAAAGGCGTGCTCTACTCCCAGCGCTCCATCGTGTTACATGCACAAGCCACTGTGTCACCAGCGCTGCTGGATTTACGTGAAGACAGTGTGTTGTTACCCATGGTCACTATGTATCACGTGGGTGCCTGGGGCGCGCCCTACGCTGCACCTTTAGTGGGCTGCACCCTTGTACTACCGGGCAACGGTACCTCCGGTGACGCTATTTGGGAATTAATTGACCGTTATCAGGTTAATGTTGCGCTGGGTGTCCCTACAATCTGGCTGAGCCTGCACAATTATTTACTTGAACAGGGCATTCAGTCACTGCCGTTAAAGCGGGTGTGTGTTGGCGGCGCTGCGTCTCCATTGGGGCTGGTGAAAACCTACTGGGAGACATACGGCATTTATTGGCAGCCGATCTGGGGGATGACCGAGACCGGCCCGCTGGTCACTTCAGCACCGCCAACGGATGCGATCATGCAATTACCACTCGAGCAGCGCTATCAACTGCAAACCACTGCCGGACGTGCCGTGTTTGGTATTGAGATGGACATTTTTGATAGCAATGACCAGCCGCTACCTCATGACGGCGTCACCAGCGGCGAGCTGCGCGTGCGTGGCCCATGGATATGCCAACAGTATTTCCGCCATGACGACCGCCATAGTTTCCCTAACGGCTGGCTTGCCACCGGAGACATTGCAGTGATTGATGCAGAAGGTTATATGAAGGTGGTTGATCGCAAAAAAGACGTGATCAAAAGCGGGGGCGAATGGATAAGCTCGCTGGATATCGAAAACATTGTGTCGCAACATCCACAGGTGAATGAATGCTGCGTGATTGGCGTACGCCACCCCAAATGGGACGAGCGGCCGTTGTTGTTAGTGCACCTGAAAGCCAACGCCACGGCAAATGAGGCTACCAAAGCCAGTATTTACCAAAGTATGGATGGAAAAATTGCCAAATGGTGGACCCCTGACGAGATCGTTTTTGTGGATAGCCTGCCCCATACTGGTACCGGTAAATTGACAAAGAACACATTGCGCGACCAATATCAGGATTACTTACTCACCCCTGCAACCACCTCGACGACAACAGGTGAACACCCCATGACCAAAGGACAGACATCATGAGTATGAAGCTGAGCTTATTGAGCTGGACACCACGCCTGTGTATGGCGCTTCTCCTCACATGGGCCTGGACTGCGGCGGCAGACCAGCAACCATGGGTTGAGAAAAAAGTCTTTGAGATTGAAAATTTCAGTTTTTTTAATGGCGAGAGCGTCGACTATATCAGTGTTGGCTGGCAGTCCTATGGTGAGCTCAACGAGGCCCGTGACAACGCCGTGTTAATCACCCACTTTTTCTCGGGCTCCAGCCATGTAGCTGGCCGTTATGAAGATGGCGGCGCGTTGGGCTATTGGGACGCCATTGTGGGGCCGGGAAAGGCCATTGATACCGACAAATACTATGTCATCAGCGTCGACACGCTGGTGAATCAGGAGCCACACAACCCCTTCGTGGTAACGTCCGGACCCGCCACCTTCAATCGTAAAACTGGCAAGCGCTATGGCATGGATTTTCCGGTCACCACCATTCGTGACTTCGTCAATGTGCAAAAAGCATTGCTGGATAATCTGGGTATCGAGTCCTTGCATGCGGTGATCGGTGCGTCGATGGGCTCGTTGCAGGCGATTGACTGGGCCAGCGCCTACCCTGAGCGGGTAGAACGTATGGTATCGGTGATTGGGATGGCCCAGGCCGACCCATGGACCGTATTGTCGCTACAGCAATGGGCGGAACCCATTTTAAATGACCCAAACTGGCAAGGTGGTGAGTATTATGACGCTGAACCACCAAGTGCCGGGCTGCAGCAAGCGCTGATGCAAATCAGTTTGCAAGCGATGCATCCGCGCGCCATCAATGCCATGTTTGACGATGCCAAGACGTTAGAGAGTGAGCCCCTGCAAGACATTCAAGCTTACCATAGCAGCGTGAACTGGCTGCGCGAGCGCGCTCGCGAGCGGGCAAGATACGCCGACGCCAACCACATTCTTTATCTGGTGCGCGCCAACCAGCTGTTTCTTGCAGGCATGCAGGACGATCTCGATAGTGGCCTCGCCCGCATTCAGGCTCGCACCTTATTCATGCCAGCCCAGGGCGATTTGCTGTTGATGCCCGACATGGCTCGTCTGGCTCATATGCGCCTGCTTGAGCTCGGCAATGATAGTCAGTATGTGGAGATCGAGGGCGACTGGGGACATCTCGACGGCATTGTCTCGATTCAGCAGCAGGCGGATGTGCTGCGGGATTTTCTCGCGGATGAGCGCCCGACTCATGAGACTCAGCAGTAATTCGTGAGTCATCATTCACCTGCAATCATTCGTCAGCAAAAAGCCGCGGTCAGGGTATTGAGCTGAGCGCGGCTTTTTCATCGACATACCTCAGTGACTGGGCTTAGCCACCACCGATACGCCCACGTAACTGGTCGCCTAATCGATTGCGCAGCTGGTCCAGCGCACTATCGCGCAGGTTGTCCAGCTCTTCATCGAGCAGCCCTTGGATACGGGCTTCGCGGTTTTCAGCCAATGTACGCAGCTCATTGATTTGGTCCAAGCGTGGTTGAATATCTGCCATCGCCCGTGCAACTTCAGCTTCCAGTTGCGCGCGAACCTCGGCAAGTTGCTCACCGGCATACTCCTGCATCACACCAGTTAGCGCCGTTTGCAACTGATTATCCAGGTCTGAGCTGATATTCAGTCTCGGCGACCCAACTCGTCCGCCAAGACCAATGTCCAGATCAAACGCATTGACCTGATCTAACGCCTGGCCAAGTAACCGCGTCCAGGTGCGTTCGCCAGTGGTATTGAGCTGCACGCTTTGCATATTCACCGCGCCACCACCACTGAACTGACCGTTGGTAATTTGAATATCACCCCGGCTATCAAGTACTGCATTACTCAAATCAACCCGCAGGTTGCTTTGTTCCAGTAAGGTTTGCGCAGCGAGCTCTGCACCTAGCAGTGCCCATTGTTGCTGGCCGCTGAACTCTATAGCTTCGTTGATAAAGAAGTTGCCGTCGGCACTCAGACTGCGCCAGTAAGGCGTTTCTGTGACACTTAAGGCATAGGTGGTTGGGCTGCCGATTCGCTCATGTTGCCATGTTATGTTGTCCCAGCGCAGGTCAATGTCGATATCGGCCATAGTTAACGAGGTGTGGGCCAGACGGATCAGGAAGGTGGCCTGATCACCGTCATCAAACTCAATGAAACGGCCTTCCCAACGCGAAGGTTCTTCTTCCGCTTCGCTTTGCAACAATGGGGCGACGAAATCAAAAGCTATTAACCCATAGTCAGTCCACTTCTGTACCTGGGGGCCAAACAATATACCGGCGATATCGCTAATGGCGTCGTTGTCGAGTTCAATTAACTGGCGTATGCGTTGCAGATCATTGCCTGGGGCATCACGCAGCTGACGGACATCCGTGGACACCTGCTCGTACGCATTTTCAACGCTGTCCTTAAAGGCAATCACCCGGTCCCGATCACTACGCATGTCGTCACGCAACTCTGTCAGTTGTCCGCGCAAACGCTCAAACTCTTCGATCGAACGCGGCCGTTGCTCGCGCAACTCACGCAAACGCTCTTCGTAGTCATCTACGACACTGCTGGCGGGTAAATCTTCACGCCGCGCCTGAACGTCATCACGGGTTGCTCGCGAGCGTGTTTCTGCCTCATCGATAACTTGAGGTGTGCGAATTTCACTGCGCTCCAGCAGTTCATTCACATCTGGGAAATCAAAGCCGAGCTCGGTAAAGCGCTCACCCCAGGTGGGGTTGCCTGCGGCTTCCCGTTCAGCAATATAATCAGCTCGGATTCTGCCAGGGCGCGAACGCTCAACGGCCATGGCAATGCCTGTGGCGGTGAGCTCGTCGATATACACCCGGCCGATCATCGCCGGTAACAGATCTAAACCAAAGCTCACCCGCTCAGCCTGAAAGCGATTCAACTCAGGGGTTTCCGGGTCAGTGAACTCAATCATATTGAGTTCCACTGCAAAGGGTGACCAGTTGATGTTAAGGCTACTAATATTCACCTCGGCCCCATTGGCGCGGGTTAACCCGGTCGTCAGGCCAAAGCGCAATAACGGCGCCGCGAACAGATACACAATGGCTATCAGTACGGCGAAAAAACCAAAGAAGGCCAGCATGCCACGCCAGCGAATCACCTTATTCATACTGAACCTCCACGCAATGTGCTGAGCCGTTGATAGAGGCCCCACAGCTTGGTACTGCGCAACGCCTGAACAATTTTCAGCTTGAGGAACCAGGCTTGTACGCGCTTGCGATAGTTCACCACCAGGTAATAACTGATAAACAGCCAAACCGGGGCGAACAGTATTGCGAACACCAGCGAGCCTAGAGTAATGGTGTGGTTAAACTGGAATAACCGCGCGACCGGGTTGTCATAAAGACTATGCCAAAGGCCCTGTAATGCCTGGGCCTCAAGTAAAGCCTCGCCAATATAATCGGCCACCGGGTCGAACACATACGCCACCCCGGAAAAAAACAACCAGGCCAGGATAAAACCACTGAAGTTGATTCGCAGCGACATGGCGAGGAACAAAATTATAAGGTTATGCATGCTCAGCAAGGGCGTCAGCCCGATGATCATGCCCAATACAAAGGCCCAGGCTATCGCCCAGGGACCTGACTCTGAATTCAGCGCTTTAAAAAAGCGCGCCAGCATACCCAACATTTTGACTCTCCATGATTCGCATACTGTTATTTTCTATCGCTTAACCGGGGCTACTGCTCTGCACCCAGTTGTTTCGCGCGCTCAGCGGTCTGTTGCGCCAGCGCGCTGTCCTGCGGCTGCCAGCCTTGGATATTTTCCAGCACCAGTTGGTTCATCATATCAATATGCGCAGCATCGGCATTCAGACACTCAATGTACTGGTAGGTTTCGCCACCTGCTTCGATAAAATACTCACGGTTTTCTTCACCGATTTCTTCAATAGTTTCAAGGCAGTCAGAGGAAAAACCCGGGCAGACCATTTGCACGGACTTGACGCCTTTTTCAGGCAGGCCTTTTAGCGTCTCATCGGTATATGGCTTCAGCCATTCTTCCCGCCCAAAGCGTGACTGGAAGGTGGTCATGTATTCATCTTTAGCCAAATCCAGGTACTCTGCAACCAAACGTGTGGTTTTGTAACACTCACAATGGTATGGGTCACCCTTGAGTAAATACCGCTTTGGCACGCCATGATAAGAGAAAATCAGCTTGTCGCATCGCCCATGCTCGGCCCAGTGCGCCTTAATTTTCTCGGCAACTGCAGCAATATAAGGCGGATAATCATGATAGTGGCTAATAAAACGAAGATCAGGCAACCAGCGACGCTTGGTAAAATCATCTGCCAGGTTGTCAAACGTAGAGCCTGTTGTGGAGCCGGAATATTGCGGATACATCGGCAACACCACCAGCTTACGCACGCCACCATTCATCAGCTTGTCCAGCGCATTGCCAATAGAAGGCTGACCGTAACGCATGGCAAACTCAACCTGCACGCCATCACCGAATTGTTCACTGAGCTTAGCAGCCAGACCATCACGCTGTGCTCGGGTGTTGAACATCAGCGGTGAACCCTCTTCAGTCCATACCGTTTGGTACGCCTTTGCCGACCGCGCAGGCCGGATGCGCAGAATCACACCGTGCAAAATAATTTTCCATAACAAACGAGGCACCTCAACCACTCGTGGGTCGGATAAAAACTGTGCCAGGTATGTGCGTAATGCCTTTGGTGTGGCGGCTTCAGGGGTGCCTAAATTGGTCACTAAGACACCCAGTTTGGCAGGCTCTGCGTGGTTGAAATTGGAGCGGCCGTTATACTTCATTATTCTGTTTTCCTTTCAACAAAATTTGCGCCATTATAAGCACGTTTGCAGCGCTTTGGGTACGAACCATTTTGCCCGAAACCGGGCCTTGAAATACAGAGCCTGACGATACCGGCCCGTTACCACAAGCGGTACGCTATAACTGGCTGCAAAGTTCAACAAACAGATTGTGACCTGCGGATTATTCCGCAGTCTTTTGACTACACTACACTTAGGTTTTACCACTTAAGTACGGAGTAACATGCGTAATACAGCTTTGATCATTGTTGATGATCTGTCCGACTGGCAGCCTTACTTACCCAGCCAATCGGTGATGAGTGCCGCGGAATATATGCAGCAGGCGGGTGCCCGCCACCGCGGTACGATTATAAATTTGTGTGCTGACCTGAGCTACCTGTCCACAGGTTACTATGTCAGTTTGCTCGCCGAGGCCCGCGGCCAGCGAGCATTACCCTCAGCAGGGGTGATGAATGATTTGGCAAACCTCAGCCACTACCAGTTATTTTTGCGCGATATGAATCGCCAGTTGAGTAAATTTGCAACCCACACGAACGAGAGCAAGGTCAGCGTACTGATTTGCTTCGGACAAACTGATTCCAATGATTTAACCCTACTCGCGCGCCAGTTGTTCGAGGCTTATCCGTGTCCGACCTTACAGGCGACCTTTGTGCGTCATGCTAACGACTGGACGATTGAAAGCTTGAGCAACCGTCCGCTCAACGAGCTCAATGACGACGAACAAACGTTATTTGCGAATGCGCTGGATGCATTTAACAAACGTGTGTGGCGAAAAGCCCGGGCACGCAAAGAGTATCGCTATGATTTAGCGATCCTTCACGATCCGGACGAGCATATTCCCACCAGCGACAAAAAAGCGCTGCAAAAGTTTATCCAGGCCGCTCGCTTTAACGATATGGACGCCGAACTGATCACCGCTGACGACTACAGTCGTTTGCTTGAATTTGATGCGCTATTTATCCGTGAAACCACGCGCATAAACCACCATACGTACCGTTTTGCGAAAAAAGCCCAGGCCAACGGGCTGGTGGTGATTGACTCTCCTGAAGCCATTTTGAAATGCGCGAACAAAGTATTTCTACATGAGCTGTTAGAGAAGAACAAAGTGCCGATGCCACGTTCAGAGCTGTTGATTGATGCCGACACCATTGACTACGCCGCTATCGGTGAGCGCCTTGGTTACCCTGTGGTACTGAAAATTCCGGACGGGTCGTTTTCAATTGGCGTTGAGAAAGCAACCAATGAAGCTGAACTGCAGGAAACCGCAGAGCGCTTATTTGCTAAGTCGACCATTCTGCTTGCCCAGGAATTTATGCGCACTGACTTTGACTGGCGCATTGGGGTAATGAACAACCGTGCGGTCTATGCTTGCAAATACTTTATGGCCCGGGACCACTGGCAGATCTATAACCATGCCGAAAGCGCCCGTAATCGAAGTGGTGATTTTGAGTGCATGGGTGTGCACCAGGTGCCCAAAGAAGTCATCAAAGTAGCGCTGCAAGCCACTCGCTTGATTGGCGATGGCCTTTACGGTGTCGACATGAAAGAAACCTCCCGTGGCCCGGTGATCATCGAGGTGAATGACAACCCTTCGATTGACCATGGCGTTGAAGACTTACACCTGAGCGATGAGCTATACCGTATTATTATGGCTGACTTTGTACGCCGCCTTGAGCACTAGCCGTGGATGAGTTTCATATTCGCCAGGCCGAGCCTGGCGACCTTGATGCCCTGTGTCAGCTTGAAGCGGCTACTTTCAGCTATGACCAGATTGGCCGGCGCAGCTTTCGCTATTTACTGCAATCGAAAAGCAGCCTGGTACTTGTTTGTTATCAAGGAGCCCAATCTGCCCGCTCCACAATGCCACCTGCACTGCTTGGCTACGCCATTGTCCTGACCCGCAAAAACAGCCGCTACTGGCGGCTCTATTCAATGGCCACTAGCGCTGAAGCCCGCGGCAGGGGCCTGGGTAAAGCCATGCTGCAGGAGATTATTCACCGCGCCAAACAAAGCGCAGGCGGCATGCGCCTCGAGGTGAAGTGCGACAACGCCATTGGCATTGGGCTATACCGCCAGCTTGGTTTTGAAGTGACTGACCTGCTGCCTGAATACTATTCAGACAACAGCGATGGTTACCGTATGCAGGTCAGTTGGTAACCGTTAAGCTTTGTAATCCCGGGTAACCTGTAAAACTCTCTCGCCCTGCTCTTTGTAGCGCGCAGTCAAATGCTCAATGGACTCCGGCTGCGGGTTGAGGCCGCGACTTTGCAGGTACTCCGGGTTATACAGCTTTGAACTTGAGCGTTCGCCTAAATCACAGGCAAAGGTCACAATGTTTTGACCTGGCGGGCGGTGCAATGCGGCAAAGTAGGCTGCCGCCACATTCAGCGCAGAACTACTACCCAGCACAATCCCGTCATGGCGACGCACGTAATCCGCAATACTCACTAAATCCTGGTCTGGCAAATTCAGTGCATAATCAATCTGCGCCTGACGAAAGTTTTCCACCCGCCGCATGATGCCAATGCCTTCGGTCATCGAGCCACCCTGCGCCACAAACTCGCCTGTTTTAAGAAAATTATAACTGCCTGAGCCGTCCGGGTCGGCGAGCCATACTTCCGCTTGCGGGTTTTGTTCTTTCAGGTAGCGCGAGTTACCTGCAATGGTGCCGCCAGTGCCTGAAACAGAGACCAGCACATCCACTTTGCCATCAAGTTGCTGAAATATTTCCGGACCAGTATGTAAGTAATGAGCGCGCATATTACTGGTGTTTTCAAATTGGTTCGCCCACCAATAGCTGTCGCTGTTCTCCGCCAAGCGCCGGGCGGTATGGTAAAAATGGTTGTCATTTTTAAACGGAACCGGGTCGACCGCCATTAACCGGGCACCGTGCAGCTCGATCATCTGGGTTTTTTCGCGGGTCTGATCATTGGGCATCACCACCAGCAAATCCAGGCCAAGCGCTTTTGCAACCACAGCCAGGCCAATTCCAGTGTTGCCCGCGGTGCCCTCGACGATGGTCATGCCCGGCTTCAACTCGCCGCTGGCCATGGCATCTTCCACCATTTGCAGTGCCGCCCGGTCTTTGATCGAACCACCGGGGTTCTGGAACTCACACTTGACATAAATATCGCTGCCACACAATTCAGACAGCGAACGAATCCGCAGCAGGTCCGTCTTTCCAATCAACTCAGCCTGGTGCTTTGCACGGCGTAAAGACGACATAAACCACTCCTTAAAAATAATAAAAAACAGGTCGTTATATTAACCATTTAGCGATTTTTCGCTTAGATTTGACCAACGCCACATCCGGTGTATACTGAAAAAAGCTTGAACACCAGCTCGAATTTATAAACACGTACGACCTCCCTTCGGAAGATCCTCGTCCTGTTCTAAATAAGTCCTTGCTGGTTCCGGCGTACTCGGCCGCGAGGCCATGCAATTTAACATGTTAAAATCAGGATAAGATATGTCTGACGTAATTACTGGTACCGTAAAGTGGTTCAATGAGTCAAAAGGTTTTGGTTTCTTAGAGCGCGAAGGCGGACCAGACGTGTTTGTACACTTCAGTGCAATCAACTCAGAAGGTTTCCGTTCACTGACTGAAGGCCAAAAGGTCTCTTTCACTGTGACCGAAGGCCAGAAAGGTCCTCAAGCTGAAAACGTTTCTGTTATCTAACAGAACCAATAATTTAGTAGAAAAGGTCGGCATTGCCGACCTTTTTTTATCCGCATTATTCAGCGTCATTAGTACGGCCCCCGGTTACCCAAACTTTCAACCGCTCTGCAATACCGCTGACGATCATATAGAAAGCTGGCACTAAGAACAGCGTTAGCAGCATCGACACTGACAACCCGCCGACCACGGCGAGCGCCAATGGATGCATGATTTCAGCGCCTTGGCCAAGGCCCATGGCCAATGGCAACATCCCCAGCACTGTGGTCAGCGTGGTCATCAAAATAGGTCGCAAACGTACCCGTGCGGCTTTACCCACTGCGTCAATAATAGCAAGGCCCTGCTCACGCCGACCGATTTCAATATACTCAACCAGTAGAATCGCGTTATTCACCACTATGCCTATCAATAGCACGACACCTATCAACACGGGTGCTGACATCGCGGTGCCTGTCATCGCCAATAAGCCAACCACGCCAAGTAAGGCTAAGGGTGCTGCGGTTAAAATGACTAACGGATTACTTAGTCGTTCATATTGCACGGCAAGAACAACAAACACCAGAAACAGCGCTAACAGCACCACGGTACGTAACTCGGCATTCGTTTCTTGAATAGTTTCCCACTGCCCAGCGTAAATCACCGCAACTTCGTCAGGGAGTTCAAACCCTGCCATGCGCCGTTCCACTTCAGCCATAATAGTACCGACGTCCGACGCCTGGGTGTTGATATCGCCATTGATACGCACTACCCGGTTCTGATTCTCCCGTTCAATATGCGCAGGCCCTTCACCCAAAGAGAAGCTGGCCACATCGCGCAAAAACACCGGTTCCCCTTGGTGACGGAATAAAATCAGATTACCCAACACCTCTTCATCGGCAATTTGCTCACGGGGCAACAACACCCGCACATCGTACTCGTATGAGCCATCGATAAAGCGAGTAGGAATCGCCCCTTCAACGGCGTGACGCACGGCGTTGCCTACTTCAGACACACGTAAGCCAAGATCAGCAGCACGCTCTCTGTCCACCAGGATGCGCATCAACGGACTGCGATCTTCACGACCCACTTCGACCCCTTCAAGGCCGGGGATGTCCTGCAATAGTGCATCAATGTCCCGTGCGTACAGCCGCAACTGCTGCAAATTATCGCCGACCAGGGTTAATGAAAAGTCTGACCCTCCAGGACTAAACTGCAGACCCGAAATCGATGGCGGGCGCACACTGATTCTCGCACCGGGCAGATCAAGCTCATCGAGGCGGGACTGCGCTTCGCTCACCCACTGCCCAGCACTCATGCCCGGGCGTTCGCGGGCCTGTGTTAATTGCACCCGAATATTACTGGTACCTGGTCGCGGGTTGATAATGCCCCCGCCCAAATGGCCGCCTACCAGTGAAAACACGGTCTCCACATGGGGCATGTCCATGACCACTTTTTCAATTTGTCGGGCGGCGTCGTCAGTCTCACCTGGCGGCGTCCCACTTGGTAATACCATCCGCACACTGACGCCACCGTCATCCACCTGGGGTAAAAATTCATTGCCCAGCTTGCCACCAATTGCCACAATCGCCCAACCCGCCAGGCCGGCAAACAGCAGGCTCAAATACGGTAACTTCAGTAATGGCTGCAATCCGCGCACATACAGCTCACTGAGCCTGTTCATACCGCGGTCAAAGCCGGTCACCAGCCGACTCCTATCCAGCCCACTTTGCCATTTCACCCGCGCCAGCAAAGCTGCCAACATGGGCACAAGGGTCAATGCCGCAGCCAGGGTCGCGAGAATGGCAAAAGAAATGGTCAGAATCAGCTCGCGGAAGATCAGTGATGCATAGCCAGTGATTAACAAGAAAGGTAAAACCGCGGCCAGGTTGGTCAACGTACCGGCAGTAATCGCAGAGGTGACTTCACGTGCCCCTTCATGGGCAGCGATGTCGGGGTTTTCCTCACCCTCTTTAATTTTACGAAAGATGGTTTCTAGCATCACGATCGCGTTGTCCAGCAACAGCCCCACCCCAAGGGCAAGTCCGCCCAGACTGATCACATTCAGGGTCAGTCCACTCAGGCCCATTAAGCTAAACGTCGCCATCACCGCGACAGGAATCGAAATACCTACGACAAAGCTTTTACGTAGTGAGCCTAAAAATAACAGCACCACCAACATAGCTAAAACACCGCCCAGTAGAGCGGCCGCAGCGACACTACCGATTGCACCGCGAATAAAAAACGCCTGGTCATCTACCGCCTGAAACTCGATATCCTCAGGCAAAAAGCCGGAGCGTTCAAGGTCGGCCATCACCTGCTGAACCTGGTCAATCACATCCACCGTATTCGCTTCAGGTAATTTGGTAATTGACACCTGTACCGCAGGCACACCGTTGAGCCGTGAAAACAAACGCTGTTCGGCGTGGGAATCTTCTATCTGAGCGACTTCACTTAAGCGAATACGCTGGTCCGATTGCGGCACCGTTAACAGCAGGTTTTCAATGTCCTCGGCAGAGGTCAGCATGCCATCAGTTTTAGCCATCACATCAAAGGTGTCTGAGGTCATCCAGCCTGACGCGATATCAACGTTTTCACTGGCTAACAAGTCGATAATGTCATTCATGGAGAGGCCGAAACTGCGCAACCGATGCTGGTCGACAATCACCTGAATCTCACGTTCCTGGCCGCCAGCAGCCTCCACTGAGGCAACCCCACGAATGGCATTTAATTGCGGGGTAAGCTGGTTAATCACCCAGTTGTGTACTTCCACTTCAGTTCGCACACTGGAACTAAACCCGGCCTGCCAGACCGGATCCTGCGACGGGTCTCGCTTATACAAGCGGGGCGGTTCGATATCAGGAGGCAACTGAGTGCGCGCCAGTTCAAGGAGCCGGCCCGCGTCCTGCAAGGCCAGGTCGAGGTTGGTACCTAGCTCAAAATGCAGGTTCACATTAGTGCGCCCTTCGGAGGCTCGACTGTCAATCAAAGCGAGGTTTTCCGCGGCTGCCATATTCCGTTCAATCACCCGGGTGACCTGCTCTTCCATGACTTCTGGAGCAACCCCCGGGTAGTTAACCGTGATGGTTATCTGTGGGTACTCAATATGCGGTAAGAGGTCTACCGGCAGGCGTTGGACGAAAAAAAGCCCGAGCACGAAAATCACTGAAGCAATCGCCAGCGTCCCGATGGGCCGACGAATGGCAGTACTGGCTAAGCCACGTGGTGGCGTGTTTGCTGGGGGCGTGTGGCTGCGCATCGATTAGCCCCGATAGCCGACGATTCTAACTGCCGTGCCGTCTGACATATCGATAGGGTTACTTGCCAACACCAGCTCGCCAGCCTCTAAGCCAGCGGTGACCTCGGTCCACTGGCCGCGGGTAATGCCTACTTCTATCTCGCGGCGTTGTAGCCGCTCGTCTTCAACCACATAAATATAACGACCGTCGTCACTGTCACCGACCGCTGCAGCAGGAACCGCAATCGTGTCTGGGCGCGCATCAACCACCATCGGAATACGGGCGAGGTAGCCGGGGCGAATACCGCGCTGATAGCTATCGTCTGGCAAACTAATTTCTATGGTGACCAAGCGACTGGTGGCGTCGGCGAGTGGGAAGATTCGCCGGATACGACCATCGAACAGAGTCCCCGGCAACGCGTCTAGCTGGACAGGCACCACCTGACCAATACTAAGGTGGCGTACGTCACGCTCTGAAATGCCTGGGCGCAGCACTAAATCTTGCATCACTGCCAATTCAAATAACAACTGCTGGGATTCGGTAACTTCACCAGGTTCAACATGACGTGCGGTCACTACGGCATTTTGTGGCGCGCGTACGGTGCCAAAATCAACCCGGGTCTGCCATAACGCCTGCTCGGCTTGAGCAACTTCAGCGGCAGCCTGCGCCCGCTGTAATTCTGCTTCACTAATATTGCGTGCATCAATTAGCTGTTCCAGCCGCTCACGCTCAAGATCGGTTTCCGTGGTTCTTGCCTGAGCGCGTTGTAATTCAACACGCTCTTCCTGCACGTCAAAACGCGCCAGAATCGCGCCTCCTTCTACTTCGTCGCCTTCCTCTACCAGGACTTCCTCAACGGCGCCGTGGCTACGACTATGAATTTGAATATGCACCCGCGGGCGCACACTGGCGGACAGTGTGACCTGTCGTGAAAGATCGCGAGGGGACACCTCATACACGGCGATAGGCGTGCGCCGTTCAACGGCGGACGCTTCTACTTCCTCTTCTCGTGAACAACCGCTCAGCAAAAGGCTTGTGGCAATAACACAGCAACTGAACAGCGGTGGCTTGATTCGTGTTCTCACATGCACCCTTTTGTTGTGAATTCGTTTCTCGTTGCCTGCACGGGGCTGATGAACTTACCCCATGATGACCAACAAAGTATCTTCATTACAAGGTACGAGCGTATTCGGTGGTAAGTTCAACTGTGAGCGCTCACTTCCCTGTTTCACACCAAGTAGAATAACGCCCTCAGCGGTGACTGCGCGTTGCAGTTGACGAAAGTAATGCTCCCCGTGCCAGCTCTGCGGCACTCGACGAAGGTGCAAGCCTGCGCCTTCAGGGTCTAGTAGGTCATCGTACACCGATCTGAGCTGCGGAAACACCGCCAATTGCGCCAGTAAGTGGCTGATCATGGCCGAGCTTTGCACCACTTCACTGCGTAATTTATGCTTACTCGCACTCACATACACCGCATTATTTGGATCAGTCAGTTCCACCACCACCTGCGGTCGCTTCTCCTGTTCGCTCAGTAAGTAATCCAACAGCTGATTGGTGACAATACTGCGTGCATCTGCCTCCTCACCACTGTTTAAACGGTCGGTGGCAAATACCAGAATGCTATCGTAGTCACCCAGCGGCTGCTTCGCTAGAATCGAAGGCCGGGTGTAGTCGGCTTCAATAAATTGCCAGTGGTCACCTATATGTTCAACCTGAGCACGCCGGTCGACGTGCGACATCGTTGAAACGGAGGTCACGTTGAGCACCCCTTGCGTCGCTTCAGCCACCTGTTCAATAAATTTAGCCACCCGCGCGTTCCAGCCAAGAATTAAAATCGAACGCGGCTGCTTAGATGTTTGGCGAGGCACCCATTGTGCTGGGGGTAATGGCGCTTCCAGCGCAGGGTCCGCTGGTACAAAAACGATGTCTCGCTCTTCATTGGCCAGCAGCACAAGTAAGTCACTCTTGGCAATTCTGGTATCCGCGGCTGGTACCAAAATGGTCTCATCGCCTTCGCCATTCTGCCGCACCAGGCCACAAGGAATCGCCGCATGATAGTGCTCACTCACATCTGCCCATACTTTCCCTTCCAGTGGCGTGGCACTGGTCAAGTAAAGCTGACAGCCGTTCGCGTCTACCAATAGATAATCAAGGACATCAGACACACCAGGGTTCACCACACTTTGGCTAAAAGCCCGGGCGATGGCCACATCGCTTGCCACCAATTGCAGGCGGCCCCGATAAGAGTGCAACGCCAAGGGGATTTTATCTGCACTTTGCAGCTCAACAATTGCCAGTGGCAGCTGGTCTGCTGCGCGCTGCGCATTTAACGACAGCAGTACTTTTATTGCTTCTGCGTCGGCAGTTAGCAACGCATCAGCACTATTCGCATGACTAGGAATAATCACCACCCGCGCATTTGCCGCCGCCACGCGATGCAGATGTTCCGGGTTCAGCATCGAGCCCGAGCGCAGAATGACTTGTTTTCGCTGCCGCGCAAGCTCCTGGTTACTATTGAATTCAGTTGTAGGCCCTTCGGTAATATCATCTGCGAGCACACTAATTCTGGTTGGCACCCTTTTACTGTCGCGACTCTCCGCGAGGGGCCCACGACCTAGAATATCTAACAGTATAGGGAGTGTTCGCGAATTCCAACCCAGCACCGTGATATGTCGGCGTAATGAGACCGGCGTTAGACCGCGCTCAAGCGTTCGCATCTTACCGTATAGCCACTGGGTCATGATGGCGACCAACGTA